>CANJMQ010000095.1 GCA_947475225.1 Bradyrhizobiaceae bacterium
ATGGTGGTGTCGAAGCCGAAGAGCTGCTTCACCGACGCCTTGGTGTCGGGCATGCCATTCGCCTCTGCAGTGGCCTTCGCATTCATGTCAGGGGATCTTCATGTTCCGGGGTTACGCGGGCGGGTTTTAGACGGTCAGGCCCTGCCGGGCAAGGCTTTGCGCTGCTTAGCAGAACCCACTTGAACGCAGGTGATCATAGGCCTGGATCACTGCTTTCAGCGTATCTTCATTGGCCCGGCTGCCATTGTTGGCGTCCGGGTGCAGGCGCTTCACCAGGGTCTTGTACTGGCTCTTCACCTGATCGGGCGTGGCCGTATCGTCCAGACCCAGCGCTTGCAGGGCCTTGAGTTCGGTCGAGCGCAGCGCCCGTCCGGACGGGTGGCGGCCCGGTGCCTTGGCCGCCTTGGCGGCGAGGCCGAAGGGGTCGTCGCGCAGTTGGGCCCCTCGTCGGCGCACGGCAGAGGCGTTTGGCGTGGCATTCTGACCCAGTTTCCAGGTCGGACGCTCGCCGAGGCGGGCGTTCCTCTGGAACTCCTGCACGTCGTCGTCCTTCATGCCCGTGAAGTAGTTGTAGGACTTGTTGTACTCCTGCACGTGCGCTGTGCAGTAATTGTAGAACTTGCCCTCATGTCCGCGGCCCATGGGCGCCTTGTGCGGGCCCGGCCGCGGGCAATCCGGCCATTCGCATTGGGGCACGGCCTCTGCCGCCTTCTTCTTGTCGGAAGACGGTTTCACGCGGATCTTGTCGAAGTATTTTGAATCGAGCTTCATCGCGGTTGATTATGGTGATAGAGGCGCTGCCAAGCAAGCTTTGCCTGCCCAGGAGAGACAGAATGACAGCTGACCCGAAACTGGGCCCCGTTGGCCAAAGAATCACCATGAAGCTGACGCAAGGTTTCATGCCGGCGGCGCTTCAGGTCATCGACGAATCCCACCACCATGCCGGCCATTCCGGCTCCAGGTCCGATGGCGAGAGCCATTTCCGCGTGGTCATCGTGGCGGAGGCCTTCCGCGGCAAGTCCCGCGTCGAGCAGCACAGGATGGTCAATGCGGCGCTGGCGGAGGAACTGAAAGAGCGCGTCCATGCGCTGGCGATTCAGTCCTCGGTTCCCTGAACAGCCTCACCCTCGCGCTTCACCGGCGACATGCGCATCGCGGTGATCTGGTGACGGCGCTTCTTGAGGATTTCGAAGCGAAAGCCGTGGAACACGAAGGCCTGTCCCACCTCCGGGATCATGCGTGCCTCGTGGATGACGAGGCCGGCGATGGTATTGGCTTCCTCGTCGGGCAGCGTCCAGTCGAAGGCGCGGTTGAGGTCGCGGATCGCCACGGAACCATCGACAAGATATGAGCCGTCGGGCTTTGGCCGCACACCGGTCGCCACCGCATCGTGCTCGTCCTTGATGTCGCCGACGATCTCCTCGATGATGTCCTCGAGCGTCACCAGACCTTGCACCTCGCCATATTCATCGACCACGATGGCGAAGTGGCTCTTGCGCTTCAGGAATGCGTTGAGCTGATCGGGGATGGCGCGGGTATCCGGCACGAACCACGGTGGCAGTAATATGTCATCGATGTCGACCTTCGTGGCATCACCATTGTGCTTTTGAAGTGCCGAGAAGAGGTTCTTGGCATGCAGCACGCCGATGATATTGTCCGGCGTGTCCTTCCACACCGGAATGCGGGTGTGCCCGCTCTTCAGGACAGTGTTGACGATCTCCTTCGGGTCATCCTCGATGTCGAGCATGGTCATCTTGGTGCGGTGGACCATGATGTCGGAGACTTCGAGGTCCTGCATTGCAAGGATGCCCGACAGCATGTCGCGGTCGTTCTTGACCACCGTGCCGTCTTTCACGTGAAGGTCGATGGCTTCGCGCAGTTCTTCATGCATGGTGTGGGTCTCATCCACGCCATTGCTGCCGGTGAGCAGAAGCAACCCGCGCGCCAGCGCCTCCAGAGCCGCGGCGGCCGGGCCCAGCATCGCGACCAAAGCCCGCGCCGGGCCCGAGAGCACCACCGCTGCGCGGTCCGCACGCCGTGCGGCATAGGCATCGGGCAGCACGAGGCCGAAGAAGGCGAAGACAACAAACAGCCCGATGGCCGCGAGGCTTGCCTGCAGTGGAGGCAAATGATGGAACAGCAGGACTGCGCCAAGGCCACCGGCAAGCCCTGTTGCCAGCAATTTGGCGAGCGCCAGCGCCCCCATGGTGCGGTCCTCGTCGGCCAGCAGGTCAAGCGCCGCCGCGCCGCCGCGTATGCCGCGCCTCCGCACTTCCCCGAGCCGGGTGCGCGAAGCGTTCCACAGCGCGGCGCGAACGGCGGCCGCGAAGGCGCAAAGGAGGAGCAGGGCGACGAGTGCGCCGCCGATCAGTCCGGAGCCGGAACTCATCGCTGGCGGAGATCCTCCGTGAGGAAGTTGAGCACGTCGTGCTCGGGCACATCCTTCGCGATGAAGGCCTCGCCGATGCCACGCGCTAGGATGAAGGCGAGCTTGCCGCCCTGCGCCTTCTTGTCCTGCCGCATGATCTCGAGGAGTGTCGCAGGCGGCGGAAGCTCGCCGGGGATCTGCGAGGCATGGATGGGCAGACCCACGCCCTTCAGGTGCCTGGCCACGCGCTCCGCGGTACCGGGCGCGCAGAGATTCTGCCGCTCGGAGAAGCGGAAGGCCTGCACCATGCCGATCGATACGCCCTCGCCATGCAGCAGTCGCTGTGAATAGCCAGTGGCGGATTCGAGTGCATGGCCGAAGGTGTGGCCGAGGTTGAGCAGCGCGCGCACGCCGGTTTCGTGCTCATCCTCGGCGACGATCTGCGCCTTGGCCTCGCAGGATTTGCGGATGGCATGGATGCGCGCCTGTGAATCGCCACGCATGATGGCGGGGGCGGAGCCCTCCAGCCATTCGAAGAAGCCGGCATCGCCCAGCAAGCCGTATTTCGCGACTTCGGCATAGCCTGCTGCAAGTTCGCGCCTGGGCAGCGTGTCGAGCAGCGAAATGTCGGTGATCACCGCGAGCGGTTGGTGGAAGGCGCCGATCAGGTTCTTGCCATGGGCAGAGTTGATGCCGGTCTTGCCGCCGACGGACGAGTCCACTTGCGACAGCAGTGTGGTCGGGATCTGGATGAAGTCCACGCCGCGCCTGAGGATCGCCGCAGCGAAACCCGCGAGGTCACCGATCACGCCGCCGCCGAAGGCGATGATGCGGTCGCGCCGTTCGATGCCGGCACCCAGCAGCTTGTCGCAGAGTTCGGCCAGGTGCTGGTAGCTCTTGGTCTTCTCGCCCGGCGGCATGACGATGGCGGTGGAGCGGATGCCTTTTGCGGCGAGCGCGCGCTCGAGTGTCGCGAGATGGGCCTTGGCCACGTTCTCATCCGTCACGATGGCGGTGATCGGGCGCTTCAGGAAGGGCGCCACCACCTCGCCGGCCTTGGCCAGCAGCCCCTCGCCAATGTGGATATCGTAGCTGCGGTCGCCCAGCGCCACGGGCACGTTTTCGCGGCGTTCGGCGGCATTGATGTCAGTCATCTTTGGTCTTCTTCTTGTCCCAGCCGTCCCACTGCGCGAGGGCACGGATCACGTCATTCACCATCTGGCCGTGCTGCACGTCGCGGCTGTCGACAGTTACGTCGGCCAGCCCATAGACCGGATAGCGCGTGTCGATCAGCCCGCGCATCACCGCTTCGGGGTTCTCGTTCTGCAGCAGCGGCCGGTCTTGCCGCTTCATCACCCGCTTCATCAGGATCGGCAGCGCCGCCCTGAGCCACACCGAAATGCCGCTCTCCTGAATGCGCTCGCGGGTCTCGTCGTTCATGTAGGCGCCGCCGCCCGTGGCCAGTACCTGCGCGCCATTGCCGATCAAACGCTGGATGACCCGGCGCTCGCCCTCACGGAAATAGGGCTCGCCATGATCGGCGAAGATTTCCTTGATGGATTTGCCGGCTGCCGCCTCGATCTCATGGTCAGCATCGATGAAGGGGATCGATAGCTTCTCCGCAAGCCTGCGCCCGACGCTCGTCTTGCCAGCGCCCATCAGCCCGACGAGCACGATCGGGCGTTGCCCCAGCCGCTGCCGGACCAATTCGGCCTCCTTTGCAATCGAACGGCGTGCCATCCGGTCTCCCTAACACTTGGGCGGTTCTATCGCGCGAGGTCAACCACCGCAAAGCCTTTCCGAAGCGGATGCGAACCGCTACACTGACCGCTTCTGGTGGTGGTTGATGCCCGATACGGTCAAGTTCGTGCTGGTTTTGGCGTTTCTCGGCGGGGCGGTTTATGGCAGCGCTTGGGCGTTGTCGCATTTCCCGCCGGAGCAGACCGAAATCGTCAAGTCGCTGCCGAGCGAGAAGCTGCGTGGCAAATAATGTCGCCCAGCGGTTGATCGACCGTTTCCTCGAAATGATGGCGGCCGAACGCGGCGCATCCCAGAACACGCTCGCCGCCTATCGCCGTGATCTCGAGGCCTACTCGCAAGGTGTTGCAGACCTGAAGGGGGCAGGACCCGACGACATCCGCAGGCACCTCGAAACGCTGGAGAGCCTCGGCCTCGCCCGCTCCTCGGCGGCGCGCAAGCTGTCTGCCATCCGCCAGTTCCACCGCTTCCTGCATGGCGATGGTCTCGCCAAGGACAATCCCGCCACCGCCATCGACAGCCCGCGCGCCGCAAGGCCATTGCCCAAGATGATCTCGCAGGAGGACGTCAACGCGCTGGCTGAGGCCGCGCGGGCGCGCGTCAAGGTTGTGCAGGACAAGCAACTGCTCAAGGCCCTGCGGCTCCAGTGCCTGATCGAACTCCTCTATGCGACGGGGCTGCGCGTTTCGGAACTCGTCGGCCTCACCGCCCAGGCAGCCAGTGCGGAGCGCGATTTCATCCTCGTCAAGGGCAAGGGCGGCCGCGAGCGGCTGGTGCCCGTTTCGGCCACGGCGCGGGATGCCCTCAGGGATTATCTTTTAGCCCTGCGGAAATCCGGAGTGGCGGGGTCGAGGTGGCTGTTCCCGTCGTCCGGTGCCGCCGGACACCTGACGCGGCAGCATTTCGCGCTCGAACTCAAGGCCCTGGGCCGTGAGGCAGGGCTCGACGCTGCAAAACTCTCGCCCCACGTGCTGCGCCACGGCTTCGCGAGCCACCTGCTGGAGGGCGGGGCAGATCTCCGCGCCGTCCAGCAAATGCTTGGCCACGCTGACATTTCCACGACTCAGATTTATACCCATGTGCAGGCCGAGCGCCTGCGTGAGGTGGTGGAGACCCACCATCCGCTTGCCAAGAAAAGTTGACTTCCGGACGCCACGCGGCCAGTTTCCGCGCCAACCCTGACCCGTTTCGAGGCCCAATGCCGACCTATCTCGATTTCGAAGCCCCGCTCGCCGAACTGGAAGGCAAGATCGCGGAACTCCGCGCGCTGCCCACCGGCGACAAGACCGTGTCGATTACCGATGAGGTGAAGGGCCTTGAGAAGAAGGCGTCGAAGCAGCTGACCGACCTTTACGCCAATCTCGAACCTTGGCAGAAGGCGCAGGTTGCCCGCCACCCGGAGCGCCCGCACGCCGTCGACTACCTCGGCCAACTCATCACCGAATTCTCGCCGATGGCGGGCGACCGCAAGTTTGCCGAGGATTTCGCCGTGATCGGTGGCCTCGGCCGCTTCCAGGGCCAGCCCGTCATGGTGCTGGGCCAGGAAAAGGGTAACGACACGGCTTCGCGCCTGAGACGCAATTTCGGCATGGCCAGGCCCGAGGGTTACCGCAAGGCCGTGCGGTTGATGGAACTGGCTGACCGTTTCGGTCTTCCCGTCATCTCCTTCGTCGATACTGCCGGCGCCTATCCCGGCATCGACGCCGAGGAGCGCGGCCAGGCGGAGGCCATTGCGCGCTCCACCGACTGCTGCCTGTCGCTCGGCGTTCCCACTGTTTCGGTGGTGATCGGCGAGGGCGGATCGGGCGGCGCCATCGCCATTGCGACTGCAAACGTGGTGATGATGCTCGAACACGCCATCTACAGCGTGATCTCGCCGGAAGGTGCTGCCTCCATTCTGTGGCGCGATGCGGCGCGCGCCAAGGATGCGGCGGCGGCCATGAAGATCACCGCGCAGGACCTGAAGAAGCTCGGTGTCATCGACGAGATCATCCCGGAGCCCAGGGGCGGCGCACATCGCGCCTCGAATGAAGCCATTGCCGTCACCGGCGAGGCCATCGGCAGGGCGCTGAAGAGCCTCAACGGCGTGTCGCCGGACGCTCTGCGTACCCAGCGGCGCGAGAAGTTCCTCGGGATCGGCCGCAACCTCTAGCCGTTTGACGCCCGCCCGCTTCCTGCCGCAAATCTCCCTCACAAAGGAGTGAACAACGAATTGGGACGGACATGAACCGCCGCGACCTCCTTCTCGCCGGACTTGCCGGCACATCCCTCATGGGACTGCCGCGCCTTGCATTTGCCGAGGCCGAACCGAAACTCCTCACCGTGTCGAAACGGGTGCTCGAGGTGAAGGGCAAGCCCGCCACCGTCTATGGCATCACCGGGCCTGACGGAAAGCCCGGCCTCTCGATGATGTTCGGCGAGCACTTCCGGGTGCGCGTCAGGAACGACACGGACACCGACACTATCATCCATTGGCATGGCCTTACGCCGCCCTTCGGGCAGGATGGCGTGGCCATGTACGGCCAGCCGGCGATCCCGCCTGGCGAAACGAAGGATTATGATTTCGCCAACACGCGCGCCGGCACGCATTGGATGCACTCGCACGTCGGGCTGCAGGAGCAGCAGCTGCTCGCAGCACCGCTGATCGTCAACGAGGTGAAGCAGCCGGTCTTCGACGACCAGGAGCATGTGGTGATGCTGCATGACTTCA
The DNA here is from genome assembly GCA_947475225.1 of Bradyrhizobiaceae bacterium. Lineage (GTDB taxonomy): Bacteria > Pseudomonadota > Alphaproteobacteria > Rhizobiales > Aestuariivirgaceae > Aestuariivirga. Next base: position 6,837 of record CANJMQ010000095.1, read on the forward strand.
CCTTCCGCAATCCGCAGGAAATTCTGGCCGAGCTGCAGGGTGGCGGCGGTGCCCATGCCGGGCACATGATGCAGGGCATGGACCATTCGCAGATCGACGCGTCGGGTTCTGGCGGCGGCTTGATGCAGGGCTTGACCGGCATGATGGGCGGCGCGGCCATGCTGAACGACATCGTCTTCGACGCCTATCTCGCCAATGATCGCACGCTGGATGACCCGGAGGTGGTGTCCGTCGAGAAGGGCAGCACGCTGCGCCTGCGCATCATCAACGCAGCCGCGGCCTCCAACATGTGGATCGACCTCGGTGCCGTCGAAGGCGAGCTCATCGCGGTCGATGGCAATGCCATCTACCCGATGAAGGGCAGCCTGTTTCCCATCGCCATGGCGCAGCGCGCCGACATCCGCCTCAAGATTCCGGCGGAGGGTGGTGCCTTCCCCGTTCTCTTCCGCCCAGAAGGCGTCACGGCGCGCACCGGCATCGTGCTTGCTACCAAGGGCGCTGCCGTTCCGAAGCTGGCGAATGAGGGCGACATGACGTCCGCCCTCGATCTTGCGCAGGAACTTCTCTACCGACCCGTCGCCAGGCTGCCGCAGGAGCCCGTCAACCGCACCGAGATGCTGATGCTGTCAGGCGGCGAGAAGGGCTATGTCTGGGGCCTCAACGGCGAGGCGGACCCCGCCCAGCCGCTGTTTACCATGCGTCAGGGCGAGCGCATCGCGGTGATGATGCACAACATGACTGGCATGGCGCATCCGATGCATCTGCACGGCCACTATTTCAAGGTCGTGGCGCTCGGCGGCAATGTGATCGACGGCGCGTTGCGCGATGTGGTCCTGGTGCCGCCGATGCAATCGGTCACCATCGTCTTCGATGCCGATAACCCGGGCTCATGGCCCTTCCACTGCCACCATGTCTATCACATGAACTCCGGCATGATGGGCTCCGTGGGCTATACCAGCGCGGCGTGAGCTGGCATGGCGCGCCCTGTTAAAACCCCGGTGGCTTTTTGCGTTGCGCGATCTTAAGTTCGGGCTGCTCAAGTTAGCCTGGAACCCGGCATTACGATGAAATACCTGATCCTTTCCAGCCCGAGAACGGGAAGCACCATGCTTGCCGCGGCCCTCAATGCCACCGGAAGAGCAGGCAGATTGAAGGAGTATTTCCACCTCGACAATCTCGCCGAGCGCGGCAGCCCCGAGCAGACCAAGCAGAGCATGCTGGCCTATTACACAGACGTGGTCTCCGCCAACACCTCGGCCAATGGCGTGTTCGGCATGAAGCTGCATTTCAACCAGTTCTACCACGTCTTTGGCGGCAAGCAGATCGGCATGGGCAACGGCGTGAGCTTCGTGAAGGGTTTTGACAGGCATGTTCTCATCTATCGCCGCGACAAGATACTGCAGGCGGTTTCGGAACTGATCGCCAACAAGACCGACCTGTGGAACACCAGCGACACCACACTCGCTGGCCGCGCCCGCATGGAATTCTCCGACGCGGACATACCGCTCCTCGGCCAGATCATGAGTCGCCAGCTGTCCGAGGAATATGCCTGGCGGAGCCTGCTGCAGGACTTTTCCATCACCGCCCATGAACTGGCCTATGAGGACCTGGTTGGCAAGACCGATGCTGAACTGGCGAAGCTTGCGGCCTATCTGGCCATCCCGGACCTCGGCCCGCTGATGGCTACCCAGGACACGATCAAGCTTACCGACGTGACAGCCACCGCCGTGATCAAGCAGCGCTTCCTCGCGGCGCTGGGCGCCAGCTGACGGCATGCCAGAAAAAATGAACCGCCCTGGAAGGCGGTTCACGTCTTCATTGGCTGTGTTGTGAGAGGCTAAGCATACGCCCCGTGGCAGTGCTTGTACTACCATGTTTATAATTTATTGCGTTATAAATCAATTAGTTCGGATTTAAAAATAAGCACTGCGCAGGTTTTGCGCAGGGTGCAATCACAAAAAAGAGGAATAGAAGCCCACCGGGGTGGTCCGATGAGCCTCCTCTTGCTGGATATCGTTCCGGCCGATTACTTCAGCTTGATGCAGAAGTGTTTCTTGACTGGCTTCTCAATCTTCCAGGTACCGCTAAAGCCGGGCTCTACCGTGAACGCATCGCCGGGCTTCATGGTAACGGAAGATCCTCCCTCCGGGGTGATGGTGATCTGTCCTTCGATCAGGTGGACGAATTCATACGCCGCGTATGTAGCATGGTAGGTGCCGGGGGTCGCCTCCCAAGTACCGCTAATCACGCCGCCGTCCGCTGAGGTATGCTGGATCCACGTCTTCATCGTGGGATTGCCTTCGACCTTCTTCCAGCCGTCGAGATCGGCGGTGATCGGCTCAGATCCGGGAGCAGGAAAGCGATAGACTACGTCAGCCATTAGGTATCTCCTTTGGGGGTATAGATTAGCGTAGACAAACACTCGAGTTGGCGTGACCCAATGGCGTATGATGCCAGAGTTAGGCGCGATGCCCTGAAACCTCGAGGACATCTTTGCGTACACTCCAAACGCCTGTTTTGCTAGCCAAGAATAAAAACTATTTTTCTCATAATTTTTGGATTTATGGGTGATTACCCATGTCTGCGTTATCGAGCCATAAGGGAGACGTCACTCAGCTTTGCAACGTGCGGGGGTAGATCTAGCCCGCTTGGATAACATAAACAGCATTGTCTTATCCAGCCCGCTAAAGCATTGAAATTCAATAGGATAGTGCTGCTGTCTTTCAGGTTGCCCATGCTTGGGTAAGACAACATGCTGTTACTGCGAAAACATTATGTTGAGGGCAGCGGAGATGAAGCAAGCGCAGGTTTTGAACGACAAGGACATTAAGCGGGTGCTTGGGGCAATCGCCAAGCGCAGCTACAGCAAGCGCGACAGGGCCATGTTCATGCTGAGTTACCTAGCTGGCATGCGTGTGGGAGAAATAGCCGCGCTGCGTGTCTGCGATGTCTACGAAGCAGATGGCAGCGTGAAGGCGCAGATCAGGCTGACGAGGCATCAGACAAAGGGCGGCGAAGCGCGAACGGTGCTGCTGAACGCACAAGCGCAGGAAGAGCTGCGGATATATGCGAGGACGCTGAACAGGAATGGTGAACAGCCGCTGTTCGTCAGCAAGTGGGGAAAGGCCATGTCGCCCAACAGTCTCGTCCAAGTTTTTGGTAGGTTCTACAAGCAGGCTGGATTGAGCAACGCCAGCAGTCACAGTGGTCGCCGCAGCTTCCTAACTGGCTTAGCCCATAAAGGCGTAAATGTGCGAGTGCTTGCGGCGCTGGCTGGACACAAGAACATCTCCACCACGCAACGCTATATTGAAGTAGGTGAACATCAACTGCGAGCAGCGGTGGAGATTGTGTGAATACCGGCCAACCGAACAACATGGATAAAATGGTTATCAAAACTCTGAGTCGTAGTCGCGAGTTGTACGCTTTTGATCATTATTGAGGCGAGAAGAACCTGGAGTTTCTGCAGATGGCCACCCAATTTCCGTCGATGATATCAATAGATGCTGCCGATGTTAGAGTAAAATAGGAATTAAATGATGTATCTACCAGCGCTTGCAAGCTGATAGAGCAGAATCCGCATAGCTCGCACCAATAGGTATCTTAAGAAATACGCTTCGACATTTTAAAAATTAGTATTAGTAGAAACGCACCCGAGATTCATCGCTTCTACGTCTGTCAACAAAAAATCAATCGGTAGGTCTATTGAGCCCGGAAGAATGTAGACTTTCGAATCCATATTACATTCAAACAGACGCCCGGCATCAATGCCTGAAAGGTTTGATAACGCTCTATCATCAAAAGTCACCGTGGTTCCCGTCCTGGCGTAAACGATGGGCGAATCACCGCTTCGCGTGAATGACGATCCGCGTACAATCATTTGGCTTTGGTCAAAACTGAACGTAGTATTCACGGAATCAACATCACTAAGCATAATTCGGCTATTCCATGAGTCAAAACGGGTATTTATTAACTTCACCCCCTTGTTTGTTGTGCCTCCGCCAATTCCAATGTTGCAATTTTCCGCCCACACGCCACCAGTTACATCAACTTCTCCTTCACCAGCACCCAATGCCCACATACCAATGGTGCCGCCACCACACCCAATTGGTGAAGAAAGCGTAGTCTTAAAGCCATCAGGCCCGGCAAGGTCATCATTCGATGCAGAAATCTGGAGATCGCTACCGCCATTCACACTTACGCCAGCCCAACGACCTCCTGAAATATTACTATTATTAATCTCCCCATAAGAGACCCCATCAATACTCACAAGAAATCCGATATTGTTGCTTCCCGTGACAGATGAACCTGTTAGCGCCATCCATCCCGATCTGACCTTGATGATAGACTGGTTTGAACCCGTAGAATTGGCAATCGTTAATTGCTCTAGAGCTACCCGTCCTCGTACCGTAACGACAGGCTTGGAGGCATCAAGCGGCAAAAGCGAAGAATTACTATTACCTGAAATGATAATGTTTTTGGCTGGAGGAATGACAATGTTTTCAGAACAGTTGCCAGTTATAGAAATTGTTGCTTGAGTACCTGCCGGAACTGCGTCAATCGCCGCTTGAATTTTTCCACCACTGTTGCAATTCACAGTCAGCGACGCGGTTGGGGGTGGATTAGGCCCAACATCACCTTTGTCACCTTTGACGCCCTGAACACCTTGAAGTCCTATCGGACCCTGCGATCCAGCAGCACCAGTTGCACCTGCGCCACCTTGTGGACCTTGAGGACCCGCTACCCCTTGCGGTCCAGTTGCCCCCGTAGCCCCAGCGGAGCCCGTTGCACCTGTCGCCCCTTGTAGCCCAACGTTGCCAGCCAAACTAAATGTCCACGCGGCAAAGGTACCAGTACCCCCGATGGTATCCGCTTCAACTGAGACATTCGTTCCGGAAATTGCCGTGATAGCTCCTTCTAAGTAGTTCGCTGGCGTGGCGGTAGATTTAACGCGAACACGGCTTCCAACAGAATATGCCCCAACTGCGTTAACCGCAAAAACCCTCACGACGCTGTTTGCTATGGCAATTGAACTGGTTGAGGTAGTGGAGCCGTATCCAAGTCCAGCGGCACCTGTTGTACCCGGAGCACCTGCTGTACCCGCAGCACCGGTTGCACCCTGAGTGCCTGTTGCACCTGCTACGCCTTGCTGCCCTTGTGGGCCTGTAGCGCCGCTAACACCGGCATCTCCCTTGGCTCCTTGGGCACCAATCATTGCTGTACCTAGGAGCGGCCACCCGGATGAGATCTTAGGCCCGTAAATAACTCTGTTGGTCGTATCGATCCAAAAATCACCAACAACACCTTGTGTGGACAGGGGCGCACCGGCACCTGATCTTATGGTGTTACCATTCGTTCCAACCAAGACCCAGTATGTGGTCTGTGTCTCCGGGTTCTTGTTAAGATTAGTGGCTAGGAGGGAATAGTAGTTTTGGCTGTTATAGTTCACCACCGATCCGACCTGATACGTCGTGGTCGTGGTCCACGTACCTTTGTAATCCATCCCATTGGTGCCGACGAGCTTCCACTGGCTAGCCGTTGGGATCGGAATGACGTTGGTGCTTGCTGCTAAAGCGTAGTAAACTTGGTTATTATAAACAACGACATTCCCAATCGCGTAGGCTTTTGTGCCGGACCATATGCCAATGTAATTCATCGTTGCCGCGAGAGCTGAACTGCCAAGGGCGGCAATGAGAGCTGCAGAACACATAAGCCGTTTCAGAAAGCGCTTAGCCACAATCAACCCTGCCGCGTGAAAATCCAAAAAGAGAGCGTACGATCAAAAAAATATCTGCGCAATCTTTTTCAATTCGATGGCAACCTATTGAAATAGCAGCGAGTTAAGGACTTTGAGTACCTGCATGGCAGGGGCTGGTGTTTCCCGCTCGATGTATGTTCCCCGGTCCAAGCGTTCTTTAAGTCCTGCGATCACCTCAATGACAAGGCCATGGTCTAAGCGACTTGGTGCGCTCTTGTTTCAACCGTAACGAAAAGCGACGCTTGCTCGTGCTTGAACTAGTTGGCTGAAATAAAAAAGGGTGCGATTTCTCGCACCCCAATCATTCCAGATGTAGTAAACGTTATTGTCTGGCGTCTAACACGAGCTTTTCAAGCCCCTTGATCGTACCACGCAAACTGCCGCCTACATCAGCTATCATCTGCTGTAGCACAGCGTCGCTGATCTTGACGCCCTCCGCTTTACAAATAGCTTGCGCTCGCGCCACCAGAGCATTGGCAGGTGGAATTTCCAGCTCATAGCAATCGCATCTATCAAGCACGCCCCTATCGACTTTTTCAGGATTATTGGGGGATGTCCCGAACTCTGTTGAAATTGCCAAGGCTGGCGTCGCTGGTTAAAAGTTATGCGGCATCAGCGAGGAGGTCAACCCCCGGGGTGGCGGTTTGACAGTTACGATGGTTTTGAAGGGCGGCCTTGAGCACCGGCAGATGCTTG
>CANJMQ010000096.1 GCA_947475225.1 Bradyrhizobiaceae bacterium
ATCGGCACGGGCGGCAAGGTCATCCGCGAGATCGTGGAAAAGACCGGCGCCAAGATCGACATCCAGGACGATGGCACCGTCAAGGTCGCTTCGTCTTCGGGCACCGCAATCGAGGCGGCCGTCAAGTGGATCAAGTCCATCGTCATGGAGCCGGAAGTTGGCGAAATCTATGACGGCAAGGTCGTCAAGGTCGTCGACTTCGGCGCCTTCGTGAACTTCTTCGGCGCCCGCGACGGCCTCGTACATGTTTCGGAGCTTGCCTCGAAACGCGTGAACAAGGTCTCGGACGTCGTCAACGAGGGTGACACTGTGAAGGTGAAGCTCCTCGGCTTCGACAACCGCGGCAAGGTGCGCCTGTCGATGAAGCAGGTCGACCAGGTCACCGGTGAGGATATCTCGAAGAAGCAGGCCGCCGAGGGCGGTGAAGAGGCGCCGCAGGGCGACTGATCGTCCCTGCCGAAATGAATGCGAAGGGCGCGGACGGTAACGTCCGCGCCCTTTCTCATTTCTTATTGCTATGCCGAACCGGCCATGCCGAAGGGCTGAACATTGTTGTCAACACCCTGGCATCAGACGGAGTGTCGGCCTATCTCATTACTTGCTCGGCAGCAGCACGGTGTCGATGACGTGGATGACACCGTTGTCCGTCATGATGTCAGCCTTGATGACCTTCGCGTTGTCCACCGTCACGCCGCTGGCATTCTTGGTGATGGCAAGAGTACGGTCTGGCTTAGCTTTGAGCGTGCGTACGTGGAATGGGCCTGACAGCATTTCGTTGGAGGTCAACTCGCGCGGCAGTACGTGATAGGTAAGGATGGCAACCAGCTTGTCTTTGTTCTCAGGCTTCAATAGCATCTCGACGGAGCCGGCCGGCAGCTTGGCGAAGGCTTCGTCGGTGGGTGCGAAGACGGTGATATTCTTGGTGGTTGCGAGCGCGTCGGCAAGGCCTGCGGCCTGCGCGGCGGCGATCAGCGTCTTGAAGCTGCCGGCAGCTTGGGCGGTTTCGACGACGTTGGCGGCGGAGGCCGAAGCCGCACCGAGGCAAAGCGCAGCCGTAGCCGCAAGAAGGATCTTGTGCATGAAATTCTCCATTGGATGTGAAAACCGTCAAAGGCGTGCTCGGCCATGACGCTTCTCGAGCGTTGTTGCCTACACTGAGCTTTTAACGCTTCGGAGAGCACGGCGGATTGCGGGCGTTGGGACGCTGCTTCTCACATGTTCGTGAGATCCAAGTTACTCCGCCAGAGCTGCCAACAGAGCAAAAACGCCGGACGTGAGCCCGGCGCTTCCGATGTTTTCGAAAGTGAAATCAGTTGCCGAGGATGGCGCTCTCGAGAATGTCGAGGCCTTCCTTTAACACCATTTCCGACGCGGTGAGCGGGGTCAGCATGCGTACCGTGTCGGCGTAGACGCCACAGGTGAGGATGAGCAGGCCGCGTTCCATGCACTTGGCCGCTAGCGCCTTGGCGCCGGCCGCATCCGGTTCGTTGCCGCCATGCTGTGTGACAAGCTCGAAGGCGCACATGGCGCCGAGGCCGCGCACGTCGCCGATCGGCATGCCCTTGCCCTTGGACTTGATCGCCTTCATGCGCTCCATGACGATTTGGCCCTGCTTCTCGGCCTTCTCCAGCAGGCCTTCCTGCTCGAAGGCCTCGAAAACGCCCAGTGCAGCTGCACAGGCCACGGGATTGCCGGCATAGGTGCCGCCGATGCCGCCGGGCTCTGGCGCGTCCATGATTTTGGCGCGGCCGACGACCGCGGCGAGCGGGAACCCGCCGGCCAGCGATTTCGCCGCCGTCAGCAGGTCCGGCTCCACGCCATAATGTTCCATGGCGAAGAACTTGCCGGTGCGTCCGAATCCGGACTGGATCTCGTCGGCGATCAGCAGGATGCCGTGGTCGTCGCACAGTTTCCGGAGCTTCAACATCAGTTCCTTCGGCGCCACGTAGAAGCCGCCCTCGCCCTGCACGGGTTCGATGATGATGGCGGCCACGCGCTGGGGCTCGACGTCGGCCTTGAACAGCCATTCGATGGCATGCATCGTGTCATCGATGGTGACGCCCTTGTGCGCCACGGGGAAGGGCACGTGCCATACGCCTGGCGCCATGGGGCCGAACTTGGCCTTGTAGGGAACGACCTTGCCCGTAAGCGTCATGCCCAGCAGCGTGCGGCCGTGGAACCCGCCGTTGAACGCGATGATGTCGGAGCGGCCGGTATAGGCGCGGGCGAACTTCACGGCGTTCTCGACGGCCTCGGCACCGGTGGTGACGAGGGCCGATTTCTTCTCGCCGGATATCGGGGCCACGGCATTTAGCTTTTCGCAAACCTCGATGAAGGGGGCATAGGGCATCACCATTGCGCAGGTGTGGGTGAAGGCCTCGAGCTGCTCGTAGACGCGCTTCATGACCAGTGGGTGGCGGTGACCGGTGTTGACCACGGCGATGCCGCCGCCAAAATCGATGTAGCGGTTGCCCTCGATGTCCCAGATTTCAGAGTTCTCGGCGCGTGCAGCAATGACCGGGGCGCCCGCGCTGATGCCGCGGGAAACGGCCTTGGCGCGGCGCTCCACCCACTGCTTGTTGCTGCCTGGGGCTGCGACCGGTGCGTTCATGATGCTCTCCTGAGGATATGTTTATGAATGGCTGGGCGGCTTTTACGCCCGTTGACGGGGTGGCGGCAAACGGATTTCATCCATATCCGTAGAGGGGGATTTTCATGGCTGACCTGATCCGGATGACTGCCACCCAAATCGTCGATGGCTTGAGGCAGGGTGACATCACCCCGCTCGACTGCCTCGATGCGCTCGAACGTCGGGTGGGGGAGGTCAACGGGCCGGTAAACGCCCTTCCCACCCTGTGTTTCGACCGGGCCCGCAAGCATGCCCGGGTGCTGATGGACAGGCCGGTCTCCGAGCGCGGTGCGCTTGCTGGGCTACCGGTGCCGATCAAGGACTTGACCGATGTGGCCGGAGTGCGCTGCACTCAGGGTTCGCCCATCTTCAAGAACCGGGTTGCGGAGACGTCCGATCTGGTGGTCACTCATTTGGAGGACAACGGCGGGGTCATTTACGCCATGTCCAACACCCCGGAATTCGGAGCTGGCGCCCATACTTTCAATGAGGTTTTCGGCGTAACTCGCAACCCTTGGAACACCGCCCTTTCAGCGTCCGGCTCCTCTGGCGGGGCGGCAGTCGCGCTGGCCACTGGCATGGCCTGGGTGGCGCATGGTTCCGACCTCGGCGGCTCGCTGCGCAATCCGGCGAGCTTCTGCGGTGTGGTCGGCATGCGGCCGTCACCGGGCCGGGTTGCGGCGTCGGTGTTCTCGAAGATCGACTCGACGCTGGGTGTCGAAGGCCCCATGGCCCGTAATGTGGAAGACGTGGCGCTGCTGTTCGACGCAATGGTTGGCGAGGAGCCTGCGGACCCACTGTCGCTTCCCTCTGACGGCACCTCCTACCTCAAAGCCGCGCGTTCGGGTTGGAAGCCGAAGCGGGTGGCGGTGTCGCGTGATCTCGGGCTTCCGCCGGTTGATCCCCGTGTGGCAGGGCTCGTCATGGCCTCCGCCCGCAAACTCGAAGCCGAAGGCGTCGTCGTCGAGGAGGCCCACCCCGATCTTCGTGAAACGCGCGAATGTGCCCAGACACTGCGGGCGCTGTCCTATGCCAACATGAAGCCGCTGCTGGATTCTCACCGCAGCCTGCTGAAGCCGGAGGTGGTCTGGAACATCGAGAAGGGCCTGACCCTGACCGCGGTGGAAATCGCCCGCGCCGAGGCGCAGCGGGGTGACATGTTCAGGCGCATGAGGTCCTTCTTTGACACTTATGACTTGCTCCTGTGCCCCACCACCATCGTTCCGCCCTTCCCGGTGGAGCAGCGCTATGTGACGGCATGTGACGGCGTGAAGCTCGACACCTATGTGGACTGGCTGATGATTGTCCACGCCATCACGTTAACGGCGAGCCCCGCCATTTCCATCCCTTGTGGCTTCACGGCAGACCACCTCCCGGTGGGCCTGCAAATCGTGGCACCGGGGCGCGGCGAGGCGAAATTGCTGGCCGGTGCCCGCTTCATCGAAAAGGTTCTTGGCCTCGGGCCCATCACGCCCATCGATCCGCGCCCATGAGTTCCCCTGTTCTATGCTCCTGCGAAGTGGCGAAGAGGAACAAAGGGGACTAGCAGCTTACCTAAACACGAAGCTACGTCATCTGGCGGTCAAGATTTTTTGACGGTACAGTTGCGTCAAGGGGAACATGACGCCATGCGCGGTCTGATGCAGGAGTTTCCGCTGCTCGTTCACCGCGTGCTTGATCACGCGGCGCGATGGCATGGCACGCGCCCAATTCTCTCGCGCTCCGTCGAAGGCCCGCTGCATCGCACCGACTATGCCACTGTGAGCAGGCGCTCACGTGCACTGGCCTCGGCCTGCGAAGCGCGGCTGGGGCTTTCCATGGGCTCGGTCATCGCAACCATGGCGTGGAATACCTGGCGGCATCTCGAGATCTGGTATGGCGTGATGGGCATGGGCGGCATCGTCCACACACTGAACCCGCGGCTGTTCACCGACCAAATCGCCTATATCGTGAACCATGCTGAGGACCAGTGGATCTTCACTGACCTCACTTTCGTGCCGCTGCTTGAAAAGCTGCAGGATCAGATCCCTCATGTGAAGGGCTTCATCATCCTAACAGATGAAGCCCATATGCCGAACACCACGCTGCGTAATCCCATCTGTTATGAAACACTGATCGCAAGCGGTGACGAGGCATACGCCTGGCCGGAGTTCGACGAGAACACGGCCTGCGGGATGTGCTATACCAGCGGCACCACGGGTCACCCGAAGGGCGTTCTTTATTCCCACCGTTCCAACGTTCTGCACGGCATGATGTGCGCGCTGGGCGATGCCATGGCAATCAAGAGCATCGACGTGGCCATGCCGGTCGTGCCAATGTTCCACGCCAATGCTTGGTCGCTTGCCTTCTCCGCGCCCATTGGCGGCGCAGCACTGGTAATGCCGGGCCCGAAACTCGACGGCGCTTCGATCTACGAGATGCTCACCGAGGGCTGCGTCACCATCACTGCTGCGGTGCCCACCGTGTGGCTGATGTTGCTGCAATATCTCGAACAGAATCCGGATCTCCGGCTACCGCAACTGAACCGCGTTGTGATCGGCGGCTCGGCCTGTCCTGAATCGATCATGAAAGCTTTCGTCGAGACCTATGGCAGCGATGTGATACATGCCTGGGGAATGACGGAGATGAGCCCAATCGGTTCACTCGGCGTGCCCACCGGCCAGACGAATTCGCTCTCTGCTGAAGACTGGTGGACGGTGAAGCTGAAGCAGGGCCGTCCGCCCTTCATGGTGGATATGAAGATCACTGATGATGGAGGCAACGCGCTGCCGCATGATGGCACGACATTCGGCCGGTTAAAAGTGAAAGGCCCCGCTATCGCCCGCAGCTACTACAAGGGCGACGGTGTGAATGCCTTCGATGCCGAGGGCTGGTTTGACACCGGCGATGTCGCCACCATCGACCCCCATGGCTATATGCAGATTACCGATCGCGCCAAGGATGTGATCAAGTCCGGCGGCGAATGGATTTCCTCGATCGAGCTTGAGAACATTGCACTGGGCTGCCCCGGCGTTCACGAGGCCGCCGCCATCGGCCTGCCACACCCGCGTTGGGACGAGCGCCCGCTGCTCGTGGTCGTCCGTCGCCAGGGTTCAGCCATATCGCGCGATGACGTGCTGCGCCACCTCGATGGAAAGATCGTCAAGTGGTGGATGCCGGACGACGTGGCCTTCGTCGATGAAATTCCGCACACCGCTACGGGCAAGATCTCTAAATTGGAACTCCGCACACGGTTCAAAGGTTACGCTTTTCCTGGCACCTAGAAGATCGCTGGTTCGTCCGTGGGGCCACCAAAATCGGTCCTAAGGAAATCGAAGTCGCAACCATCGTCCGCCTGTCCGATGTGCTGGGCAAACATGAAGCCGTAGCCGCGCTCGAAGCGCGGAGCGGGAGGCTTCAGATGAGATCTACGCCGCTGCAGTTCCTCCTCTGCCACTTCCAACGTGATCGAGCGGTTCGCAACGTCGATTGCAATGATGTCCCCAGTCCGCACCAGCGCCAGCGGCCCGCCCACGTAAGATTCGGGCGAGACATGCAGGATGCAGGCGCCGTAGCTCGTGCCGCTCATACGCGCATCGGAAATACGCAGCATGTCGCGCACGCCCTGCTTTACCAGTTTCTTCGGAATGGGCAGCATGCCCCATTCCGGCATGCCCGGGCCCCCGATCGGACCGGCGTTGCGAAGAAGCAGGATGTGGTCGGGGGTCACGTCAAAATCATCCCGGTCGACAACTGCTTTCATCGATGGGTAGTCGTCGAAGACGATGGCGGGGCCCGCGTGCTTGCGCAGATGTGGCGCGCAAGCCGAGGGCTTGATGACGCAGCCACGCGGCGCGAGGTTACCTTTCAGAACAGCGAGAGCGCCTTCGGCATAGATGGCGGTGCTCATTGAACGGATAACGTCCACGTTGTGGACCGTCACTCCTTCAAGCTCTTCCGTCCAACGTCGCCCCGACACGGTGATCTGGTCGAGGTCAAGAAGTGATGTCATTTCGGTCATCAGCGCCTTGAGTCCGCCGGCGTAATAGAAATCCTCCATCAGGTAGGTGTCGCCGCTTGGCCGCACATTGGCAAGCACCGGTACGATGCGGCTTGCCGCATCAAAATCATCGAGCGTGATGTGGTGTCCCGCCCGCCGCGCCATGGCGATCACGTGTATCACTGCATTGGTGGAGCACCCCATGGCCATGGCGACGCGGATGGCGTTGTGGAAGGATGCCGCTGTCATGATGTCGGACGGCTTCAAGTCCTCCCACACCATCTCCACGATACGACGCCCAGCGGAGGCGCACATGCGCATGTGGTTCACATCGTCGGCCGGGATCGATGAGGTCCCCGGCAGCGTCATGCCGATGACGTCGGCAATCGCAGTCATGGTGGAGGCTGTGCCCATGGTCATACAGTGGCCATGGCTCCGCGCGATGCCACCTTCAATTGCGGCCCATTCGGCATCCGAGATATTTCCAGCGCGCCGCTCGTCCCAGAACTTCCAGGCATCGCTGCCGGAGCCCAGTACCTTGCCATTCCAGTTGCCACGCAGCATCGGTCCGGCGGGAACGTAGATTGTAGGAACGCCCGCGCTTGTGGCTCCCATCAGGAGGCCCGGTGTGGTTTTGTCACAGCCACCCATGAGCACGATGCCGTCGACAGGGTGCGAGCGGATCAACTCTTCCACTTCCATGGCCAACAGGTTGCGATAGAGCATGGTGGTTGGCTTCACGAAATTCTCGGCAAGCGACAGCGCGGGAAGTTCAATCGGAAAGCCTCCCGCTTGATAGATGCCGCGCTTCACGTCCTCCACTCGTTCGCGGAAATGCGCATGGCAGGGATTGATGCCGGACCATGTGTTGATGATGGCGATCGCGGGCTTTCCCGCCCAGTCCTCTTTGGCATAACCCATCTGCATCAGCCGTGAACGGTGGCCGAAGCCGCGCAGGTCGTCGGGCGCGAACCAGCGCGCGCTGCGGAGTTGGTCTGCTGTCTTGCGAGCCATGGTTCAGGTCGCCTCGTAGATGCCGTCAACCTTGCGTAGCTTTCCCTGTGCGACAAGGTGGTCAAGATGCGCGGTGGTGGAAAGTGCTGCTGCGGCATGTAGCTTTGGGTCTACATCGGCGTAGACCGATGCCACGATCTCGCCCACGCTTCTCGCACCCTGTGCGACGCGCGCCCGGATCGCCTCCTCGCGCATGCGGCGATGCGCAAGGTAACTCCGAACCAGCGGCAACGGGTCGCGCTTCGAGGGGCCGTGGCCTGGGTGGTAGACGTGATCGTCACGCTCAAGCAGCTTGCGCAGCGATGCGAAATACTGGCCCATGTCGCCGTCCGGTGGCGCGATGACGCTGGTTGCCCAGGCCATCACATGGTCGCCTGCGAACAGTGCCTGTTCCTCCTGCAGCGCGAAGCACATGTGGTTCGACATGTGGCCGGGTGTGAACAGCGCCTCCAGGGTCCAGCTAGGCCCGTTGACAACATCACCCTCGGCGAGCGTCATGTCCGGCGCGAAATCATGGTCGATTGAGGCATCGAGGCGCAGGCCGGAGGAAGACGGTGCTTCCACTGTGCCATACGCAAGCGTCTTGGCACCCGTCACCGCCTTGAGGCGCCTGGCGAGTGGCGAATGGTCGGCGTGCGAATGGGTGACGAGGATGTGTGTGACGGTCTCTCCTCTCACCGCGTCGAGAAGGGCTGCGAGATGTACCGCGTCGTCCGGTCCCGGGTCGATTACCGCCACCTGGCCTGAGCCGACGATGAAGGTGGAGGTGCCCTTGAAGGTATAGGGGCTCGGATTGTTCACCAGCACGCGTCGGACGAGGGGGGAGACCTGAACGGCAGTGCCAGGCGTCACTTCAAAACTGCGGTCGAACTGCAAGTCCGTCATACGGTGTTGCGGCGCAAAGAGGCCGACTCTATAAGCGATGCCAATAAGTTTCTCGGTCAGGGTAGGGGTGATCAGCCATGAATACCAGTCTTCTTTCTGACCGCCTGTGGCCCCAGGCTGGCCTTGCTTGGAATGTCGCGTTGGCCGTGCTGGGCTCATTGCTCGTCGCTGCCGCAGCGCAGGTGAACGTGCCCATGCTGCCCGTGCCAATGACGTTGCAGACGCTGGCCGTGTTGATGATCGGTGCCGCCTGTGGCCCGCGTCTCGGGGCCGCGACTCTGGCGCTCTATGCGCTTGAGGGTGCCATCGGGCTTCCTGTGTTTGCTGAGTTCAAGTCAGGTGTCATGCTGGCGAGCTTCGGCTATGTGCTTGGCTTTATCGCTGCGGCCTGGGCGGTGGGCAACCTTGCCGAGCGCGGCTGGGACCGTTCGGTCCCCAAGATGTTCGCTGCCATGTTGCTGGGCGCAGCCGTGCTTTATGTGCCAGGATTGATCTGGCTGTCGGGCTTCATCGGGTTCGAGAAGGCCATCCAGTACGGGCTGACGCCCTTCGTGGTGGGCGATGTCGTGAAGGCAGCCGTGGCCGCGCTGGGCTTTCCCGCCGCATGGGTGCTGCTCGGACGTCGCTGAGTCCAATCCCGTAACAAACAACGGCGCGGAACCGCACGATCCCGCGCCGTCTTCATTGGTCGGAGTGAGAGGATTCGAACCTCCGACCCCCTGCTCCCGAAGCAGGTGCGCTACCAGACTGCGCTACACTCCGTCATAGGCTCGGCGCGGCTTATAGCCATGCTTTTCGGGCTAGGCAAGCACTGTTCCGCTGGCTATACGGGTCCCCCTGCTGGGGCGTCGCCAAGCGGTAAGGCAGCGGATTTTGATTCCGCCATTCGGAGGTTCGATCCCTCCCGCCCCAGCCAATATTTTTTTCCTAGTATATGCTTTTTTGTATTTGTGCCGATGCGTGCGGAATGTCTCAGACATGTCCGGGGCTTGCGCGAGGAGCAGCGCTGACGCCGTATCCAGAAACCGCCGAATAGGGCAGCGAAGGGGGTGATTTATCCGCCTTCAATGGAAAGGCACGCGACGAAGCACTCAAGGAAAAGATATGAACAGACCAAGGAACGTCTCGCCAGATTGTCTTTATCACAACGACCGCAATTCCTCGGCAAGTACGGCTATATGATCGGGTCCAATGCCGCAACAGCCGCCGAAGATGGATGCGCCCAGCCTTCGCCAGTCGCGCGATTTATCGAGAAGTCCTTCGGGTGAAATGACATCTACGAAGAGCCAGTCGGGAGACTGGAAGTAGCCACATTCTGGATAAGTCCCAATCGGTCCAGTCCAGTATTGTTTCAAGACCGCAATCGCTTCATCGGTATCGTTGGGCGAGGAGTGCATGACTGACATCGCGTCAGGCTTCAAGGCGGCTAGAGCCGCCACGATGTCCTCAAAGCGGCAGTCCGCTCGACCCCAGCCGCGCAAAGTCCCTGCGGTGTCTCGTTCCGTTGATACGCCAATCCAGACGGGAAGCCCCGTCTCCAGCGCGGACTCGCATGCCCAGACGGCGTAGTCGGTGTCGCGCATGAGTTCCATCATGATGAAGTCAACACCGGCGTCCTTGAGGATCCTGGCCTTGTTGCGGAACAATTGGCGTGCCTCTGCCTCTGTCCAGCCAAGCGAGAGATCGTTGCGATCGGAACCTAAGGACATCGGTCTCATCGTTGACATTGAGCCAGCCACGGCAACCATGGATCCGCTCGCCGCCTCCTTCGCCAGGCGGACGGCTGCGTTGTCGACCATCGAAAGCTCATGGTCCCGCCCAAGATTGTTGAACACAAGCGCACTTGAGGCAAAGGTATTTGCGGTGATGACGTCGGCACCTGCTGAGATATAATCTTGGTGAACCGCCTTGACGATCTCAGGGTGCGTGAGGTTGGCTTCGGCGCACCAGGTCTCGCCACTCATCGGTGCGCCGCGCCTTTGGATGTCCGTGCCCGTTCCGCCGTCCAGAATGATGGTCTCACCACGGGACAGCCTATCTGCGACGAGCTTGTAGTTTGCCGACATGAATTTTCTCCAAAAGATGTGGCGAGGCAAGGTTGAACTCTATGCAAGATTCTAGTTGGTGCTACAAGATGATCTCGGGCACCTCCTCGAAACCCTACTTTGTCGTCTCGGGCTATCGGGATTCAAGTCAGGCCCTTTTCGTCTGGAAACCGGGGAAGTCGCGCAAGCAATCTCCTGTCTTTTCAGGGGCTGCAGGCAAGGCCGTTGAGGTTGTCCAGGATGCTCAGGTTTTCTGCGGGGGCAGTTCCGCTGCGAAGGCTCACAGCTGAGTCAGAACCCAACTGCGAGCGGACCAACACTATCGGTTGGTGCCAAGGCACCACCGAGATAGGCCCTGCCGGCCGGGGTTCTCGAACGGTCCACCGCCCCGGAGACATAGGTCGCCAAATTCGACGCAGAAAACCCGACCTATCCCGAAAAACTTCCTACCGGTTGCCGAGTTGGCTTTGACGCGGCGCATCATCGTGAGGCCCCCGCGTCACAACGTTGTTGGCTGATTCCCGTCACAGCCTGTAGCTCCGCTTCGCGAGACCGTAGGCGAGGTCCGCGGCAAGCTCCTGTGCCTCAGCTTCGTCAAGACGATGCTCGGCGACCCGGGTCGCGAGAAAGGAGCAGTCGCAGCGTCGGGCCATGTCGTGCCTGGCCGGAATGGAAAGGTAGGCGCGCGTGTCGTCGTTGAAGCCTACGGTGTTGTAAAAGCCCGCGGTCTCGGTCGTCAGCTCCCTGAAGCGGCGCATGCCGTCCGGGCTGTCGAAGAACCACCACGCCGGGCCGAGGCGCAGAGCGCGGTAGTGGCCGGCAAGCGGCGCCAGTTCCCGGCTGTAGGCCGCCTCATCCAGCGTGAATAGAATGAGGGTGAGCCGCGGATCGTTACCCAGTTCGTCGAGCAGGGGCTTCAATGCGTGAACGTAGTCGGTTTGGGTGGGTATATCGGCTCCGATATCGGGCCCGAACAAAGACAGCAGCGCTGGATTGTGGTTACGGTAGGAGCCCGGATGGAGCTGCATGACGAGGCCGTCGTCGAGGCTCATGCGCGCCATCTCGGTCAGAGCCTGTGCCCGGAACAACTCCGCGTCCTCGGCACTGACGTCAGGCCTCAGGACGCGACTGAACAGGTTCTCGGCGGAGGCGCGGTCTAGATTGGCTGTCCGCGCAGTGGGGTGGCCGTGATCGCTCGAGGTGGCGCCGCGCGCCTTGAAGTCGTGACGGCGGGACCGATGGGCCTCGAGGTAACCGCTCCAGTTCATTCCAGCCCCGGTCGTCGTGACGAAGGCCTCTACGTCGGCGGAGAATCCCCTGAGGCTTGGGTCGACCACTGCGTCGGGACGGTATGTTGGAACCACGCGGCCGCTCCAGCCCGACTGTTGTATGGCGTCGTGGTACCTGAGGTCGTCCAAGGCGCCGTCGGTCGTCGCGATGACCTCTATCCCGAAGCGATCGAAGAGCGCTCGCGGCCGAAAAGCCGGACGCGCCAGGAGGTCACTGACCTGGTCGTATATGCGGTCCGCGCTTTCGGTCGTGAGCCGCTCCCGAACGCCGAACGTGTCGTGCAGAGACTGCTCGAGCCACATGCGGGTGGGGGTTCCTCTGAACAGATAGAAATGCTCGGCAAAGACCCGCCAGATTTTACGCGGGTCGCCTTCCACGCGCTCGCCATCCCGCCGCCTGATCCCCAGCCTCTCCAGCGGAACTCCCTGAGAGTAGAGCATCCGGAACACGTAGTGATCGGGTGTGACGAACAACGCGGCGGGGTCGCTGAAACTGTCATCAGTCGCGAACCACCTTGGATCGGTATGGCCGTGCGGCGAAATAATTGGCAGGTCTGATACGGAGGCGTAAAGTCGGCGCGCAATTGTGCGAACGTCAGGATCCGGTGGGAACAGCCGATCTGGATGCATTGTAAGTGTCTCCAAGCTCTGAACCTCCCAAATTCGTTAGTCCGTATCCGTTTTGGCAGCATCTTGCGAGGCTCTTGGATGACTCTGAGGATTATGCTGAAAACTGGTTTGGATACGGCCGCGCGTGGTGGACATTTGTTTCTCGAAGACCCGAACAAATACTGGTTTGCAGGAGCAGATTAGCTCGGGCTGGGCCTCTTCAAGCCCCCGCCTTGTATTCCTGGATAATGTTACCACCATCTACGACAATCATCTGCCCGGTGACATAGCTGGCTTCTTCACTTGCCAGGAATAGCGCCACCTGACCGACTTCCTCTGGCGTACCAGGGCGTCCTACAGGAGTGTGGTGACCGGCCACGATCTCAGCCTTAGAACTGGAGCCAGTTTGAATCCAGCCAGGCCCTACGCAATTGACGGTAACTCCGAAGGATCCGACTTCGATCGCAACTGCGCGCGTCATCCCCAACATGCCAGCCTTAGCGGCAGCATAGGCCGAA
>CANJMQ010000097.1 GCA_947475225.1 Bradyrhizobiaceae bacterium
GCAATTGCATCAAAATCCGGTAGCTGAACGGCTATGATAAGGGGCTTGTACTTTTTGCATAGGCTGTGTAGTTTCCTGTCTTTTTGGAGTCAATATGGCGACAGGAACGCCGGTGAGCCTAGCAGCAGCGTTTTCGGTGATAGACGACAGCGGTCGCCTTGAACGCGAGAACGGCGTGACACCATGGGCATAACAGGCAAGCCGCCCAATAAAATGGGTCGAATCTGCTTCGCCACCCAGGGTTTAACGCCGGGTTCTGTTATGAGCGCCGCTTCGGTGCGACCGGCCAACCTGTAATATGTGCGGTCAGCACGTTATTCCGACTTAAAAATGTTGCCTTCCATAAACCATGAATTTCTCTGCCACCATCGCCAGCCTCAACAACGCCTCTGCCTTTGAGTTGTACCGTCTGCGGGCCGCCATTGATCGTGTGCTTGATCAACCGGGCTGGATGGATGCCGTTCGGTCGCGGCTGCGGGTTGGCCAGGCGATCCAGTATTTCCACGTCGCCGCCAATCGTTCCGAGCAAGGGGAGGTTCTGGAACTTAGGCGCAAGCAGGCAGTGGTGCTTGAACTTGCCACGCAAAAACACTGGCTGATATCGTACGCCGCCATCAACCTGGATGGGGCTGACGTGGAAATTCGCGAAAAGCCCAAACAGGGACTGGGTCGCAACGAGGTCGCCACCGGTGATGTGGTTGGATTCCTGGATCGCAACCTTCAACAGCGCAGCGGACAGATTTTGCGGCTGAATGACAAGACAGTCACTTTGCTGTGCGGCCAGCAGCAGTGGCGCGTGGCCTACGGATTGCTGCATCGCGTGGTCGACGCCAGCGCTTCGAACGGCGACATCCTGGAACTCGATGTTCAGGTCCATCGCATCGAGTCAACCGGCGATGCGTAAAGTCCCCAGCAAGCACACCTGGACATTTGCCCCACGCTTTCGTCGGGGTGCGTTCGGCTGGCGATCCGATCCGGCAATGACCCGCATCAGGGAAGCCCTTGCTGAAATCAAGTCAGTCAACCGCAAAGATCCCCTGCTCGCCGCTGAAGGCGCGGTTTTGCTCCTGAGCAAGCTCTCCCCCGCCCTTGAGCGCATTGACAGTTCATCGGGTGCGATCGGCAGCGCCGTCAATCGGGCCATTGATGTCCTGGTGCCCATCATTGCCAAGGCGCCGGCCGACGAGGCTGCACGACGCAAATGGCTGGAGCAGCTTTATGAGGCCCATACCGAAGATAGCATTCCGTATATCGAGTGCCTCGGCGACTACTGGGGTGAACTGTGCGCCTCGCCTGACCTTGCCGGCGAATGGGCAGATCGCCTGGCGGAAACCGTCGAGAGCATGTGGAGCCGCTACCCCGCCGAACACGGTTTTTTCCACGGCACCACGATGTGCCTGTCGGCCCTGCTGGCCGCGGGAAGACATGACCAGCTACTGGCGCTGCTTGAGAAATGTCCGTATCCGTTCTGGACCTATCGCCAATGGGGTGTCAAAGCACTGGTTGGCTTGGGAAAGAAGCCTGAGGCCCTGCGGTATGCAGAGGCAACCCGGGGTGTGAATGAGCCTTCCGATCAGATTGCCGAAGCCTGCGAAGCCATCCTGTTGTCGTCCGGGTTGTACGATGAGGCCTACCAGCGCTATGCGCTGGCGGCAAACCGCGCTGGCACCTACCTCGCGACCTTTCGTGCGATATGCCGGAAATATCCGCACAAGCAACCCGAAGCTATTTTGAAGGATCTCGCCGCGAGCACCCCCGGGGGGGAAGGAAAATGGTTTGCAGCGGCCAAAGACGCCAAACTTTATGACCTGGCGCTGAAATTGGCGCAGCGGTCACCGGTGGATCACCGGACCTTGATGCGCAGTGCGGAGGATTTCGCCACAACGGAGCCGCACTTCGCGTTCAATAGCGGCCTGCTGGCGCTTTATTGGATTTGCGCGGGTCGTGCCTACGAAGCCACCGCCGGTGACGTGATGATTGCATACGATCTCACACTCCACGCCGCGGATAATGCCCACGGCAAAGCAGCTGCACTAAAACAGATTCGACAAATGCTCCAGGGGTTCCCGAAGGAGCGTTTTGTGAGGGGTGCGCTGGCCCATGCCGCTGAATTGTGGCGCGACGTGTAGGTTGCAGGCCGGGGTCTCCACGAGGCCTACGCAGAGATGATCTTCAGCCCTGTTCCCGCCAATTCCGCGTTGACCGTTGTCTATCGAGTAGCGGTAATGGTTGTTCGCCGATCCCATAGTGACCACCCGTGCCGGTCTCGCATTGACCAGCGTCTGTCGAGTTGCTGAGATGGTCACTGATACGTCGGCACAACCTTCACAAACCGATTCATTTTCAATCGGCGGCAACATGTAGAGCTCAGAACCACCTCGCCTGCCCGCAAATCCCTTAGAGGCAGCGTAAATACAGGTTTCGTCGATCTACCTCTGGAAACTCAACATAATTGAGGTATCTACATAATCGGCCTTAGCGGTCATTCAGCCGGCGCGCACCTAGCAGCAGGATTTCAGCACAGAACAGGCGTTTGAAAATGCTACGGTGCCCGGTGGGGCAGCGCTACGGGCTCACACAATTTACAACTCAACTCTGACCCTCATCATTCATTACGCCCGAAACGGGATAGCAATCCACAGTCGTTAGGACGTTCAAACCCAGAACTGCCCTCTAGGTATGTCTTAACCAGCCGTTCAACAGACGAGACGACATCTTTGTCGGCACTGATGAATCCGATGGGGAGGCTGACAGGGTAAGAATCGGGTAATGACACGTGATAAACGACAACCACAAACTCGCCTTCGAAGTGCATCACCTCAACATTCCCGCCAAGGAAGCCCTCAATCAACCCATGAACCTTGTCGGTGTTAGGGGCGAATTCCCATTTCCACTGGCGGGCACTCTTCTGGTCATCTGGTCCGGAGATAGGCAAATAGATGGTCGGCGAATAGAGCCTCTTCTCTTTCGTGCTTGCCAAGCTGAGAATCTCGCTGAGTCTCACCTGGAGATTGCTGCTCTTTCCCCAATATGGGTCGCTGGGTGCAAGCCAAAGAAAAGGGGTTTGCCCCACGTCCGCCTTGCTTTCTCTCCTTACCTTGATGATTGGGGCCATGTGTTTCTGGAGCAATTCCCAATTTGCCGACGAATAGATCGGTCCGAGAAAGGTGGTTCTCTTCTTCTGACTATTGGATTCCAGCTTCGCTAAGTCTTCGAAGAATTGCAGACTGACGGAACTGCCCTTCGAGTCGAAGAGCTTCAACGTCTCGCCATCCCCAATGTCGAGCATCGCCTTCGCAATCTCCCCAAAATTGCTCGGTCTTCCCAAGCGGTCAAGCTCCAACGAGATTCGCTCATGCACGTAGTCTGAGCTTTTGAGCTTCTCGAAATCTTCCCACTCGACGCGTCTGCCATCCGCGTCGACCTTGAACTGGACCGGTAGTCTGAGAGGCATCTGCTTAATCTTGTTCACCGAATTCACGGTGTATACAGTTGGCGAATCCTTTTCATCCTGAGTCAGCGACCTGGAAAGAAATCCGCTCTGCAAGATTTCATGAAACTGATGCTGGAAATGCTTTTCCACCTGCTTCTCGCTGCGAAATGCGTTTTCGTCGTCAACCTTGATTGAAAGACCCGCTTTCCATTTTTCCGACGAGTTGTCTTTCCCAAGGCATGAGAAGGTTGCGAGGTCGAAAGACAAGTAAGCCGTGCTGTCTCGGAGCATCGATAGGCGTGGAACCTCACCAAGGTCGGTGAAGTAACCGCTGGATTTCTCCGTAAGCGTTAGACGCCCACTTTCAGATAGCGTAAGTTCGCCGCGTTCGACGAGATCATCAATTGCTTCTTGGACCTCCTTGCGTGTAAAGCCAAAGAAGGTAGCAACCTGCGACATCGACATCGGTGCCAAGTGGATCAGGCGAAGAACGAATTCTCGAACAAATGGCAGCCCCTTTTGGGTGATGTACGAGAAGTTGATGTTAAAACGTTGCGCAGGCAACAGGAAGTCAATCTCGTGATAAATCGTTGTGTTTTCCAATGACGTCACCTTAGTTCGTTCTATTGCGCGGACATGAACTTGTAGCCGGCGTCCTCGCCCATATTGCTCATATAGGAAACCACCTGCCCAAGAGGCTTATCTTTGTTGTGGGTCTTCCACATCTCCGCGTTGCCGATAACCAGCAACCTATCCATTGCACGGGTCATCGCGACGTTTATTCGATTGGGTGTCCGCAGGAATCCGGGACTCCTCTGCTTGTCGGAACGCGTAAGACTCAGGATGATGATTCGGTTTTCTTTGCCTTGGTAACTATCGACAGTGTCGATTTTCACCAATGCCTTGAAGCCATCGCTCCAAATCCCCTGGTTGAATTTCTGCCGAATCAAACGCTTTTGTTCGGCATACATGCAGATGACACCGATCAGCGCATCATCTTTGTCCTTAAGATTGGAAAGGTCCGTCAGGAATTGGCCGCTCTCGGAAATCTGCTTGAGTAGATCGATGACTTGCTCTGCCTCGCAACGGTTGTAAATACTGACGCCACGGTCGCTCTGGTGATTGGCATGTCCGCCAAGCGATGATGTGTCGAGCCAAGTTACGGGGAAACGAAGCGGGTTCGGAGCACCCCGATAGATATCGGGAATAGCCCGATGTCCATTGTTCAGCTTGCCGTCGTAGAAGGTCTTGGAAACCAGATTACCGATGGGGGGAGCCATCCGATACTGAGTGAGCAGCGTGGCGCTCGTTTGCTTCCCATATTCCGAATTGAAAGCCCGCGCAAAGTCGCTTCGCAATACTTCATCAAACTCGGTGCGCTTGTCGTTGATGCCAAGTCGGCGAGCGAGAGCCGCTTTGTGTGCATCGGAATACAGGGGAGGCAATTGCAAATGGTCGCCGACCAGCAGGACGCGTTTTGCTGACTGCATTGCAATCGCCAGTTCGCTAGACATCGAGCGAGCCGCCTCATCAATGATTACAAAATCATAGATGTTGTCGTGAATCCCGATATGCCCTTGTCCGATACCGACGCATGTGCCGGTAACGAGTTGTCTCGAACGAGCATAGAACTCGTCGCAATTGACCCTCTCCGCCGACAGGGCGTCCTGGATGTCTCGAGATATCCTGGCCAACGCCCGAACTCTTCTGGCTTCATTTGGTCGGACGCCATACTCAGAGCAGAGATTTGAAAACAGTATGGACTTCGCTTCCGAAACATTGCTTTCCTGGGGAAGAGCAATGCCGTAGTCCATGCGGAGCTTGGTGCGGATAGTCTCATCCAATTCGACCACTATCGGTTTGAGGGCATTGATATCCTCATCGTCACCAATGTTTTCAAAATTCTTGAGCAGGGACTCGAGATGGTCAATTTGCTTGAATAGTTTCAGCTCCGCATCGACGACCTTGGAGATGAATTCAGCGTCGAGACCCAGAGCATCGGATAGAGCAGCGACACGGTAGCGATATTCGGCGTTAAACAATTCGCGCCTTTCGGCAGTAATGGCATGGGAGTAGACGTCTTTCAGACCATGCGAAACCGCCCCTTCACGGTTGCTGAACCTAACGACCTCCAGTGAAGTGCCCAACCTTCCGCAGTGCTTCCTTATACGCTCCGCAGCCGTGTTGACTGCCTCGTGAGATTGGCTGACCAGCAGAATTCTTCGCACATCCAGCTTCTCCACGAGAAAGTGGACGAATGCAGCAATGAACTCCGTCTTCCCTGTTCCAGGCGGCCCTTGCAATAGCGAAAGAGGTCCATAGTTCAGCAGCTTAGTGAATGCCTCACGCTGTTGCTCGTTGAGGCTAATCTTGTTTCCATGCTGGTCTTCGCGGTCGTATCGGGCGAAGTCCTCATCAGTAACCGAAATGTTGAAAACCGTCGCATCCTTGTTGCAAGCGGGGTCGAACAAATCGAGTAGGTCTGGCAACACGCCTTCCCTATCAAGCAGCCTTTCAAGCGCTGCCTTACGTTTGCGGTATGAAGCCCTGTCTTGTTTCGTCCGGAAGAAAACAGGGTCTCCATCCTTCAGACCGTAGGCAGAACTACGGACTTTATTCAGTCGGACCTCGTTCAACGCTGATTTTTTTAGCAAGACTTCGCCGATGACTTTCTCCGCCCCATCCTGATCGATGAGAAGCGCCTCGACTTCATTCGTGCTTGCGAAAGCGCCAAGCGGATCGATGTCCGCGTCGTATGGAAGTATCAGTTCGGAATCGGTATCCGATGGCTTAATCGAGGCGCCATTCAACTCGATGTTCGGGCTTGACTCGGTCTCCGTGGCGAGGATTGCCCGCCAAAGCGCCTGTGTCGAAATATCGAACGAAATATCCGAACGTTCTTCCCCAACGGAAGCTGCTGCCGTTTCGAATACATCCTTGAGTTGTTGGCTCAACCCCGATTCATCAATTTCGGGCTGAACCGTCTGAAGCATCTCGATTACACGATGAAACGCGTCATCATCGCGAAGATGTTCAGACAAACCGGAAAGTTGAGCCGGTCGTCCTGGCTTGATGCGAATTGCCGTGCTGATTTCAAATTGGCTTTCCTCTGCCACCCTGAAATTGACATCGGATCTGATTCGAGGGGGCAACCCTCCGACAAAGTATCGTTGTTCCTTGTCATAGAATGCGCAGAACGTTCCACCAATGCCTGCAAAGGTGACCAACAGGACGTTCTCACCCTTCTTGGACGCTTCAACCTTGACGAAGAGATGACCGTTATCCGGAAAAATCGTAGTCTGTTCATCGATCCCACTTAGAAGAATCTCGACAAACTTCTGCTCTTCCACCTTTGCTGCGGAGGTTATAGCCTTCCTGAAGCGTCCCAAATCCTTGAAGCCGAACTCGACGTCATTCAATTCCGACTGAATCGCATCCGACACTCTCGGATAGATTTTGGACTCCTCGCCCCACTCCAAGGTGAGCAATTCGCAAGACATTCGGAGCACCGCAAAGATATCCCGCTGTTCGGACGAGCTTCCGTCGATATTCTCGGGGCTATATCGATGGTTTCTGGCTTCGACAGTGTTGTGGGAAAAGTCCGGAATATCTATCAGGTACACATTGCCGTTTTCCTTATCCAGCATCACGTTGTGGGGATGAAGGTCGCCGTGCGAAATCCCGAGTCCATGAAGATGCTCAACGGCATCGGTCAGTTTCTCGATAACGCCTAATTTGTCCGACTCATTGATTGCAGCATTAGCCCACGTCGTACCTTCAACCACGTCGGTCACCAGGTACATACTGCTGGACCTTGCCGCGAGTCCGTATTCATGAATTCGTGGCAGGTAAGTGGGATTTACTGCCGCCAGCTTGTCCAAGCGCTTCAAAAAAGTAAGCACGCGGAAATTGCTTACCGAATCATCTCCCTTGCCGCCAACATTCAACCAAGCTTTGACGAGCCTTTCCTCTGAGACATAGACCTCTTTATCATCAGTCGAAACCAGAAACTCGCCCTCGTCTGGAAACTGGCGCGTATGATTTATGGAGTGGCGATAGGCTTCCAGTTCAGAATCGTCGAATGTTGGTATCGATTCGCCCTGCGGTTCTGCACGCTTCAAGGCATCGAAAAATGCCGATGCATCCTTGAATTTCCCTGTCACTGCATCAAGAAGAACACCTGCATACCATTCATCGCTTGATAGCATCTCGTTCTGAATGTTCTCCAAGCTCTTTGGAGACATTCTTTGAGCTGTCAGCAGATGCCACGCCACAAGCCCAAGAGCATGCACGTCCTGCTGGAAAGGGGTCGATGCTGAGCCATCCAACATCTCCTTCACCTCGACAGCGCCTACCGAAAGACTGCTCCGATAATCACCGACCGTTCCGATCGGTTGGTGGTATGCGGAGATGAAATTGGAGAGAGCAATTTCCTTCGACGGCGACAACCACAGACTATGGCCTGCAATGTCTCGGTGGGCAATTTTGATCTCATGCAGGTCACCGAACTTCGCGAGGAGCAGCTTCGTGAGGTTTAGTCGGTCATTTTGGGTAAAGGACTGACCATATTTACCCACGAATTCGTTGAACCTCACATGCCCAGGAGGAAGCTCATAAACCTCGCTGTACTGGGATGTAACCTCATCCTTTTCGAAGCTTGTCAGCGAGCGTAGGCAGTGGTTGTACAGGTCGCGATTCTGGTGGTTGATGAACTGCAGCACCTCCCGCTCGCGAGATACGATTTCAGCCCTGCCCTGTGGGGTAATAGCCTTGTTGCCTTGGACCTTCTTGAAGTTCCAGACCCGCAGCAGAGCCTCGGTACCCTTCGAGATTTCCGAACTTGCCAGATACTCTTTGTATACAAATTTCGGATGCTCGAAGATTTCCTCGACCGCCGTGTACCCTCCGATTTTCAGAGCCTTCGGTGCTGTATTGCCCTTCAGAAATAGCTCGTCAAAGACCGGAATGTCTTGATTCAAGACTTGCGAATCGCGGTGCGGACGGAAGTATTCGTTGAACTTACCTTTGTCCGAGAACCGTAGGAACTCTTTCAGGGAAATCGTGTGTTGAAGGTCGACCTCAGGAAGCTGACTAAAATCAGCATTTCCAGTCATGACGACAAAGAAATAGACTCGCGGCAGGTACTTCTTGTTGGTAAAGCGAAAGCCGTTTAAGCTTATTATCCAGCAAGAATTTTTTGTTTCTCGTGACACTCACGGGCGAACGTCCCATGTTCTTGTCGCCCTTGAACCAGACATCCCCGTTAACCGTTACAGGTTCATGGTTCCAATCTTTCAATTCAACGATGATCACGTTGCAGTGAGTCGCGATAACTAGATCAAACTCACCTTCCTTGCCCTTGGAATCGACGAACCTGAACCCTGCATAACCTTTCCACGCTTGGTTTTGGGGGCGACCTAGCTTGTTTTGAAGCTGGTCCCGTAGGGAGTTTCCTCCTCCTTGAAACTTACCAGCAGGGAGAGTATCCGCGAACGCCGCCTTGATCTTGTTTATCGCCTCGATTTCTTGTTCTTGTAGTCCGCCGTCCCAAATTTCGATGTCCAAGGTGCTTCCTTATATCCCATTACCGAATTAATCGATCTGCCGGAGGGATTTTACATGCCAAACGGTTGCCTTCGTCCGCGCGCTTCTTCACCCAGCAAACCTCCCTGCCACTGTCAGCAATTAGCGACAAAGCAGACCTATTCGTCGATGTGCACCAGAGGCGACTTTGGTCGACATTTTGACTGTGACGCAGATTATCTGGAGAACTGCTCTACTTCATCAAGCTGACTCTCCGCATTGCGATTGCCAAAGATCTGGAGTGGATCGTGAAGAACTCGTCGCCGTGCGCATATTCTCACGCCTTCTGTCACATGAAATCCGAACGTTTTCAAATCAGCTAGCCGGCCGTCGGCTCGGTCTTACCGTTTCTCGAAATCGCTAAAGCAATTCGGTTTGTGCATGTTTTGTTGGCGCCGCCTCCGCAGCAAATGCACTGTCATCCATCGTATTGAACAGGCTAGGCGCATTGGTGGTCGTGGCCGATAACCATGTATGCCAGTTGTCTGCCGGCACCACGACCAAGCTGCGACGTTCGTCGCCCGGTCGGTGAAAACGCCCCATGACAGCGTGCCCATCAGCATTGATGGTTAACATCGAGAACGACTCCACAATTTCGCCGCTCGACCGGTCAGCCCAGCTTTCCCAAATACCCGCGACGGCAAACGGTGTGCGGTCTTTGCGATGGATGCGCCAGCGCACGGCCCGCCCTGTCTCCCAGCAGGGCTCGTAAAACTGCTCCATCGGCATCAGACAAAACCTGCGCTGCCGCCACGCCGTCCGGTAACTCGGCTTTTCGGCGACGGTTTCGCTACGCGCGTTGTAAGTCCGTTTACCAAACGAGCGGTCTTTCGCCCAAGCCGGTATCAACCCAAACAGCGCGGCATCCACCCGCAGCGTCACGGTGGCAGCGTCCACATCCACCGCACGGATGATGGGCGCCGCGTAGCCGGGATAAGTTTCCGGACGATACTCCGGCGCATCCAGCCCCGTCATCCGTTGAATGGACGTAGGCGTAGCCGGTGTGAAATTAACGCACATGCTTCAAGACCTTGAATTGTTTACGAATTTTGAAATAAGCGCGGTCGTCATGAGACTCGGTTAAAATGCCGGAATACTGTATATAACGTCAGCTTATGAAATGACCACACTTTGGCATGAATTCCCACAACCACATCGTTATGCGCACCTTACACCAAACACCGGTGAGCCTGGCGCCGGAACCAAGCGTTCACGAAGCGCCCTTGTTCTTATACAAGGTGGCGGCCGGATTCCCCTCACCTGCCACGGACTATATGGAGGACGGCCTCGATCTGAACGAGTTCCTGATCCAGCACAAAGCAGCGACGTTCCTGTTTCGCGTGCAGGGCAACTCCATGCGTGATGCCGGCATTGTTGATGGTGACAAAGCAGTGGTTGACCGTTCCGTCGAACCGCAGCACAACCACATCGTGATCGCCGTGGTGGATGGTGAATACACCATCAAGCGGCTTTACCGAGTACGTGATCGCATTGAACTTCACGCGGAGAACCCGACCTACTCCCCGATCGTAATAGCCGCGGATTCACAACTTGAAATCTGGGGCGTCGTTGTCGGCGTTGTTCGGCGCTATCCGGCGTGACTAACGTCGCGGATACAACACCCCGTGCAACGAATGTACACCAGCCCCTGTTTGCCTTGGTGGACGTGAACAACTTCTACGTGTCGTGCGAGCGCGTATTTAATCCACGGCTGGAACAGGTGCCGGTCGTCGTGCTGTCCAATAATGACGGTTGCGCAGTAGCGCGCAGCAACGAAGTGAAAGCGCTTGGCGTAAAAATGGGCGCACCGTGGTTCAAGCTCAAAGACCTGGAGAAGAAGCACGGCATCGTAGCGCTGTCATCCAATTACACCCTCTACGGCGACATGAGTAACCGCGTTGTTTCTGTGATGCGCGACTTGGCCCCTGACATTGAGGTGTATAGCATCGACGAAAGTTTCATCCGCATCGAGCGCACGGCCCATCTTTACGGTGGCACGGTGCCGATGGGACACATCATCCGCAACCGTGTCCGGCAGTGGACGGGGTTACCGGTCTGTGTGGGCATTGGCGAAACCAAGACACTGGCAAAGTTTGCCAATCATATCGCGAAGAAAAACAACGAATTCAACGGCGTCTGTGACGTCGCTGCCATGTCCCTGGATGAACGCAATCAGTGGATGAGGCGCATCGATGTCGGCGAGGTATGGGGCATCGGCAGACGTATTTCAGAGCGGCTCATCAAATTGAAGATCCAGTCGGTACATGACCTTGTCAGTGCCGACATCAAACGACTACGCGCACATTTCGGCGTGGTGATGGAGCGGACGGTCAGCGAGCTTCGCGGCGTATCGTGCCTTGCATTGGAAGATGTAGCGCCTTCAAAGCAACAAATCATGTCTTCCCGCAGCTTTGGCACGATGATGCATACCATTGAACTTATCGGTGAAGCGGTCGCGTGGCATGTGCATGCGGCTGCTGAGAAGCTTCGGGCCCAGCATTCAGTAGCTGGGGCAATATACGTTTTCATACAAACGAACCGGTTCCGGGATTCGGACCCCCAGTACAACGGTGGCATGGTCGTGCCGCTGGCAGACGTGAGTGACGATACACGGGCACTGACCACCGCCGCACTGCACGGACTGCGGCGCATTTTTCGTGATGGCTACGCTTACAAGAAATGCGGTGTGATGCTCATAGAACTTCAAGACAAACGCATCCGCCAGGAAACATTGTTTGATGACCCACAAGCGCGCGCCCGATCTGCGCGTGTCATGTTGGCTTTAGATGCGGTAAACCGAGTGTGGGGCCGAGGAACATTGCGCACCGCCGCTTCCGGAATCACCCAGCGGTGGGCGATGCGTTCCGAAAACCGTTCACCCCGTTATACGACCCATTGGCGCGAGTTGCCGGTCGTGCGTTGAAGGCACTACCGTGATTTCTGATAGTCGCCCGACGGAGACCATCAGCCATCAGGCAGCCTACAAAGCGTAAATCTCCAGACAGGCAATTCAAGTCTACCCATCAGCCAGATCGCAATCAATTTTCACAGATCACGGATAGTGATTTGTGGAACTGCAATCGCCCCGCTAAAGTTAAAGTTTCTGTAGTGCCAGCGCCACACGACCCAGCACCAACACCACGCCCGCTTTTGCGGCTTCGTCGCTGTGCGCACCCACTCGGTCTATTGTTTCCGGCGCGACAGCCGGGTTATCACTGGCAATAAGATA
>CANJMQ010000098.1 GCA_947475225.1 Bradyrhizobiaceae bacterium
ACGATGCCAGTACCCGTGAGTTGAACCGGCGTCGAAGCGCTTTGGTAGGCGTCGGAGGTAATCGTGAGGGTGGCCGTATTCATCCCTGTAGCAGTGGGCGTGAACGTCAAGATCTGCGAACAGGTCGCATTGGCTGCAATAGTCGCGCAGGTTCCGATCTTCGTGAAGGCAGCGCCATTCGTGCCAGACAGCGCAATGCTGCTGATGGTCATGCTGGCGGAGCCGATGTTCTTGATGGTCAGGGTCTGGGTCGCGCTGGCCGTGTTAATGAACTGGTTGCCGAAAGATACGCTGGCAGGCGTGATAGAAACGATGGGCGCCGCAGCCCCGACGGTTCCCGACAGGATGACGACAGTAGGCGAACTCGGAACATTCGTCGCGATGCTGAGGCTCGCTACTTTAGAGCCGGTGGTCGTCGGCTTGAAGGTCGCGGAAATAGTGCATACCGCGCCGGGGGCTACCAATGTGCAGCCATTCGTCGAAGTGAAGGCGGAAGCATCTGTCCCAGTAACCGCCACACCCGTCACCGATAGGTTCGTGGTGCCCGAGTTCGTCACCGTGATCACCGAGGCAGCACTCGTGGTGTTGATTGGCTGGCTCACGAAGGTCAGGCTCGTCGGCGAAACAGATATCCCAGGGCCAATCTCAGCGAAACGCTTCTGGACATCAGGAGCAGCGTTCCAATTAATGTCTCCGGCCTGCTTCGCAGTTACGACACAGGAACCTGCCGCGAGGAGGCTCAGGATGTTACCACTAACTGTGCAAATATCAGCCGTTCCGGTGTACAAAACTGTGAGGCTCGATGACGCAGTAGCCGTCAGTGTGATGTTGTCCCCGATAGCACCAGACAGGCTCTGGTTCCACGTAATCGTTTGTGAACCTTTAGCGACCGTAAACGACTGAGGCACATCGACTGCGACGTTGTAGTTAAGTGTTCCCGCCTGCTTTGCCGTCACCGCGCAAAGCCCCACTCCAACCAAACTCAACGTCGACCCATTCACCGTGCAGACATTCGCGGTTCCCGTATATGAAACCGGCAGGCTTGAAGTGGCGGTGGCGGTCAGCGTGATGCTGCCCCCGACAGAACCAGATAGTATCTGGTTCCAAGTAATCGTTTGTGAACCCTTATCGACCGTAAACGACTGCGGAACATCGACAGAGGCGTTGTAGTTAAGTGTTCCCGTCTGCTTTGCCGTCACCGCGCAGAGCCCTGCGCCCACCAAACTCAACGTCGAGCCATTGACCGTGCAGATATTTGCTGTTCCCGTATATGAAACAGGTAGATTTGAAGACGCGGTGGCCGTCAGAGGGATGCTGACGCCGACAGAACCAGAAAGGGGCTGGGTCCAGGCTATCGTCTGTGAGCCTTTGCCGACCGAAAACGTCTTCGGCACATCTGCCGCGGCATTGTAGTTGCGGTCGCCCGTTTGAGCTGCCGTCACCGTGCAGGAACCAGCGCCAATGAGGTTCAACGTCGAACCAGTCACCGTGCAGATATTCGTTGTGCCTGTATATGAAACAGACAGGTTCGACGTAGCAGTCGCCGTCAGAGTGATACTACCTTCAACGGCTCCTGACAGGCTCTGGTTCCACGCTATCGTTTGCGAACCCTTGTCCACAATGAAGGTCTTTGGCACGTCTGGTGCGGCGTTGTAGTCTTCGTTCCCGGCTTGTGAGGCGACGACCGTGCACGGCCCAGCCCCGATCAGACTGAGGCTTGTTCCGCTCACAGAGCAGGTACCCGGTGTACTTGAGGCGTAGGTTACCACGAAGCCTGTGGATGCCGTTGCAGTCAGCGTGAGCGTGTGTCCTACAGAGCCGGACAGAACCTGAGTCCAGCTAATCAACTGTTGACTCGTCAGAACCGTCTGCGTCAGATCCGAAGACGTACTGCTTTGGGTTTGAATAGTATTGCCTTGGTTTGGATTAGATGAAGCGGTGTAAACGGCTCTCAGCGAATGACCCCCAATGGGCAGCGTCGTCGTGGAGAACGTAACTGTGGACAAGCCATAGGTTTCAAACGATCCGAGAAGCGTGGTCCCCTCATAGAAACCAACGCTCCCGAAGGGCGGGTAACCAGAAGACACGATAGAAGCTATGAGGTTAACGGGCTGTCCTACGGCGCTAGGGTTTAGACTTGACGTCAGCGATGTGCTCGTAGCAGCCGTGGTTACAGTCCGGTTCAGTTCTGCCGACAGACTAGCCTGGAAGGCTGTATCGCCACTATATGTTGCCGTGAAAGCTATATTGCCAACACTGAGAACGGCTTCAATGAAAGCTTGACCATTCGAAACTGAAGTAGATCGAAGAAATTCACCGTTGGAGTAGAAATAAACTGTTCCCGTTGGGGTCCCATTTGCTCCGGATACCGTCGCAGTAATGGTCGTCTTGTTTCCAGCTATCGGCGGATCTACGGATGTCGAAAGGACTGTTGTCGTTGTTTCTCCGGGACCAGCGGAGATCGTCTGCGTCAGAACCAGAGACGTACTGTCCTGGGTTTGAATAGTACTATCTTTGGTTGGATCAAATGAAGCTGTGTAAACGGCGGTCAGTGAATGACTACCGACGGACAGCTTCGTCGTCGCAAATTCTACTGTGGAATGGCTCTCGGCAGCCACCGATCCGAGAAGTGTTGCCCCATCATAGAAACCAACGCTGCCGTAGGGCGGATGACCATCAGACGTTACAGAAGCTGTGAGGGTAACAGGCTGTCCAAGGACGCTAGGGGTCAGACTTGACGTCAGCGATGTGCTCGTAGGAGCCTTGTTCACAGTCTGATTCAGTTGGGCCGAAAAACTACCCTGGTAGTTTGCATCGCCACTGTATGTCGCCGTGAAATCTATCTTGCCCACACTTAGAACGGCTTCAATTGAAGCTTGACTGTTCGAAACTGCGGCAGACTGAAAAAATGCACCGTTGGAGTAGAAATATACTGTTCCCGTTGGGGGGCCATTTGCTCCACTTACCGTCGCTGTAATAGTCGTCTTGTTTCCAGATATCTGCGGATTATCAGATGACGAAAGCGTCGTTGTCGTCTCTTCTGGGGGGCCAGCGGAGACCGTCTGCTCCAGAACCGGAGACGTACTGTCTTCGGTTTGGCCATATGAAGCGATATAAACGGCAGTCAGTGTATGAGAACCAGTAGACAATGTCGTCGTCGTAAATTCGACTGTGTACTCTGGCGTTTTAGCCTCCGTTACAGACACCGATCCGAGGAGCGTTGTGTCATCATAGAACTCAACTCTCCCGTAGGGAGGGTAGCCTTCAGACGTGATAGTAGCTTCGAGGGTAACAGGCTGTCCAAGGGTGCTAGGGTCCTGACTTACCGGACTTAACGTCAGCAAAGTGCTGGTAGGTGCCTTGTTCACAATCTGTTTCAGTATTTCCGAAAAACTACCCTGGAAGGCTGTATCGCCACTGTATGTGGCAGTGAAATCGCTCTCGCCAACACTGAGAGTGGTTTCAAATGAAGCTTCACCATTTGAAACTGCAACAGTGCTCAGAAGTGACCCATTGTAGTAAAAATATACTGTTCCCGTTGGTGTCCCATTCGCTCCGTCTATCGTCGCTGTAATAGTCGTCTTGTTTCCAGCTATCAGCGGATTTTCGGATGACGAAAGTACCGTTGTCGTCACCTTTGCGGGGGCAACAGCAGCTCTAACTTCCGTAACAAGAAAAAGCATTGGTAGCATTACCAAGCCGATCACGACAGCGCACAAAACCTTGAACAGCAAACGGTCAAACATAAGTGAGATCTCCTTGTCGTCTATACAAAGCTGTCCGGCGCGCTGAATTACTTTAAGAAACAACATTGTATTTCGCCCTTCCGCTTCACCGCTCACCACACGCTCATCGCTCGAGACATCGTCGCACAACCTTCCGGGGGGCTAGGAACAATCTACAACCCGCCATGGCTCCAGCACAAATCATCTGGGAACAACTTCCTGCATTCGAACGCCATGCCGCACCGGGTCTTTCCGCCACAAGTGGGTTCCAACCCTTGGATCGTGAACTAGTCGGCGAAATCATAAATACAGCTAACATAATTTCCTGCGATGTGCCGAATTTTGTAGAAAATGCACGGGCTTGATCCAAACCCGCCGAAGCGTCCGGACAGGTACGTCCGCAATACCAGTCACTCACTTGAATTGAGTGCAGCACTCGAGGCCGATGTATCGTGGCCGGAAAACGAAAGACGAGTGTGCTGGGGTCACACATCGATGGACATGCCTGGCGTAGCGTCTTGCAAGAGGTGGTAGAACTGCTTCATTTGCTTCACGTCCTTATCAAACCAGTCAAGCAGCCAATCATGATATGAAGACGCAGCCTGAAGGGGTGTCAGCCTTCCTCCGATCGTAGCGTCTGCCAGGTGCCCGGCCATCATCGCCGTCAGGATGGACTTGAGAACGCCACGCGACGACGTCGGGTCGAGCGTGGCGGCCGCATCACCCGTCATGAACCAATTGGGACCAGCGAGGCGTTCGGCTATGCGCCATGTCACATCTGCCCCTCGGGTGCGGGAGAGAGGAGCCATGCCCTGAAACTCAGTCGGCAGCCAGTTGTCATTGGCCATGTCGTTGAAGTCAACGCGGGTCCATTGGTAGAGGCCGTCTCGTATCTTCGCAGTCCATGTCCATCCGTCGCGGCCTCCCGAGATCTTCGGTGCTTCGTCACGAACCGGACAACTGCCCTTCACATAACCGTAGCGCGCGATGAGCCTCGGCGACCTCGATCGGTAGGGAACATCAAGCTGGCGTGCCAGATGGCGCACTCTGCCTGATGCGTCGATCAACGTCCGGGCAGTAATCGTTCCTTGATCGGTTTTGACATGCCGGATGGCTCCATGCTCCTCGGCAATTGAAGACACGGCGACGCCCCGGCGCACATCTGCGCCTGCTTCTGCCGCGAGCAAGAGCATGGCCGTGTCAAAGTCCGGGCGCCACAAGTGAAAGCCCTGCCAGGGAACGCCATCATCGGACCCGAAAGACTGGAAGTGCGCCGGACCGCCCCACTCGCTCCATATGCCTTCATGGAACCCTGAGGCAAGCGCATCTATCCGGCCGCCGAGCCCCAGCTGCTCGAGGATCGGACGCACGCCGGGGTGCATGGTCTCTCCCGGGCGCTCCCCGAAAACCTGATCCCTTTCGAGGACGATGACTGACAGACCGCGCTTGGCACAGGTGATTGCGGCGGCTGAACCTGCTGGCCCACCGCCGATGACAACTATGTCGGTATCGTAGCGTCGAGTAACCATGGCCCACCATTACGTTGAACCAAAGCCTTTTGTCCGCTGACAAAGACAACAGCTTCCTCAAGAACCTCGACGCGCATTGCGAACCTCACCGTGCCGGCTGGCGTTTGCTCGTCAAGGGTGGGCTTCTCACTTCCAGAGCGGTAGATGTGGAAGCGGTAAGTCTCCTTGGGGTCGAGGCCTGATGAGGTTGCTTTTTCAGCTTCTGCGAAGTCAGGCGCGTTCGACGCATCCTTGGTGAAGGACAACACCGCCCAACGCGACTTTGCCGCGGTGATCTTCGCCCAGGCGCTTTGCGCGTCATCTGCTTTGAAATTCTGATTCTCAATGCCAAGGGCCCAGTAGACGGCCGCCATTGCAAGGATCCGGTCCGTATACTCCTGCATGCTGACCTTGCTGGTCAGCGCTGCCGTCATCGTATTCGGCATCATGATGTAGTCGACGTGATTCATATCCTGATAGATAGCGTAGCGGAACGGACCCGACTGGATCATTTGCGGACCCCGCACGCCGTCCCACGGAAGGAACTTGCCGTCCGGAGTGGGGGCAAGACCAATTTCTTCGTCGGTCATGGGTGCTATTGACGGCCACGGATAGTTGATGCCGCCGAGGGCCTTGTCCGGGCTGAAGACGCGGGTGGAGTCCGGAGCCACACCAGGCCAGTAAGCCCCCAGCGCCGCGCACAGTTTTGCATCCTCGATCCATGGAGAGCCGAGACCGGCACC
Organism: Bradyrhizobiaceae bacterium; assembly: GCA_947475225.1. Taxonomy (GTDB): domain Bacteria; phylum Pseudomonadota; class Alphaproteobacteria; order Rhizobiales; family Aestuariivirgaceae; genus Aestuariivirga. The sequence goes on from CANJMQ010000098.1 coordinate 5,977, forward strand.
CGTAAGGTATTTTTGCGGAGCAATGCCTGAGCCCTTGAAGTAATATCCTTGGCTCGTATCCCATCCAGGATCGAACAGGCCGGGTGAACCATCCGGCAGGCCAACCTTGTTGTGGAAGCTTGCGCCGTTCGTCGTCTGTTGAGGTCCAATGGCAGACGTGAAGTGTGACACGATAGCCGGAACCGTGTCGTCCTCGATGGAAAATCCGATGGGCAGGTCGATATTGGCTGCGATGCGGGTCTGGGAAAGGGCAAGAGGCGGAACGGCAAAGAGACCAGTGCGGATCACCTCCGGAACCTCATTGCGCCACCAATGCATCAGATCGCGCTGGTTGATCAGCGGGTAGAAATCGGGCAGCCCAACCATGGCATAGGCGGGTATATGGTCATCGACCTGATCGTCGATCTGGGAGCAACTCGCCTCAACCCAACCATCTCCCGCGCCGTCGACGAAATGAAGTGCTTCGTAGCCGCCCTTGCCAATGATCTCGAGAACGTCAACCTGTTCACTCAGGTTGTCGATGCTCCCATCGGCATTCACTCGGTGGCGGACATTCACGTACTCTGGTGCCGGGCGGTTAAAGTCCTGCGCCGAGTCCTGTTCGTAGAGCGGAGCATCGCCCGACGGAGCATCCAGCACCATCAACGAAGTCGACTGAACGTTCTCCACGTCCGAGGAATGCCTGCCGTCGACATGGAATGTCAGGGGCTTGCCCTCATACTCGGCGGGGCTGACGAGGGGATTCTGAGTGGGCTCGAGAACGCCTGCACCGTATTCCGGGCGCTTCGACAGGGCGCCGATGCGCTCGTCCTTCACGACGAAGGGGAAATTCTCGAGATGCTCTCCGCGCCATTTACTTTTGAGACCGCTGCGCTGTAGCCACTTGTGGAACTTCGAAATGAGGTCGTTACGGAGACCCGACTTCATGTCCACCTGGAGGTCGAGGCCACGGATGCACTCGCTGCCAGAAAACAGCTTGTGGAGCGGCACCCAATAACTCCGCTTGTCGTCGTCGGGTAGCATATCCTGCGGACCGAAGTTGCCGGTAGTACCATCGACCTTCACTGCAAGATACGCGGCGTAGCGCCGTGGAAGCACGCGGATCTTGAAGGGGTCATCCTCGACATTTGGAACAAAGTAGCGGTTCATGCCGTCATAGAGAGGCGGCGCGTTGCCGACGCGGCCGACGCCGGCCCGCGAGAAGCAGAGTTGCGCATGCGTGCCGTGAACGGAGCGGCTCGCCGGGAGATACTGAAGCGAAAAAACGACAATGCCGAGGGGGCGGCCTGACGCGCTGGCTCGCAACTCGTCAAGTGACGGAGCGGCTGATCCATAGACGTAGTTCTCAACCGCATCGATCTCGGCGAGGGTTGGGAAGCCCGTCAGCTGGTTGCCCGCCCGGTCGGTGCGCACCAGGGGAGACGCAAATGCGTGGTACAGAAAGCTGCGATCCGGCGAGCCCGGCTCGATCGGCCTGACACCCGATACGCTGAAGTCTCCGAAACCGGGATGGTCCCGGTCAATCTTCAACAGCGCTTTCGTCAGTTTCTCAGGAAGATCAGATGAACTGATGTCGAATTCGCCGCCAGACGCGTCGAGGAGCATGCCCTGCCATCCGAGCGGCGCCAGTCGGCGGCAGGCCGCCACGACCTGATCGCGCAAGGATACATCTGAAGTGCCGGCCCGAACCGAATTGCCGCTGAAATAAAGCGCGCCAAGACCAGTTGCAGAAAGCTGCACAAATGAACGGCGTGTGATCATGGTTTTTCCTATCCGTTGGGCACATTTCTCTTGCTAGCAACAGTTAAGGTGGGATCGCCTGTCACTTGTAAATTGGTAGATGTATGTAGTCTGGTAAATATAAGCATCGTCACAGTAAGCAGACGCGTGATGGCTCTGACCACCGATGCCACTGAGCGCCCGAACGAGCAATTGGACCGCAGATCAAAGATACATATTGTGTTATCCCGCGCGGAGAACGTGCCAGTCAGAACACCACTCAGGCCGTTGACCTCCTCGCTCATGCCGCATAACGTCGAACAACCAACATCAATGTTGGTCAACAGTGCTCGGGACGTCCGCCTTACCGTGAAAACAATTTGGTATGTGAAGCGGGATGGATCCTCCCACGGTCCTCTCACCATTCGTGACCTGATCGAGTGTATGGCCGCGATGGATAAATGGCGAGGCCTCGAGTTCAGGCACGGACGGTCCGGCGAATGGTTTAACGCCTCCGAGCTGGAAAGCCGTCTGCTGGAGAAACCACGCAAAGGGCCATGGCTGTGGACGGCGGCGTTCCTGTCTGTCTGCCTGATTGCTGCCGCTGCCGCTGTGATGCAGTTCACGCGCCCTCTCCAGACCAGCTTACAATCAATATCAAACCCCCTGTTGTCACAGCGCGACGCACTTGCCATGAAACTCATGGAAGCCGATGACAGTTTACCGAACATGATCGACCACGCGACCATCAGGACAGGGATCAAACACAGCGACCCCCTGCTGACCTTTACCAACATCATCCTGCTCGAGGCGTCGGCCATTCCCGACGCAACAAGATCAGACATCAGCCGTGCCGTCACCTCCAACACCTGCGGTTTTGCGCTGGCCCGGCAATTCTTGGCCGCAGGAGGATCAATCGCCTTCAGTTACGCTGACATCGGCGCGCGGCCGCTCATGACGGTGACTGTGGCTGAGAAGAACTGCTTCTAGCCGCCAAAGCTCACCAGCTTATCTGCATGCTCGCGCGCGCGGCACCCTGGTCGCGTGAATATCCAAATTCATCCGCTCGCGCCCAGGCCACACCACCCGAAACGATGATCTTGGCATCTGCGTCATGGAGGATAGCTGCGGCCGTGACGCCGACACCGTAAGAACCATCGAACGCACTGCTGTTCATCTTGACGGCAAAGCGATCATCCCCACTCAGGATCGGATCACCCAGCGCCATCGACATCACGACGCCGGTCTTCAACGAGGCGAGCTCCGAATAGAGAGCGCCATTGTCTGATGCGACATTTCCGTAGGTATCCGACGTGACGACACCCAACAGTCCCACCTGGCGTTCGCGGCTGCCGGAGGAGTTCATGCCGGGGGCGATGATCGTCTCGCTCTTCGTGCCCATCACGATCTGGTTATCGGCCGTGGTCGTTGCATTGGCGCCGATTGCGGTTGACTGGTTGTACCCATTCACCGTAGCGCCCGCGCCCAGAGCAACGGAGCCATTTCCTGAAGCACTGGAGCCGGAACCGATGGCAACAGCACCGTCCGAAGACGCGGTGGCATTGCTACCCAGGGCGATGGCTGAGTTTCCAGTGGCGCTGTTCTGCTGTCCAATGGCGATGGCGCCCGCACCCGTTGCAGTATTACCCGCGCCAACCGCGGTGGCGCCCGTGCCCGTTGCTGTGTTGGACACACCGGTTGCGACAGCGCCCCCGCCCGTTGCAGTATTCTCTGCGCCGATCGCAGCGGCGCCCGTGCCCGTTGCTGTGTTGGAAACACCGGTCGCGACGGCGCCGTCGCCCATTGTTGCTTCATTGTACGCGCCGGTCGCCACTGCGCCGTTGCCCGTTGCAGTGTTGTCTGCGCCAATCGCGGTGGCGCCCGTGCCAGTTGCGTTGTTGGGATCACCGATTGCGACCGCGCCGTCTCCGGAAGCGGCGTTCTGGTCGCCGACGGCAACCGCGCCACGGCCGCTCAGCACCCTAGAGTTTCCACCCGCGAAGGAACCAGGGCCTGCCGCTGCCAACACCACGGCGCCCTCGCCGATTGCGGTCGATCCGTCCGCTTCGGCGCTTGCATCCAGCCCAATCGCGACCGCGCCCAAAGCTGACGCGCTGGCGCCGTGACCGATCGCTGTCGCGGATTGTCCCTCCGCCGACGAGTCGAGCCCCGCGGCAATCGAGCCCAACTGGGTTGCCGAGGCATTCTCACCGATGGCAATCGAGGATACGCCCTTTGCTGAAGCCTCCGAACCGAGCGCCACGGCGTCATCACCTTCGGCGAAGGAATTCCGACCAACTGCCGTGGAACCTTCACCGGTGGCGGAGGCGGCAGTGCCGAGCGCCACGGCGTCATTACCTGCGGCGACGGAATTCCGGCCAATTGCAGTGGCACCTTCACCGGTGGCGGACGCGGCAGTGCCGAGCGCGAGCGAATCCATCGCAGCTGCATTGGCGCCGTTGCCGATGGCAATGGCGCTGACGTCACCCGTCGTTGCAGGGGTGCCGCCCGTGCCGGCGCCGGCGAAGGCACCGCCACCAATGGCAATGCCAGATTGATAGGTTGTGAGATCGCCATTGCCAATGGTGATAGCACCGTCAAAGGCGGAAAGGCCACCCGAGAGCCCTATGGCCGATTTGAAATTGACATCATCAAAAAAGACTGAGGCGCCTGTCACACTGACACCTCCTTTTTGCACCACGACAGATCCGATAAAATCTTGGTTGCAGCTAGGTTTGTCTTCTGCAACGAGTTGGAGATCAAATGCCGTATCGGTATAAACAATCACATCTTGGTTGTACTCTGACGCCTTTACGTTTAACGAGTATGCCGCCAATTTGGCTACATTAGACACTTCATCCAAAATCTTATTTCCTCCCAATGCTACTAGGGCTGACCCAGCTACACCCTCAGCCACGCCGGCAGCGACCTCAGGGACACTGGCAGCTACGGCCCCAGCGATTGGAACGGCCTGTGCAGCTCCGGCAGCCGCATCTGACGCCCCTGCAGTTATGAGAGCTGCACCTGCTGTAACAAAAGCGGCAATTGCCAACGAATCCTTAGCTACATCATATGTACCTGTTGCCAAGTCGCTAATATTCGCATCTTGCTCCAAATTTGTTGCTTTTGCTGAAAGTCTATTTGCTTCGGCCGTATTTTGATTGATGAGATCCGTATACTGGCCAGAACATATGCCGTCAGCAACAGTGTCCTTCGTCACTGGCGTGTCTGTTTTCAAGGGGTCAAATGGAGCCAAGGGGTCAGGTGCAGCTACTGCTGAATGAGCAAGCGCAATCATCAGCACTCCGAGAGCAAACGAAGACGAGCCGCTTTTGATAGATCCTAACATCGCACCCACGCTCTCATCATACGTACTTTTGTTGTCTCTATTCGGCTTCGTCTTGTCGCCTCAAGCTAAAGATTTCTCGGTCTTAGGACGATGTCCTAAGTGATTTTGTGGTGGTCGGCTGCGTACGTCCGCACCATTTGGAAGCTAGTCGGCAGGCAAGCAATCGACGGGAGTTGAGTTGAGGCAGTGACGCTTACGCGAACCTCACAAGATTACCATCTGCTAATAGCACTATACGGATCGCGCCAACCGTAATATCACTTAGAACTGATCAATTGTCATGTAATAATTCTGGTATATAACTCGGACAACCACAATCAACAACCTTCTGGTGAAAATTGCTGTGACAGGAATCGATGTTCTTGAGTCAGCCTGAAATGAGCGCTGGGCCGTGATTATGATCACGTGCGCGGCTGCGTACAGGAGCAAAACCCAATCATCCAGAGCCAGTCACCACCACCGCTCTGCCCCGCAAGCACTCAAGGCTCAGTTGGTGGAAGGAACGTTAGAAAGGCAAACAGGCCAACGCTTCAAAAGCCGTGAGATGAGATTTTTGTAAAAAGTAAGTAATTACACGTCTGGTCCTTAACAAGACAAATCAGTAGTCAAAATTCATAACGCTAACAGAGATAGAGAGAGAGAGAGAGACCATGTGCCAATCCTGCATTGACCAGTCCCGCCGCAAGTTCCTGACCCTGTCCGCCGCCGGGGTCGCGGCAGGCGCGCTGGCACTCTCCGCCCTCCCGGCACCAGCCCGCGCCAAAGGCGTGCTGCCCACCTCGCTTGATCCCGACGCTGCACTTGCCAAGCTGAAGGAAGGCAATGCAAACTTCATGAAATCTCCCGAACTCTGCGCAAACGCTCTTGATAAGCGTCGGTCGGAACTCGTGGAAGGCCAGGCACCCTGGGCCACCATCCTGTCCTGCGCAGACTCGCGCGTTCCGCCAGAACTCGTGTTCGGCGGCCTCAAC
>CANJMQ010000099.1 GCA_947475225.1 Bradyrhizobiaceae bacterium
CACCGGGTGATCTTGCGCAACAGCGTGATGGTGGTGGAAGGCACGGCGTCCAAGGCCAACCTGCATCTGCAACTAACGCCCGAAGATTTGGCCGATCTGATCCTTGGCAACCGCTCTTTTGCCGCTCTCGATCCTGTGCTGGCCGATTTCGAAGCGTCGCTGGATCGCAGCCATCTGCTGCTACTGCCCGAAGGTATAGGCCATAGCCTGGAAGATCCTCATGAACAGGAGCGGTTGACGGCATTGGGTGAACAATAGACCGCGCATATTTGCATCAAGGGAGCGAATACAGCTGCGCTTCAGTTTGTAATAAAGACGATCTGGCGAGACGATCCAGGGTTTGCTTGTGGCGTCTCTCTGAGTGCGTCGTAAGGTGCTCTTCCTTGGAAGGCACCGTGATGTCTTGAGAGATTTTAGATTCACTTCCAATGAGCGAGCTTCTGCCCGAGGTCTATATTATACTTTTAGGCGCGGAGCGGGTAGAAGCGCAACAGGCTGGCTCGTTTCCGGTTGTGGCCTCTCGCGTCATATCGCTGCTCTACAGTGATTCAGTTGTTGTTGGATTTAGTCGGACATTAGACTGGGCTTTATGAGTACACGACCTAGGATACGGACTGACGTCCTAAGATGATCAGGGTGGAGTCCGCTCCGTTGGGCAGGCGCTCTCCTGCTTGATCAGAATTAATGGAAGCGAGCATGCCGCAACAGCCCCGCGTCTTCACCGATTTTGTCCCGACACTTCAGTTGTTCATTGAAGAGGAACTCCAAGGCGAAGCTTTTTTCGGCAGATTGGCAGACTATCATCAGGGCAAGGCCCGCCACGCGTTTCAACTTATGGCAGCGATTGAAAGTGGCGTGATCGCAGCGATGCAGCCAGCCATTGCACGACATGGTCTTAAGTTGACCGATCCGAAAGCCTTGCACGAAGAAGGCCTACGCGAGGCAGAGGCCATGGGCGCAATGACTTGGGCGGAATTCCTGTATCACGTCGATCAGGACTATCCGGCGTTCAACGACGAACTTGATCAGTTGCTCCGCCTTGCACCCGCGCCGGATAGGGCCGATGTGCAGCTTATGGTAGATCACGAATTGGCCTTCACTAACTTCGCCGCCGCTGAACGAAGTGGTGATCCAAACAGCCTCGACATCCTCACAGCGTTTCTTCGGCGTGTCTCCTAAGTGCAGGATCACGTCGTTCTGAAACCTACCGCCTTTGTGTAAGCCGTAGCATGCGATCGTCTGAACGTATTGTCCGTCGGGACGCCAGCAGAGTGGCAATGTGCTCGGCCGTGAGCGGCGCAATTCTGCCCACCATGAAAAACAAAGAATCAAACACGTATGTCAATGAATAAGTAATGTAATTATTCCGTTCGCTTCCTTTCCTGAGTTCCGAGGCGGAGCATTCCTCATGGCGCAGCGGCCCTCCTTCTGGATCGAGTTCGTGTCACGGCTGGCCAAGGCGCTCCTGCCGCTGGCGTGGCGCTATGTATGGAAGAGAATGTCGCCGGAGGATGAGGCTGTTTTGCAGACGGCGCAGAAGCGGGCGCCGCGCTGTCAATGCGTCGAGCGCAAATATCGCCCCTACCCTGGTTGTCAGCCGTACTTCTTCGTTAACAAGAATCCCAGTTTACTAACTTATGCGGTGATTAATTCTCGGCTGCCATGCGCCGGCGCTGGCCACTGAGAAGGCGCTTCATGTTGGCGAACTTTTCGCCATGCTCTGCATCGCGCCTCAGCCCAACGGCAGCCGAGAGGATGTCGATCACGACGAGTGCCGCGATCCGGGACAGGGCAGGGGTGTAAATATTGGTGTTTTCCAACGTCTCGACGATGATGCCCACATCGCAGTCTGCCAGCAAGGGCGACTGCGAGCCGGTGATGGCGATCACCTCCGCTCCCGCCTGGCGAGCCGTCTGGGCGACCTCGATCATCGCCACGGTGCGGCCGGTGTTCGAGATGACCACCGCGACATCACCTGGCTTCATCATTGCGGCTGTCATCAGCTGCTGATGTGTGTCGGTGGGCGCGCCGCAGGGCACGCCAAACAGCGGGAACTTCTGCTGCGCGTCCAGCGCCACGATACCGGACGCGCCCAGGCCAAAGAACTCGATGCTCTGGGCCCTGCTGAGGATCTGGAGCGCCTGCGACACCTGCCGGCTGTCGAGGTGGTTCCGGGCCCAGTCGAGTGAGCTGATGGTGTAGCCGAAGATCTTGCCGATCAGCTCGGCCGTCGTGTCCTCGCTCTCCAGCACGGAACCGGTGGGCAGCGTACCGAGGGCGAGGCTTCGCGCCAGTCTCAGCCTAAAGTCCTGGAAACCCTCGCAGCCGATTGCCGCGCAGAAGCGGATCACGGTCGGTTCGCTCACCAGCGCGAGGTCTGCCGTTTCGGCGAGGGTGGCATTGAGGATGCGTTGAGGGTCCTCCAACACCTTGTCGGCCACCTTGCGTTCGGACTTCCGCAACTCGTCCAGCGATTGCCGCACAACTTCGATGATGTTCTGCGTGGGCCGCAGGCTGGGCTCCGTGGGGGAGGTCATGGTACCGGCTCGATCGCTGTGTGATGGGTAGCCGTAATCATCTGGAAAGGTGCAACTGCCGCTGCGGAGGCTATATCACGCGGGTCCGCAGTGTTAAAGGCGAACATCCCGAAGTGATGGGGCACCATGGCCGGGGCGCCGCAGGCCTTTGTCAGATCCACGGCTTCGCCAATTGTCAGGTTTCCGGCAATGCCGCGGCGATGCAGGGCTTCGCTCCGCCCGTTCACGGGAAGAAGCATCAGGTCCGGGGCGAAGGCGCGGATTTCATCCACCTGGCCGGCAAACGGAATGGTATCGCCCGAATGAAAGACGCGGTGGCCGCCGATCTCGAGCCCATATCCCAGGAAACGGTGGTGGCCGGCGTGGTCCCGTTCCAGCGTCTCGTGGGCGGCGCGCATCACATGCACGCTGAGCCTGCCCTCGAACAGGTCATGCCGCTCGCCCGCATCCGCCGGAATGAGCCGCTCCGGCGAGACGCCCGTGCGCTCCAGGGCCATATCCCTTGCGGCTGCCGGCACCATGAAGCGCAGGCCGGGCAGGCGGTCGGCTAGTGCCATCAGCGTCTCGCCATCCATGTGGTCCGTGTGGTGATGCGTGCAGATTGTCAGGTCCACCTGGCCCAGCGCCTGAGGCGAGATGGGGGCTGGTACCAGGCGGTCGTGCGGTTTTGCCGTGTTGTGATATTTTTTCGCCAGGGAATCCGAAAGATATGGGTCGATGAGGATTCGCAGGCCAGAGGCCTCGAGCAGGAAGCCTGCCTGTCCAAGCCAATAGAGCGAGAGAGCGGCAGCATGGCTATGCAAGATCTCCTCCGCCAAAGACGCGGTGAATGGCCGGGCGCGCCAGGTGGCAGGGAGGAGGGGCGTTTTCAGTGCGCGGGCTCCGTGAGGCTCAGGATCTCGAGCAGGTTGGCCACCGCGAACTCCGTGGCCCGCGTGACGCTTTCCTCGGTGTAGCCGCCGATATGCGAGGTCGCGATCACCTCCGGCCTCGCGGCGAGGCCGGGATGCTGCGGCGGCTCCGGATCGAACACGTCGACGCAGTAGGTGGAAATCTTGCCGCTGTCGAGTGCGATGGCCAGTGCCTCCTCATCGACGAGCGAGGCGCGCGCGGTGTTCACGAGGATGAGCCCTCGCTTTGCCGTCTCGAGAAGCGGTGCCGCAAGGACGGCCCGTCCATCGGCGGGGGAAGGGCAGTGAAGCGACAGGATGTTGGCCGTCGAGAGGCAGTCCGAGAGGCTCGCCCAGCGCAGCGGGTAGGGCATCTCTCTGGGCCCGGTGTAATAGGGATCATGTGCGAGGACGGAGGCGCCGAGAGCTGCCGCCAGGCGTGCGACTTCGCGCCCGACGGCGCCAAAGCCGACCACCGCCACCTGCCGCCCGCGGATCTCGAACCCCCGCTTGCGAGGCCAGCCGCCCGCCTTGATGCCTGCATCGGTGTACGGAATGTGCCGGAGAGCCGAGAACATCATGCCGATCGCAAGTTCGGCCACGCCCTGCGCATTGGCACCGCCCGCAGTTCGCAGAACGATATTGCGCTGCTTCAGCCTCTCAAGCGGCAGATTGTCTACGCCCGTCCCGTTGCGGCTGATGCAGCGGAGCTGCCCGGCCGCAGCGATCACCTGGGGCGAGACCGGCTCCACTCCGGCAAGCCAGCCCGACACGCCGGGAACGAGACGCAGCAGTTCCTGCTCGTCCGGCTGTCGGCCGGGAGATGAATAGACGACGTCGATGCCTTGGTGGCGCATCGCCTCGACGGCGGGGTGGGGCGTTTCGGTGAGCGAGCGCGGCGTCACCAGAACCTTCAATCCCATGGCTCAGGTCTTTCCGGTCCGCTGCGCAATGTCGGACAGTGCGTCGAAGTCCTTGCCGCTGGTCGGAATGGCGATGTGGTAGACCTGTGCAATCACCTGAGTCCAGCCATGCAGGAAATAGGTCCAGCCATCCTCCACCTGCAGTTGGCGAGCGACCTTCGCGCACTTTGCCTGATCGAGAAAGACGAGATCGCCGCGGTAGTTGAGGTCCCAGGCGATGGCGCGTTCTGGAAATGAGACCGCATCCGTGAGCGGTGAGCCCGGCGCATCCTTGCCGAGGCCGGTGGCATTGATGACGAGCGAGCCGGGCTTCAGCCTCGCCACCACCGCGTCGTTGTCGCCGGGCGTGGGCGCCAGCACGTATTCGCAGGGAATCCCGCTGCCGATCTGCTCATGGATGCGCCGGATTTCGTCGAGACGGGCAGCGCTGCGATTTGAAACGATGATGCGCGAGGGCCTGTCCGCCCCGCGTGACGGCTGCATCAGATGCCAGGTGAGCGCAATGGTGGAGCCGCCGGCCCCCATCGAGAACACGTCCGCCCCCGTCCGCGCAAAGTGCTGCAGGGGCAGGAAGCCGTCGAGCGCGAGGCCGGACGAGATCGGGTCCTTAGCATGGCAGACGAGGTGGCTGCCGGATTTCGAGATGCAGCTCGTCTCACCCATGAACCTGGCATGCGGGTCAATCTCGTCGAACAAGTCCTGGCAGGCCTTGTAGAGGTCTATCTTGTGGGTGGTGACGAGGGCTCCCGCCGAGAGCGGGTCGCGCTTGATGAATTCCACGGCGCGGCGATAATCCGCGGCGGGTGCGTGCAGCGGGAAGTCGATGCCCTTGATCTCCGCCTGATCGAGGCGAAGATGAGCCGCCCAGGCGGGGAACACCTTCATGATGGAGCTCTTGGCGGTGGTCACGCCGATGAAGTAGAGCGTCGGCCGCGTGGCCGGAGATAGGTCGTGCATCGCCCTCGTCCTTCAGTCCTTCATCGCCATGATGCTGTCGACTAGCGCCTGCGGGCGCGGCCGGTAGGCTGCATTGTCCACGGCCATCCAGCCGCCCTTGCCGTCCGTCACGATGCGGGATCTCATGCCGCCGACCTTCGCAATGATGTCGTAGTCCTGGCCGGAGTCGGCAGGGTAGGCGAATGTCATCACCAGGGGCTCGTCGCCGACGTTGACGGAGCGATGGATCCAGTAGGGTGGCACATAGCACATGGCGCGCGGCGTGATCTCGACGGTGCGGATTTCGCCTGCGGGAGACTCCAGCAGCATGACCCCCCGGCCGCGCTCGCCATAGTACATTTCCGGCCGATTTGGCCGCGCATGGATGTGACCGCGTGTCATGTAGAACTCTCGGCCGACCCGGCCGGGCTCCATGCGGGTCACGCCGATGATCATGTCGCCCGGGTTGGCTGACGGCTTGAAGTCCGTCACCTCATAGGCGACGCTGCTCCCCTTCTCCTCCAGAAGGGCTCGGAACGCGCGCTCGTCTTCGTAAAGTCCAGCCAGGTCGGAAAACAATTTCTCATACCGGTTGCTGGCTCCGTCCAGCCGCCCTGCGGCGACGTCGACCCGGCAGTTTCCTGGCTCCAACAGCTTCATCTGGCCCTCTTAGCGCCGTAACGCACGCGAAAACATTTCGTAGTAATACTACAATTTCTATGTCCGCTCACTGCGCAAAGTCAAGCCGCTCTGCTTGATGCGGTGCAGCGGAGTCGATATTGCGGCGCAAAATGGATGAAAAACTCCTCAGGATGTCCAAATCAGCGCCAGTTTCAGCCTTGACGGTTTCCAGCTTCTGTATCAATACTACAAAAATGGGACCTGCAAGGCGCCCTGTCAAACTCAGGAGGAGAGTGCAATGAAGAAACTGCTTATGGGCTGCGTGGCGGCCCTCGCCATGGCGGCCGGCGCTTCGGGCGCCCACGCCGACGGCTGCAAGGTCGGAATCGCCATGTACACGTTGGGCGCGCCCTACTTCGCTGCCCAGGTGGCGGCTGCCGAAGACCAGGCCAAGAAGGCCGGCTGCGAAGTGACCAGTTCGGACGGCCAGAACGACATGGCCAAGCAGATTGCCGACGTCGAGGACATGGTCGCCAAGGGCATTAATCTCCTCATTCTCAACCCTCGCGATCCCGAAGGTCTCGTGCCCACCGCCGATGCTGCCACCAAGGCCGGTGTCAAGGTCGTGGTCATGGATTCGAGCATCAATCCTAAGGCAGACGTCGTGACGCAGGTTCGCTCTTCCAACGATCAAAATGGCTTTCTGGTCGGTCAGTGGCTTGCCAACGCAACGAAGGGCCAGCACCTCAAGATCATCCTGCTCTCCGGTGACAAGGGCAATGAAGTGGGCCGGGACCGTCGCCTCGGCGTGCTTAAGGGCCTCGCTGAAGGCCAACTCAATACGGTCGGCAAGACCGATTTTGAGATCGTCGGACAGGGCTGGGGCGGCTGGTCCAACGAAGGCGGCCTCGCCGCCATGGAAGATCTGATGACCGCTCATGCCGACGCCAACGTGGTGTTGGGCGAAAACGACTCGATGGTGCTCGGCGCCATCAAGGCAATGGAAGCCGCCGGCAAGACTGGGGTGCTGCCGCTCGCCGCTGCCGACGGTCAGAAGGAAGCGCTGGCTCTCATCAAGGAAGGCAAATACGGCGCTACGGGCCTTAACGACCCGGATCTCGTCGCCCGCACCGCGGTGGATATCGGCCTCAAGGCTGTGAAGGGTGAGCTGCCGTCAAACTTCCCGAAACTGAACCTGACGACGCCCGACGTGATCACCAAAGAGAACGTCGACAAGTATTACCGCGCCGACGCAGTGTTCTGATCTATCCTCCCGAGGCAATACCAGTTGCCTGACTTCGGGGCGGCGGATAACACCCCGCCGCCCCTCTTTCGTTAAGGATTCCAGGATGAGTGATCTCGTACGGCTGAATTCGATCAGCAAATCCTTCGGAGGCGTCGACGCCCTGCGCGCGGTGGACTTTGACATCCGCCCCGGCGAGGTTCACGCGTTGCTTGGCGAAAATGGGGCCGGAAAATCAACGCTGATGCGTATTCTGGGCGGCGAGATGCAGCCAAGTGCGGGTAGTCTCGAGATCGGCGGCAAGACTGTCACGCTCCGCGACCCGCGCGACGCTCGCGCATTGGGTATCGCCGTGATCCACCAGGAACTTGCTCTCGCGCCCGACCTCACCGTTGCGGAGAATATTTTTCTCGGCCAGCTCTCTGCCGTGGTCTCCCATTCTGCCCTGCGCAAGAGAGCGCGTGAGTTGATCGGGCGGCTGGGCTTTGCCATCGAGCCCGGCCGCGTCGTCAGCAGTCTTGCTATTGCTCACCAGCAGGTGGTCGAAATCGCCAAAGCGCTGTCGCAGGACGTCAAGATCATCGTTTTCGACGAACCGACAGCTGTGCTCTCCGCACAAGATGCAGAGCGCTTGCACGAGATCATCTCTGGCCTCCGCGGCAAAGGTGTCGGCGTCGTTTATATATCCCACCGTCTCGATGAGGTGTTTCGCATCGCCGACCGCATGACTGTGCTGAAGGATGGCGAAAAGGTCGGCACTGTCGCAGTTGGCGACACCAATGTGGATGGCGTTATCCGCATGATGGTGGGCCGTCCGCTCTCATCGCTGTTTCCGCCGCGCAAGGAGCGCCAGGTGGGCAAGGTCGTCCTCAAGGTCAACAACCTTAGCGCCGGCCGCCGGGTGCGCAACGTCAGCCTCGAGGTGCGGGCAGGTGAGATCGTCGGGTTGGGAGGCCTCGTCGGCTCGGGCCGCACCGAGGTCGCCCGTCTCATCTTCGGGGCCGATCGGCCGGATTCCGGCAGCATCGAGATCAAAGGCAAGCTGATCGCCCCGCGCTCGCCGCGGGATGCGGTGCGCGCCGGCATCGGACTGGTACCCGAAGACCGCAAGATGCAGGGCGTGGTCCTGGACGAGTCCATCCGCATCAATTGCACCATGGCCCGGCTGTCAGACGTGGTGAACGGCCTCGGCTTCCTTCGTCAATCGGCGGAGAAGAAGACCGTAACCGCCCTCGGCCAGTCGCTGCGGCTAAAGGCAGCCAGCATCGAGAACCCGGTCACCAGCCTCTCGGGCGGTAACCAGCAGAAGGTGGTGCTCGCCAAGTGGTTCCACGCAGGTGGAGACCTCATCATCCTCGATGAACCGACGCGCGGGGTCGACGTCGGGGCCAAGACGGAAATCTATGGACTCATCAACCGGCTGGCGGAGGACGGCAAGGCTGTCCTTGTCATTTCCTCGGAGCATATGGAGCTGTTCGGTCTATGTGACCGGATCATTGCCATGGGCCAGGGTGAAGTGCGCGGCGAGCTTCAGCCGAAGGATTATAGTGAAGAACGGCTTCTCGGCATGACGATGGTCGGAAGCCTTACGGCCGCAGCGGCGGGAGGACAATCATGAGCAGCATCACAGATACCGCAGTCGCGACCAGTCGGAACAGGAGGCTGGATATCAGTACGTTCCTTCAACGTTTCGGGACGGCCGGCATTTTCATAATCCTGGTCGTGGTTGCCAGCCTGTGGTCGGATATCTTCCTCACCAAGCTCAATATGCTGAACGTGCTTCGTCAGGTTGCCTCCAGCGCGGGTATCATGGCGGTCGGCATGCTGTTCGTCATTCTAACGCGCGGCATTGACCTGTCGGTTGGATCCATTGCAGCTCTGGGCAGCGTGCTCACGGGCTATTTCGTTGCAATCCACGGGTACTCGACACCTGCAACCATCCTGTTCGTGCTTCTGGCAGGTGCCGGGTGCGGTGTGGTGACAGGCTTCTTTGTTGCCTACCTGCGGCTACCATCATTCGTCATGTCGCTTGCCATGATGGCGATTGCCCGTGGACTGTCGCTCATCATCTCTGATGGACGCCCCATACCGCTGGGCGACAACGGCACGGCCTTCACTGATTTCGGCTCGGGGTTTCTCTTTGGCATACCGCAGCCCGTGCTCCTGATGTTCGCGGTGTTCATTGTCGGCGGCATCGTGCTGAACTTCACCAAGTTCGGCCGCATCATCACTGCCATCGGCTCCAACGAGGAGGCAGTTCGGCTGTCCGGCATTGCCGTGCCACGCTACATCATCGCAGTGTACGTCATTTCGGGAATGCTGGCATCTGTCGCCGGAATCATCTCCTCAAGCCGAACAGCAGTCGGTTCCTCGCAAGTGGGCGTTGCCGCCGAGCTCAACGTCATCGCGGCTGTCGTCATCGGTGGAGCGAGCCTTATGGGCGGCCGCGGGGGCGTAGTGAACACCTTCCTCGGAGCCCTCATCATGGGCATCATCGCCAACATAATGAATCTGGCAGGTGTGCCTGGATACCATCAGCAGGTCTACATGGGGCTCATCATCATCATCGCCATGCTGATACAATACAGCGCCGGAACTTTGAAGCACGGCTGATCACTGATGAACGAACGGTACACCCTCTCGATCGACGTCGGCACGGGCAGTGCCCGCGCGGCTCTCGTTGACGGCGCCGGCCGTATCGTGGCGATCGCAGCGCGCGAACACGAGCAGATCGTGCCGCAGTTCGGCTGGGCCGAGCAGCGCCCTCAGGAATGGTGGAAAGGCACCGTCGAAAGCATCCGCGAACTGCTGGACGCCCATCCCGGCAGCGCCTCCCGCATCGAGGCGATTGCGGCCTGCGGGCAGATGCATGGCACCGTACTGGTGGATGCCGCAGGACAATTGGCTCGGCAAACCGTGCCGCTCTGGAATGACAAGCGGACGCTCGACATCGTGCACCGGTTCGAGGCGGCGCATGAGCCGAATTCATACCTTTCGGAAAGCGGCAACCCGCCCACGCCGGCATGGCCCGGCTTCAAACTAGCCTGGCTGAAGGTGCATGATCCGGAGGCCTATGAGAAGGCGGCGTTCGTCATCATGCCGAAGGACTACGTCAATCTGCGGCTGACGGGCGAGATCGCCATGGACAGCGGCGACGCGTCTTGCAGCTTCCTGATGAACCCGGCGACGCGCCGCTGGTCGGATCACATGATCAACTTGCTCGGCATCGACAGTTCCAAGCTGCCGCCGATCCGCGAGCCGCTTGATATTCTGGGCAACGTCACCGCCGCAGCCGCGCGCGAGACGGGTTTGCGCGAGGGAACCCCAGTTTTGGTCGGTGCTGCCGACTATACTGCTGCACTGCTCGGGTCCGGCGCCTGCCGGCCGGGCCTTGTCTCGGATGTCGGCGGTACCTCGCTTATCCTCACTCTTATCGCAGAAAAGCCGCTGCTCGACCCTGAGATCAGCAATGTCGCCACCATCGAAGGCAACTGGGGGCCATTCGTTCTTCTCGAAAGCGGCGGCGATGCAATGCGCTGGGCACGGCGTGCCTTCCACGAGAAGACGCTTGGCTATGCAGATATCGTGGCCAAGGCTGCCGAGGCACCTGCCGGGGCGAATGCTCTGTTCTTTCTGCCCTTTCTTACAGGCCAACGGCTCGGCTCTTATCGCAATGCGCGTGCGCAGTTCTTCGGGCTGGGCGCAGGCCATGGCTTGGCCCACCTTCACCGCGCCATCATGGAGGGCGTGGCCTTCGCCGGCGCCCGGCACCTCCGTGTCATGGAGCAGGCGGCGCAGCAGAAGGTCGAGCGCGTCATGGCCTCGGGTGGTGCCGCCAAGACGGCGCTATGGCTCGAGATCAAGGCGAGCATCTATGGCGTTCCCCTTCTCGTGCCGGCGGAGGCGGAGTGCGGTGTGATCGGCAGCGCTGCCATGGCGGCGACCGCGCTTGGTCAGTTCCCAGGCGTGCAGGCGGCCATCTCGCGCTTCGTTCACTATTCGGCAGAAGTGAAGCCCAACCCCCGCTGGGTGGAGACCTATGCCCGCATGCAGCCGGTGTTCAACCGCATCTACGCGAACAGCCAACCACTCTACGCCGCTCTTGACGCGCTTCTGACCGACAACGTTGTTTCGAAGGATTGACCCATGTATCTCGAGAAATTCAGGCTGGACGGCAAGATTGCCGTAGTGACGGGGGCAGCGCGCGGCATCGGCTTTGCCACGGCTGACGCGCTGAGCGAAGCGGGGGCCGCGGTGGTCATCACCGACATGAACGGTGAAGCGGCGAAGACGGCGGCTGCGGAACTCGCCGCGAAGGGGCGCAAGATTTCCAGCGCCACGCTCGATGTGACCGACCC
Source organism: Bradyrhizobiaceae bacterium (assembly GCA_947475225.1). Classification (GTDB taxonomy): domain Bacteria; phylum Pseudomonadota; class Alphaproteobacteria; order Rhizobiales; family Aestuariivirgaceae; genus Aestuariivirga. The sequence continues at coordinate 11,509 of CANJMQ010000099.1, forward strand.
GCGCGCGGTGGAGCGCGTGCATGCCGAGATTGTGCATGATCTTGGCCGGGTTGACATCCTCGTCAACAATGCCGGCATCTCGATCTCCAACCAGCCGGCCGAGATGATGGACGATCCTACCTGGCTCAAGGTCATCGACGTTAACCTCAACGGCGTGTTCTGGTGCTGCCGTACCTTCGGCCGCGCCATGCTGGAGCAGGGCGGCGGCAACATCGTGAACGTCGGCTCCATGTCGGCTGACATCGTCAACCGCCCGCAAGAACAGGCGCAATACAATGCCTCCAAGGCGGGCGTGCACCATCTCACGCGTTCGCTCGCGGCGGAATGGGCCACGCGCAATGTACGCGTCAATGCCGTGGCCCCCACCTACATCGAGACCGAGCTGACGAAATTCGTCTATGACGACCCGGAGATGATCAAATACTGGTTGGGCGGAACGCCGATGAACCGCATGGG
>CANJMQ010000100.1 GCA_947475225.1 Bradyrhizobiaceae bacterium
CCATCGCCTGGCTCAATCGCTGCCGAAGGCTGGCCAAAGACTGGGAATGCTTCAACCGAAAAGCCCTTTCCTTCCTGCACCTCGCCTCAATCAGGCTCATGCTCAGGAAGCTATGCAATCCAGCATGAACTCTTCGGACAGACTCTCAGAACAAGCACGTTGCATTGCAAACCTGTAGGTAGGCGAGCGGGTGGGTTGAAACACGGGGTCGGAGCGGGCAATAACAGGCGGGACTCACCTGCCTTTGTCTGGATACATCAATGCAAAGACACGCCAAGATTGCCGCCGCCATCCGCGGCGGCGACAGTGCCGCAGCCCTGGTCGAGCTCGAGCAGCTACTCGCCTCCGACCCCGGCGACTTCGAGCTGCTTGGGCTGAAGGGGTTGGCGCTGGCTCTCAGCGGCCGCGTGGACGAGGCGGTGGACTGTGCGCGGCTTGCGGTGTCGCATGCGGCATCGCCCGCCCAGCGCATCAAGCACGCCGGCAATCTTGCGCGGCTGCTGGCCGGTTCCGGGTGCAAGGAGGAGCTCGCCTCCCTCGCCGAGGGCGACCTGCCGAGGCCGGGATCCCTGCAGGATGGCGAGATCGAACCGACGTCAGTCGAGAACCTGTGCGGCGCGATGCTTTCGGCGGGACACTTCGGCTTCGTGGCGGAATACCTCGAGCCCGTGCTCGACCGCCCGTGGGCGAGTTGGGAGATGGAGAAGATCTGGCTGGCGGCTGCGGCCGGGGCCAGTCAGCACGAGAAGATCCTGGCGCGATACGAGCAGCCCTCCTACCGCTGGCAGGGAAGGCATGAGGCGATCGGCATGGCGTGCGCGGCCGCCGACACGCTCCACCGCGAGGAGCCGGCAGATCGGCTCTATGGGGCCTATTTCGCGGTGGCACCGATCCATGCCGCCCCGCGTCGGGCCTCGCAGATCATGTCAATCGTGCTGATCTCGCCCAATCCGCGGGCGCGCGACCTCGGTGCCGGGCCCAGCGCGCAGCACTTCGCCAACAATTTTCCGAGCCAGCTCGCGAACCTCAGGGCAGACCGTTACCGCTTCCTGTCGGTCTTCGAGGGAAGCCCGCCGCGCGCGGCCACCGCAGAGATCGGCGGGCTCGTGCCCGCCATCACCCTCAACAACTGCGTCAATGGCGAGATCCTGAGGGGAGGGCAGCTCGCGCGGGTGCAGGAACATGAGCAGGCGCTGGGTCTGCCGCTGATCAATCCCGCGGAGTTGGCGCTCCGCTGCACGCGCATCGAGACGGCGGAGAGCCTGCGCGGCATCCCGAACCTGGTCGTACCGAGGGCGATGCGCTTCCGCATCAAGGCAGGGCTGCTTGCCGCGCTGCGCAAGCGGATCGCCGAGCTGTTCCGCCTGCCCGTTATCTTGCGCACCGTGGGCGAGCAGGAGGGCCGCAACATCCACCTCGCGTCGACCATGGAGGAGCTGGACGCCACTCTCGCTATCCTCCTAGCGAACGGTGGCAGTGACTTCTATGCCATCGACTACGCCGGGGTCCGGCACGCCAACGGCCTCTACCGGCGCTTTCGCGCCGCCTACGTCGGGGACGAGCCGACGATTATGCGCGTCGACTACGACGTGCAGTGGATGGTCAAAGGCCGCAAGTACGCGCGTATCCAGGCGCACTACCGCAACGACCCGGTCCTTCTGACCTATGCCGACTCCTACGTCCGCCAGCCCGAGCGCATCGGGGAGGTGGCTTGGGTGGCGCTCAGGGAAGTCGGCCGCCGCATGCCGCTCGACATCTTCGGCATCGACTTCGAGGTCGACCACGAGGGCCGCGTGGTGTTCTTCGAGGCCAATGCCACGATGAACCTCCTTTCCAATGCGCCACGCGAGTTCGACTACCCGCGCGAGGGCCAGGAGGAGTTCCTGCGGCACGTCGACGCTCTGTTCCTCGCGCGCGCGGGCGTGTCGCTGTAGTAGTCGTGTGGCGCGCACTCACCGCGTGTTCCCCAGCTACTCCGCCTTGATCCTCTCGCAGTCGAGGCCCCGGATCGCCTTCCGGCTGAGCGAGGCGGCGCGCCGGTCGTACGGTGGCGGCGCAGCTTTGGTCGGCCAGCGGCAGCACCGCGCAAGAAGAAAAAGACCACCCGCCCGTTCGGCAGTCTACCAAGTCGGCGACGCAGGTTCCTATTGATGATGTACTAGCTAACGGCCTGGCACTCCGCGCGAAGTCCTTCCATCAGTAGGCGCTGCTGCTGCCTTCAATTTCACGGCCCTAGAAACTCAAAGTAACGGCCGACGTAGAGATTGCTAAGCAGCTCAAGTCGAGACACCGTCAGCTAACTCGTCATGTGCTCCTGAGAAACCGAACAAATATCAACATCGTACCTTTGGCACTCCAGGATGTTCTGCTGCCCTCTCCTCCGATCTACGTATCGCGAGACTTCGGAGCCTTTCTGGTGGTAAGTGCCTGTCTTCAGAGACGACAGCCGTCACTGAGGCTGGTCGAGAAATTTCCGGCTCCACACGCGGTCATTCTCAATCATCCAGGACCAGATGCGCACGGCCTCGGAAATCTCCTCCGGCGCAGGGACGGTGGTTTGCGCGGCGTCCGGGTCCTGAGCAAACGGGGTGACCTCCGCTGCGGAGACGGCGCCCCTGGGGATCATGATGCTCTTGCCACCCATGTCGAGCCGCGTGCCGCCGTTGCGGATGGCGAGCGCGCGCGGTGGCCGTGCCGGGGTGTCCGAGAGGAGATCGTGCCCCAGCGCCATGGCCGGTCGCCAGTCTCCCGCAAGGGCAAGCACGGTTGACGAGATGTCGGCCTGGCTGGCGGGCTCACGGTTGATGCGCGGCGACCCGATGACCGCGTCGCCGCCGCTGATGATGGCGCCGGTGAACACCGTGTCGTCCACAGGAAGCCCCGATGAGACCGACTGATCGACAAAATTCGCGTGATCGCCAAGGATGATGACGACGGTGTTCTTCCAGCGTGGCCGCGCCTTCAGGACGGCGAAGGCACGGCTCAACTCCGCATCTACTTGATGGATCGAGCGCGCATAATTGTCGGAAAGGCTGCTCCCCGCAGTCCAGTTTCCATCCGCCCCCTTCGACATGTAGGGCAGGTGAGGTTCCTTGGTGAGGAAGATGCCGAAGAGCGGGCGTTTCGGCGCAGTCGCATCGGCCTCGGCCACCCATTCGTCGAACTTGTTGACCGTGACGGCGTCATCAGCATCCAGGCCCATGGCGACGCAGTCGACTACGTCCTCGAACACGTCGTTCACCCAATTGGTCTTGTCGTCGTAGCGCACGTCGTAGGTGATGATGCCCGTGTGGTAGCCATCGCTTCTCAGCCGGCTGCCGAGGCGGTCAAAACTGGTCGAGGAATAGGCGGCATCCAGCCGTTTCACCGGGTGCATCCACGCCCCTGACGAGATGCCGACGAAGCCGGGCCCTGACGGAAACCCGTTCGACAGGAAGTGCTGGAACACCACGCCCTGACTTGCCATCGCCTCGATGGCAGGTACGGAAACCAGCGCCTGCCCGTCGGGATTGACCGGTCTGAGGCTTGCCCCACGCATGCTCTCGACCACGAAGATGAAGATGTCCGGTTTCTCGGCCGGCACTTGTTTTGGTGAGTCCCAGCGGTAGACGAGGGGATAGCGCGCATCCACCCACGAGGCCCCCTCCGGCAGGATAGCAAAGTCGCGGATGCGCCTGGTGGCCACCTGCTCGGACATGCCGAGCCGTGTTCCGTCGGAGCCCAGGGTCTGCGTCACGTAGTCGAATTCGATCGGATACAGGACTGTGGGGGACGCAGAGCTTGCGGCGATGGCCATGGCGCCGCCGACTGCAACTCCGATGGCCGGGTAGAGCCACCGCACGGGCGTCCTCTGCGGTCTTCGCCCGACGGTCCAGAAGGTCACCAGCATCCAGATGATGTAGGCGGCAAGCAGCGCCACGGCAGGGAACACCGCATACCAGTAGTGGATCACCGGCTTCCAGAAATAGTCCGACAGGAAGAGCCCCGGCCCGGCAAAATGCGACAACGTAGAGGGCGTCAGCCGTTCGCCGATGATGGCGTCAAGGATCGGATCCGAGAGGCTAAGGAACAGGCTGATTGAGAGGAGGATGAGCGCGAGGCCGGTTACGCAGGCCCTGAGGAATGGAAGCCGCACCAGAACCCATATCAGCAGCAGGCCGCAGCCCATGACCAGCGTGAACCCGAGATGCAGGAGGACGGTCAGCACCGTATCGGAGAAGCCAGCCCCCGTGACCGTAGCCATGGCCACCAGCACCGTCACCCGCAAGGCACACAGCAGGACAAGGGCTACGATGACTGGATGTCTTGGCGCATGCGTCATTGCGTTTTCCGTCCAGTCATTTGATGGTCCTATGCGAGTGGTAGCGGGCAGTGTGGGCGTTGTGGCACCTTGTCACCAGTGGAAGTCGACCCATGCGACACGGCATACTCGGGCACCTGAGGTGCTAGCACCGTGATAGCGGGCCGAATACCACACAATGCGCTCCGCCCCAAGGATGTGGATTTCGCGAAGATGAAGGATCTTTTCCACACTCGCCACCTGGGCTTCAGGGATCTTCGGTATTGGCTTCCTTCGGACTGCAAAAATCTTCCCTGCTTACCGGGAGCTGCGTTCAAGCGGTAGAAGAGCTTGCTCAACCTATGTCAATGTACCGGCATGACTGACCCACCTGTTCAGTCTCCACGGCTCGTTCCTAAAACCTCAAGTCGCGCACACAATATTGCGGCCTCCATTGATCATTGAGGTCAAGATCCTAGCCAAACAGGCCTGCAAAGCAGGATATCTCGTAAGATCGCGCGTCTCGACAGCCTATTAATATTCTGGCTTTAACGCCACAATTCTAGAGAAACGGCAACCCTATTTTCCTGTAGAGCCGCAAAGACAGCATGGGTCGATAGACATCCCGGATTTCAGAAACTCCGTGATAGTCGAGCACGTACTTTCGGTAGAGTTCCAGTGCACGAGCTTTTGCCTCCCTCTCGCCCTCAGAGCCCTTGGCGCCCATTCTCGCCTTCCGGTAGGCTGAATTGGGGTGATGCGAGAGGAAAGCCCTCAATTGGTTCAATAGCCCGTCACCAAGTTCAGCGCTACGGACATGATCGACCCAGACGCCGCCAAGTTGCGCAACCCTGAGACCTCGGGCTTTGGCGCGAAGAAAGAAATCAGCATGTTCCATGCCGTAGACATGAGGCTCCCATTTCACATCTCTTAGCGCTGAAGTGCGGGCCATAAAGGTGTTTGATACCCGGTCGCAAGCCACAGCTCGCGGCTCGATCAACTCGCCATGCACATGAAACAGCTGCTCTATTATGCTGCCGCGCTGAACGAAGCACGCAGTGCCGTAGTCAAACCATCCCTGACACCCGCCAGCAATGTCATACTTTGTACGCTCAAGAAAATCGTGAAATCTCCTTAAGTCGGTGGCGCGGACAAATTTATGATCATCATCGCAGAGGAATACATACGGCGTCCCGGCCTTTTCAATGAGGTAGTTCCGTCCTGCGCCCAGAGTATGACCCATCTCGTAGGGCAGTGTGAGCCACCTGACACCTTCGATCGGTACGTGGCCATCAGGATAGAGTGGGTCTCGGCCATCATCACAGACCAGAATTTTCACCTCTGGATAGAATTTGCGTATTGAGGAAATCAGTGCTGCTACGCATAACGGTCGTTCAAACGTCTTGATCAGAATGGTGATATCGGAAAGCCAGGGGCGGTTGGCGGACTTGTCACGGCCCCTCTCTCCCGAATGCCCGATCCTATCGCGCGCAATTTCTGCTTGGCTGCTCATGAGACATTCCGTATAAACGCGGCGAGGGCTGCTGCTCCAATCCCGTCCCGCAAAACAAAATTGGTTGCTAATTTCTGAAAAATCCTCTCGGCACGCGGTTTGTCTGCTAGCCACTCGTCGCGTTGCCTGCTTGCTTCGTCTCTCCTGTAGCCAGAAACATTTGGATGACCAACGGTGATGGCATCGTCCACGACGACCAGTGCGCCGCCGTGCGCAGCCGCGTAGCCAAACTGCTTGTCAATCCCCCATCCCAGCCGGTTTTTAGTTACGTCAATAGGGCACACCTCACGGAAAATGGCGGCTCGTGCAAAGAAGCAGAAGCCGTCCACGAAGCTTACTCTTCGCAATGCAATCCCTCGCCTTGGATGCATGTGCGGATGGTTAGATCCAGTGGAAGCTGGTGCGTAGAGTGCTACTTGCTCATTCTCGAACGCCTTTTGGAGGCGTTCTTGCAGGCCGGACGGATCAGGCACCGATACATCAGAGCAGATGAACCCGACGGGGTGGCGGTCATCGGCTTCAGCGAGGCGCGCACATACCGCATTTATTAGGCCGGCGTAGCCGATATTGCCCCAAACATAATCGAAGCCGCCCCTCTCATCGTCGGAGAGGATTGACCCACTGTCATGCAGTTCCACTTGAAAGCACGTGCGTAGGCTTGCGACCAAATCAAGTGCAGATTGATTTAGCGCGTGATTGACGACGAATATCTTAATATCTTTGTACATTTTATGTCTGTGATTAAGCTCGTCGGTCAGGCCAAAATCTGATTTCCTATAGCCTCATTCTCGGCGCTTCGTAAGGCGCTCCAGTAACGAACCAGCGCTATCTGCACAAGTCACGCCCTTTATGTGAAGTCTTCGCGGCTGGCGAGGGCAGCCTCTGGCGAACCGGGTGGACAGCAGCCCGGAGCTGATCAGCTGCACACTGCTATGGTGAGCCGAGAAGCGAGGCACTGCCATGTTCTGCCCGTTCAACCTCAACAGGATGCGTACATTCAAATACCTGATCACACGGCCAGACACCGCCGGATAGGACAGCATCCGCTGCGAACGATTGTGGAGGTCAAAGACGCCGTCTCGGAATAGCTCTGGACTTGTAATCATGAGCGCCTCGACATCGAGCCTTTATCTATTACACCGACTCGCAAACTAAGGTATCAAGTCGGCGTAAAACCCTCCATGTTAAATTCACTTCCGACCTACCTCAAAAACAGGTGGGATTATAAAATCTTGCTCGTGAGGGACTGGAGAAGCGCACCTACTTTGACACCGATGGTATGCCTCGAATAGTGATTTATGGCGTATGCGCGGCAATTCTCACCCGCTATCACGAGCCGCTCTTCGGAAAAGTGTAGGTCGACAACGAGGCGTGCGAGATCGATGGCTGTGTCAGCTTGAAATCTCACTTCCTCTAGTCGCGCGCTGGGCATGCCCTCAAACGCCATTGCTGTTCCCACTACTGGCACACCGTAGAGAAAGCTGCTCGCCACCTTGCCTTTAAGCCCTGCACCATAGCGTAGCGGCGCGATGCTGAGACGCACCTTCTCGAACACATCCAGCAGGTCCGGCACGAAGCCGATGGGCGTTATGTCAGGAAGATCGAGGTCCTGGAACCGCTTCGGCATATAGGATCCCACGATGTAAAGCGGGAGGTCAGGAAGATCCCGCTGCCTCAGAAGTGCGCGCACCTCGGGCCAGACTTCCGACGTCAACCAATCCACGGCATCGACATTGGGCTGATGCTGGAACCCGCCCACGAACAAGACGCCCCAGCGCTCGCTGACGGGTGACTGGACCGGTGAGCCGATCTCCCGAATGAGAGGTATGACGGCCAGGTTGCTCTTTCCGCGGCGCGCCAGCAGGTCTCGCTCCACCTCGCTCAGCACCACGGTGCAGTCCATCCGGTCGACGAGCGCAAGTTCGGCCCGTTCCATCGCCTTGGCCTTCCGCAGTTTCCCCGAATCTTGCAGAAGTTCGGCCTGCCTTCTTTCCCTCAGGAAATGCAGATCGACGGGGTAGAAGATTTTCTTCGCACTGGGACACAACAGTTCGACCATAGGGAGAGCCCGGTTTGCCACTCTGGTTCGCGCAAACAGGCACAACTCGAACATGTCACCCCTCTCCCGAAGATAGGCATTCAGGGTCCGGTAATAAGGGGCGTAGACACACTCAACACCGAGACGCTGCAGTGTATCGGTATAATTTCCGCAATGAGAGAACTCTTTCAGCGGTACAAAATGGACCCCCCAGCCCTGCTCGACAAGAATCTTGACGAGATTGATCATATCCAGAGAGCCAGAGTCCTGATCGGGGGTCGGAGTGCAGGAATCGATAACCAGGACGTGACGCTGTCTCGTCCTGTCGCACGACAGGAACGGCTTGAAGCCATTCGGCTTTAGGTGATGAAGATCATCGGCCCAGGTCTCGAGGAACTTGATGCGATTGATCTCCTGATATCTCTTGGTCCCTTGCGTCAGATCGGTTCCGGACGAGATCCCTTCACAGTGTATCACGCGCGAATAGGGTTGATAGATGACCCGCCGCCCAGCGCGCCTCACGGCCATTGCGAGGTCAGTGTCCTCGTAATAGGCTGGAAGGTAGCGCTCCTGGAACATTCCCAGTTCCTTGAACAGTGCGGTGGGAACCATGATGGACGCCCCGGAGATATAGTCGGCGTCGCGAACATAGTTGTATGCGCAATGTTTCGGATCCTGCCGATGCCCCCAATTCCACGCGCTTCCATCCTGCCAGATTATTCCTCCGGCCTCCTGAAGATACCCGTCCGGATAGATGAGCTTGGAGCCTACAAGACCTGCACTTGGGACGTCTTTGAATATGCATAATAGTTCATCCACCCAGCCAGACGTCACTTCTGTGTCGTTGTTCAGGAAGTAGAGGAAGCGTCCCCTCGCCTTGCCAGCGGCCAAGTTGCATGAACGTATAAACCCAACGTTCTGTTCGTTTCGAAGCAGATGAATTCCCTTCACCGTCGACAAAGTGATAAAGGACTCGTCAGGAGAGAAGTCGTCGATCACGATGACTTCAAACTCGACGTCAGGTGGATTCAGAGCGATCGAAGCAAGGCAGCGCAGCGTATGTTCAATCTCTCCATAGATCGGAACGATCACGGAGACGGTGGGCCTTTCCGAGGATGAAATAGTAATCCGTTCTGGGGCTTTAGCAAGCTTAGCAATGGCTTGTGCCTGCGCCCGTTGACCTGCAATGGCAAGTCGCAAATGGGTGATGTAATCGGAAAGCCAGGATCGCGCCGTCCAGAAAGGAACTGTAGGAAACCCTAGCTTGTTCGATAGCACTGAGAGCAACTTCCGTTTACGTTCGCTGAGCGCAGACTTCAAATACACGATTGTATCTCCGTGATCGGCGGCGATGGCGGCAAGCTCGTTGATGTGGGTATCAAGTCCAATAACGAGTTTTTAAAGTGGGTGGAGCTTGATCTCTGACTCCGCCGCGCTCTAATAAGCTTGCTCACCTTCTCGTCATGCGCGGCTGTCAAGCCGACCAGATTGCCGAGCAGGCGCTTTCGTTTGGCTGCCGCGGCAGAAAAATTGTTGAGGTCGTGGCTAGATCTCGTTCTATAGAACACCCCGCAGCCGACATTGTTGGAACTCTCCTCACTGCCCAGTTCAAGGACGATTGTATACCAATGATAATGCTCGAAGTTGGTCCCACCCCGCTCCGAGCGAATGAAGCGCTTTCCCATGAAATCTAATATTTCCATTCTAGGTAAACATTCGAAGTGGAGTGCAGTGGTAACCTCTGTTTCGTCTTCTGCCGGAGCGAAACCATTTTCTACTCAATAAGCTCGTTCATCTCCACTGCCAAAATCGTCATCTTGAGGCCGCTGGACAACAAGATGGGCTCCGTCTGCTCCTCAGAAAAGGTTCTATCTAAAAAGTCAAACAAACGCTGAATAACCTCTCCCGTGGAACAGTTTGAGGCTGTCGGCCCACCAGAATTCGAACATGCTTTCATATTTCCCATGTCACCAATAAAGAGAAAGGAGTAATATGAGGCTATACTTGCACAAATTGACTCTTCTGTTCTCTCCGTAGAGAAAAGAAATTTTTCAGTTGGCTAAATCTCGTGCGCACAGTCTAGGGCACTCGGGCACAAGGTCTCGGATGAGTTTACCGTTCCTCTCTGCCCCACGCACCACCGGTAGCTCCGCCGGCACGGGGATGAGCCGTCGCTGGTGGGTGGCTCAAGGCATCGACGCGCTCGCCGTCGCGGCTGAACTCTGGTTGACTGCTTCTCTGACCCCTCTGCGGCAGAGACGGTCAACGGAGGTCCGCGAAATGGCAGATCCCCCGAGTGCTTCACCTTCCGAACTAACTTCTTCGATAGGTTCAGTTCTCGGGAGATCGTCTTGATCCCTAGACCTTGGTTGAATTGCACCCGCCTGATCTTCGCTATAGACTCGACAATCAGCATCCCTCTCAGCGTCCTCCAAGCTGACTATCGGATGGAACATAGACCCATGCCCCCGCATATAGGGTCCCTTTTGGACGCTGAACACCTCGGAAACGGGGTCCTGTTTATCCTGTTTATGCGGCGATCAGAAGTTACCACCACTTCTTGAAAAAGCTCCTCCGCGAAGGCTTGGCCACCATAGCCTTACAGCTCGGGGGTTTAATTATGAGGCCTTGCCCCGTAGGCAGTGACAATATGGAAACACCCTTAGATGCAGCAAACTCATCCATTGCTATCTTTTGTGAACGGTACCCTCGATAGGCATAGTCATCGAGAAGCACTATTGCTCCAGGGGTAAGAATTGGCCAGATAAATTCGGCGGCAGCTATTTCCGGAGGTGCGCAGTTCATATCTATATGAGCAAATGCAATCTGATCAGTATCAACTAGAGACAAGGTTTCTGGCACCGCGCCTTGAATCACCAGTGCATTCGGCCATTCCGCAAAATTTCGGCGCACAACATCCACATCAAAGGTATAGAAACCCCGCGCTATGTCAGCCTTATTCCGCTCGAGAACGCCAACGGTAATGTCTCCCTCTGAAACGTAGCGCTCATCAATTCCGCTAAATGTGTCCAATAGATAAAATCGTCGCCCAGTAGAATTCCATTTAAGGCTCTGCATGATAGCAGAACTGAGAAAGCCACGATTTACTCCAAACTCGATAAAGTCGCCTGGCAACTTAAACGTAGCAGAAGCGGCCCACAGTCCGGTATGCACGCGCCAGTGCCAAGAATAATCCTCATCCGCTGCCTGACAGCCACGAGCGTATGCAGCTTGGAAGCGGGGCTCATTGACAAACTCGTGATTATGAACGGACCTCAGTCCGTCTTGGTCGTAAGTTGGGTCAGCGGTCAACTTAGGTCCCTCCCCGTTGAGATGACTTGATACCTCTCTCGTGTCATTCGCTTTAATTCGCGAACTATTCTCCTCTGCACCCGACAATGGAAGGCTAACCTTGGCTGTCAACGCCGTGGCCGCCGGAAATGCAACATGATTAATGGTGACAGAGTCAAAGCCAGCCCTATGAAGAAAGGTCCACACGTCTGCGCCAAATTCTGTGTGTACCAAGAAGTCTCCCTTCGCTGACCCGGGTGTGCCGTGATAACTGGGGCAAAGGCCAGCTCGGTTTCTCGTCATTCGCCCATGAATTACTGGCACCGTGAAGCACAAGTGCCCCTCTCTGGCGAGCACTCTTCGACATTCCTCTAGTGCACTAAGTGTCTGTCCAGAGAGTTCTTGAATCGGATGAATCATTTGTGATTCGATGTCTGCGGAGTGATTCTTTGGGAGGCCGCCGATGTGGACGCAAGATAACCGTGCCCGGTATGATCGCAACGGGCTGCGTTATCCCAGTGATTTAA
>CANJMQ010000101.1 GCA_947475225.1 Bradyrhizobiaceae bacterium
CGCAGCTCGACCATTACAGCCGCATGGGCGCCAATGCCGCGGCCTATGCGTTAGGTGAAATGCCTGAACCGGTCGTGGTGCCGCAGCGCGGCGAGGCCCTTGGTGCCCGCTATCACGCCCGTGTCGCAATGATGTATGCGGTGGAGACGGCGTTGACTGCTGAAGGCGCTGCTCCAGAGGATGTAGAGGTGATTTTCACGGGAGCCCAGAAATGAGCCATCAGCGTTCCGATTATCCACTTGCCGAGACCCAACCGCAGGAAGTCAAGGGCCTGAGAGGCAAGTCTCTTGTCGATCTGACACTTGAAGAGGTGCTGTCAGGAGATGTGACTATGGAAGACTTGCGCATCACGCCCGAGGCGCTGCAGGCGCAGGCGGAGATCGCTCGCGATTCCGGGCGATCGAAACTGGCCAGTAACTTTGAGCGCGCAGCCGAACTCGTGAGCATTCCACAGGAGGTGATCATGGAGATTTATGAGCTTCTGCGCCCGGGTCGCGCCACATCGAAGAAGGCGCTGATCGACGCCGCGGATCTCCTTCGCAACGAATATTCTGCCCCCGGAATGGCCGCCTTTATCGAAGAGGCGGCAGACGCCTACGAAACGCGGGGCCTCTTCAAGTATCGCTTTTGAGAAAAGACCTTGCACGCGATTGGGGGATGAGCACGTCCAAGCCAGGGTGCAGTCGCATTCAAGCTGGGCCACTCGTTGCGGCCTGATCACGGGCGAGGGGGAACTCAGTTTCGCGAATCCCTCGGATGCCGATGTCGATGGTGAACAGTGCTCCGCCGGGGCCGTGCTCATCTTCGGGCCTCTCCACGCCGGGGCTCCAGCCAGTCGTGACAAAAAGGGTGGTCATTTCGGGGCCACCGAAGCTCATGCTGGTGACCACGGGGCAGGGCATTTCAATTGTGGATAAAACACGTCCATCCGGCGCATAGCGCGTCAGCCGGCCGGCGCCATAATGGGCGCACCACACCCCACCCTCGGTGTCGACCGTGAGACCGTCAGGTATTCCCTCATCCGCTGCCATGGTGGCGAAGATTCGGCGGTTGCGGAGACGCGAAGTGTCCGGCGCGAGATCATAGGCAAGAATCCGCCGCCCGACGGAATCGCTAAAATACAGGATGTCGCCGCGAGGCGAGAAGGCGGGCCCGTTGCAGACGGCAAAGCCGCTGTCGCCTATCGTCACGCGGCCTTGCACGTCAACGCAGTAGAGAATGCCACGTGGCTCCACCTCGGGGAGGTCGAGCGTGCCGACCCAGAGGCGGCCATGGCGATCGAGCTTGCTGTCATTGTAGATGACCGCCTCGCGCCCGGCATTGGGGTCGCAGAACGGAGTGAAGCTGGCCTTGGCGGGATCGAACAGCACCAGCCCCGTATCAATCGCCAGCATCAGCCTGCCGCCGGTGACGAACACGAAGGAGCCGATGAACTTTGTGCTGGGAACCGTCCAGTTCTCCACCTGGTGCCCCAGCCGCATACGGTGAATGACTGGGCCATAGAGATCGACCCAGTAGATCGCCTGCTCGCCTGCGTGCCACATCGGGCTCTCTCCGAGCCGGTCGCGGGTCTGCGCGGCGATGATGGGGGTAAGCGCCATGTTGTGGTTCTCTCCTGTGCTAGAGTGTCGGGCTGCAGTAGAGCGTCCTGCCATGGGCGCGAATTTCGACATCGACCATGTATTTACGCATGCCCGCAGCGCTCATGGTTATGCCGAGACCCGGCGCGGCCGGCACGTTCACGAAGCCATTGCCATCCGGACTGAGATGCGTTTCGCTCATATCCCAGGCAACGGCCTTGGGCGCGAAGGGATATTCGCAGATGCGATGACTCTCGAGACCCGCATAGGGTTGGAGCGAGGCGCAGAGTGCCAGGTGCGAAGTGAAAGTATGGTTCACATAAGTGACGCCGCGCTCAGAGGCATAGTCCGCTGCGCGCTTGGCGGGGCCGATGCCACCGATTCGACCGCAGTCGATCTGGATGAAGCCAACCTTGCCATAATCTATGAGCTGCTGCGCCATATGGAAATTATGTGAGGCCTCGCCGCCCGCGAGCTTCACCGGGCCGCTCTTCGCCGCCAACGCCGCATAGGCACCATAGGCACCGCCAAGGAAGGGCTCCTCGAACCACACGGTGTTGACCTCCTCGAGGAAGGCGATGCGGCGGGCGGCGGCGTCGACGTCCTCGCGGAAGATCTGGCCGGCGTCGATCAGCAACGTGCCGTCGGGACCAATCCCTTCGCGCGCGGCCTGAAGATGATCGCGGTCCAGTTCCACCGTGCCACGCCCGAAGGGACCCCAGCCGCATTTGACGGCGCGGTAGCCGCTGTCGCGCGACTTGCGGCAGCCGAGCAGCGTTTCCTGGGGCGTGTCGCCGAAGAGTTGCGAGGCATAGGGCAGCTTAGGATAGGTCTTGGTGTAGTCGAGGAGCTCATAGACCGGGGCGTGACGCTTCCGGCCAAGCACATCCCACAACGCCATCTCGATGCCCGAGAATGTATGGGCAGCCTGCAGCAGGTCCATGCATTCCATCTCAACAGCGGCGTGGATGGTTGCTATGTCGGCTACGCTCTCGATGGCCTTGCCCAGCACAACGTCGCGCACCGGCTTGCATGCGCCGTGCGACATGGGCGTCACGAAGGCGGCGATGGAGACGAGTGGCGAGGCCTCGCATTCGCCCCAGCCCTCGACGCCGTCGGCGGTCACGCGCACCACAAGCGCATCCTGGCTGCCATCGCCGATGTCCTCCACCTTGGGCATGGAGAGATAGAAGAAGTCGACGGCTTCGATGCTCATGATGGTCTCGCTCGTTCATTTGTGGTTCGGGAGGGAAGGTCATGGAGGCCATGGAGAATTGTCCCCGCGGGCTTGAAGACGTTTAGCGCAATGCCTGCGCTGACCGAGGCCCCGGGTTCGAGGCGCAGAAGCGGCACGCCACGTGCCATGGCCTCGCCAAGGCCCAGTGCACAGGGCGTGGTGTTGGGTTCGATGCCGACAAGATGGGTGCGGCCGTTCCACGGTGCATCCGGCGTTGCAGCGAGTTCATACCATAACCAGGCACAGGGAAAGCGCGCACCGTCCCAGGTGAGAAGCACGGCGATGGCATCATCCAGCCGGCGGATGGCGGCCCAGGGCGCATCAAAGCCGGAAAGGTAGGCGACGGAAGCCCAGGGGGACCGCGGATTCGCGAGGTCAACGCTGCCGCCGGATTTCGACGTGAGTGTAGGCCATGCGCCATGGGCAGCCTGCGCGATGGGGCTGTCAGGTGGGTCGTACTGTACCTCGGCCGCCACGTTGCGCGCGCCGCAGGTGACTTCGAAAGGTCTTGCGAGCAGGTCGCTTCCGAAGGTGGGGTGGTGACCCCACATGACATCGACGGGCCGGGTGCCCGAATATGTGAGTTCTTCCTGGATTGACAGTGTTTCGGCCTCCACAGTGATGGTGCGGTGCATGGCCACAGGAAGCGAGGTGAAGGTGCGGCTGAGAACGAGCGCGCCGTCTCTCATCTCTGTCTCCCACGGCGCGATCGAGGCCTCCCCGTGAAACCCGTGAAAGGTGCCATCGATTGTGCAGGCGTCTCCGCCGTTGGGAAACAGCAGGGGCCAGCCGCCAGTGTAGCGTGTGAGCCATTCTGGCTCATCGCGTGCGGCGAGGCTGGCGAGGGGCGCGTCGATGTTCTGCCACGGTACCGTGCCGAGGACGGAGAGGCCAGTCGGCTTGTGGTAGACGGCGGTGATGGTGCCGCCGACCTGCGGGTTCACCGCCACCTGCAGCAAAGGACTGTCGAGAGTCACTGTGCTCATTTGATGGCGCCCGACATGAGGCCGCGGATGAACTGCTTCTGGAACAGCACATAGAGGATGAACATCGGGGCGCTGGCGATCACCATTCCGGCCATGGTGAGTGGAACCTGGTTGTTATAGCGACCGGAGAACACGCTGATGCCAGCCATCAGCGTACGCTTCGCATCGTCCTGCATGAAGATGATGGCAATCAGCAGGTCGTTCCAGACATAGAGAGAATTGACTACGACGAGGGTGACGAGGGCCGGGAGCGACAGCGGCAGGACCACCTTCATCAGGATGGTGAACTGCCCCGCACCGTCGATGTGGGCAGCCTCGTAGAGTTCGCGCGGTACGGTGCGAAAGAAGGTGACGAGGAGGTAGACCGAGAAGGGCGTGATGAGGCCGGCGTAGATCAGGATGGCGCCGGAATAGGTGCTGACCATGTTAAGTCGCGTATAGAGCACGAAGAGCGGCACGATCATGACGACGGGCGGCACGGCCATGAGCGAGGTGCTGACCGTCAGCAGCGTGTCGCGCCCTCGGAACGGCATGGTAGCGATGGCATAGGCCCCCAGCACCGAGATCGTCGTCGACAGCAGGACGGCGCCCGCCACCAGGATGGCGCTGTTCAGCATCCAGTAAACGAAGGGACTATCGACCAGCACCGACCGGAAATTCTCCAGCACCGGCGCATGGGGAAAGCCCAGTTTGTCGATGGCGTATTCCTCGTCCGATTTGAGGGCGGTGACGACCATGTAGATGGTGGGCACGAGGGCGAGGACTGCAGCGAGCAGCAGAACAAGCTGTTTCACCGCGTTGCCGGGTTGCAGGGCGGCGCGCATCACGTGGCCTCCGCGCGCCGGCGTACCCGGAACAACAGGAAGATGAGGACGCCTGTGACGAGGAACAGCATCACGGAAGCCGCCGACGCGATGCCAGGCAGGCTGGAGCGGATCAAGGCGTTGAAGATGTAGAGTTCGACCACCTCAGTCGATGTGCCGGGGCCGCCGCGTCCACCGCCCATGATGTAGATGTAGGAGAATACCGCGGCGAGCATGGTGATGACGCTGACCACCACGTAGAACTCGATGACGCCGCGCATCTCCGGCAGGATGATGTGCCACAGCCGGTGCCACCAGTTGGCACCGTCGATCTTGGCGGCTTCGATCACCGATTCATCGAGGCTGAGCAGGCGGGCGAGGAACAGGATGATGCCGAGCGCGGATTCGCGCCAGATGATGAGAATCATCACCGTCCAAAGCGCAACGTCGGATGAGCCAATCCAGTCCAGCGCCATGAAGTCGAGGCTCATCCAGCGCAGCATTTCGTTCACCGGGCCTGAGAACTGGAACATGCGTTTCATCACCACCGCGACGATGGGAATGGCAAGCACGAAGGGCACAAAGACGATGATGCGGTAGAGCTTCCAGCCTGCCACCCGCTCCGACAGCAGCACTGAAACGATGAGCGAGATGCCCACCATGACGGGAATGGCAAGCAGGAGCTGGAGATTGTGCAGCACCGATTCCCAGAACAGTGATTGCCCGAGGACGAGCTGGTAGTTGCGCAGTCCGATCCACGGCCCATCGATGCCCCGCACCATCTTGAAGCTGAATTCGAAGATGCGCAGCAATGGGTAGCCGAACACGAAAGCCAACAAGGCCACGAGCGGCAGAACGTAGAGATAGGGTGTGAGCCGGGAAGGGGGCGTCATGAACCTGCAAAGGCGGAGGGGCCGGAGCCGCAGCTGTTGCAGCGGCTCCGGCGGGTTTCATCAGGTGGGGGAGGAGAGGTCCTTCACCCACTTGCGGTAGTTCTCGACCATGTCGGGGTTGAAGTCCTTCCATTCCTTGGCTGTCTTGGCGGCGAGTTCGCCTGCCTGCTCACCCGTCATCGAGCCCGCGACGATCTGCTGGCCGGTGGGAATGGCAGCACGCTCGTAGAACTGGCCGGGCATCAGGTTGGTGACATTGGATATATTGGACTTCAGTCCCCAGTTCTCCCAGAGCCCACGCACCGATGCATCCTGGATCACGCTGGAGTCGAAGGTGGTGTTGGATGGCAGCCAGTTTGTCGCCTCCCAGAATGCCTTCAGCTGCTCGGGAGACTGCAGGAACTCGAGGAAGGCGGCAGCCGCTGCCGCATCTTCGGCGTTGGTCGAGATGCCGAGGCCCTGCACGTCGACGACCGGTGTCGCTGCGAGCTTGCCCTTGCCGAAGACCGGCATGGTCATGTAACCGATTTTGCCGCCTGTCGCCTTGCTGTCGGCGGGGAGCCTCGTTCCGATGGTCTGGCCGATGCCCAGCTTGCCGGCCACCACGAGGTCGATGCCGGGATAGAGTTCGAGCGATGACATGTCCTTGTTGAGGAAGCCCTTCGTCTTCAGTTCGGCCAGCTTTACCCAGTGCTCATGGTACTTGGGGTCGTTGAAGTCCTTGTCTCCGATGAAGAGTTCGACGGCCTCACCCAGCGAGTCAAGCTGCTGGGGCAGGGAGTGGGTGATGTACCACTCGCTCCAGTAGCCATCCTGGATGCCGCCGCCCAGCGCCTCGACGCCGGAACTCTTGAGCTTGTCGCAGGCGACGAGCAGTTCGTCCCATGTCTTGGGCGGCGCCTCGGGATCGAGGCCGGCTTTTTCGAACAGCGTCTTGTTATAGCACCAGAACATCGGCAGCGGGTACCAGCCGGTACGATAGATGTCGCCGCCAAAGTGGCTGAGCATCGTCGGGTTGGAGGCGGCAAGGATGTCCGGCTTAATCAAACTCTTCAGCCCGCGCAGGTAACCGAGCCAAACGCTTTCCATGTGGTAGATGCCGTTCCAGAGATACTGAACGTCGGGCGCGTTGCCCGCCGCGGCGGCAGTCTGGAACTGCGAGATCACCACGGCCGTGTCCTGCAGCATGGGTTTGACTGTTGCCGCCTTGTACTTGGCAACAGAATCATTCACGTACTTCTGCAGACCTGGGAGTTCCTGTTCACCCCAGTACCACATGTCCATGTCCTTGACCTGTGCGGCAGCCCCCTTCGAGAGGCCGCCCAGTGCCGCACCGCCCGCCAGCATGGCGGAACTGAGCATCAAGCTGCGCCGGGTGAACATCGGATATGCTGAATTGTCCATGTTGTGTTCCTTCCTGTCGTTTCGCTATTGGTTTTTCTTGATCAGAACGTACTCATCAGGCCACCGTCGACGACGAGCAGCTGCCCCGTCATGTAGCGGCAGTAGTTGGAGGCGAGGAACACCACCGTGCCCGCCACGTCCTCCGGCTGCCCGCTCCTGCCCAGCGGGATCTTGCGCTTGTCGATATACCAGTCGATGAACTCGGGCGTCGTCGTCTCGTCCACGCCATTGACCACCGACATAGGCGTCACCATGAAGCCTGGTGCCACCGCGTTGACGAGGATGTTGTAAGGGGCAAGTTCAACCGCCATGGACTTGGTGTAGGCGATGAGGGCGCCCTTGGCGGCATTGTAGGACCCGCAGAGCCCGCTCGAGGCGAAGCCCTGGATTGAGGAGATGTGTATGATGCGGCCGCCGTGCTGCGCCGCCATGACGGGCGCCACAAGCTTTGAGCCCATGTAGACGGCCTCGAGGTTGACAGCGATGGTTCGGCGCCACTCTTCCAGCGTGTCGTCCAGGATGCTCCGGGTGGCGGGGTTGATGCCGGCGTTGTTCACGAGCGTGTCGATCCGCCCATGCCGCTTTACGATCTCCGAGATGGCGCGGGAATAGGCGTCATAGTCCGTCACGTCGAAGCTGTGGTGCGAGCATATGCCGCCAGCACGGACAATCTCTCCAGCAAGCTGTTCGAGCGTTTCCGGATTTCGATCGATGAGGACCGGCACGGCGCCTTCGCGGCTCATCTCCAGTGCGATGGCACGGCCCAGGCCCTGTCCCGCGCCTGTCACAATGCATATCTGGCCAGTCAATATAGACACAACGCGCCCACTTCCATCACACGGTCGACTATATGTTGGCTGACCCCACCGTCAAGCGCCACGCCCAGCCATGAACAGCTGTGGTCGCCCTTTCTCTTTGCGTTCAAATCGCGAACAGTCTCCTCCAGCTCGGTGAATATCGCGCCACCTTCTCGGGATCGAGCGAAACCCCGATGCCCGGCAACATCGGTATCTCGAGGTATCCCTCCGCATCGAGCCGGAAGGGCTCGGTCAGCAGTCCGTCGACATAGGCACTGCCGCCGATAAACTCGACAACGTCGGTATGCGGCATGGCTGCCGAGATCTGCAGGTCGGCGGCAACACCGATCGCCGTGTTCCAGCCATGGCCGATGTAGCGGACGCCAAACTCCTCCGCCATCCAGGCAATGCGGCGCTGCTCGCTGATGCCGCCAACCTTGGTGGCGTCTGGTTGCACGATGTCAAAGGCACCGCGCACGAACCAGGGCGTGAAGGACTGGCGCCTTGTCAGGACCTCACCGCCAGCGATCGGCACCGGGCTCTGCTTCCGCAACTCGACGAAGTCTTCGAGCGCGTCGGGCTTGAGTGCCTCCTCGAACCAGCCCACGTTGTAGTCCTTCAGCATGTGCGAGGTACGGATCGCCCACTTCAGGCCCTGGGGCCAGTAGGCATCGCTTCCGCCCGCATCGACGAAAAGCCTGGTATCCTCGCCGAAGCCCTCGCGGGCCGCCCGGACAATCGCCTCGTCGAGTTTCGTGTCGTTGCGCCTGCCGAACGGCCCCCAACCGATCTTCAAGGCCCGGTATCCATCTTCCCGCGCCCTGGCGGCCACGTCGCGCATCAGGCCGGGCTCTTCCATCAGCACCGAGCAATAGGGCATTACCCGCGTGCGATAGACGCCGCCCAGGAGGCGCGCCACCGGTTGGCCCAGTGCCTTGCCGAGAACGTCCCAGAGCGCGATATCAATGCCGCTGATCGCATGTGTCAGCGTGCCGCCGCGTCCCATCCAGAAGGTGTTCTGGTGGAGTTTCTCGCTCACCCGCTCGGGCTCCAGCGCATTCTCGCCGGCATAGAGCGGTTCCAGCACCTTGAGCGCCGCCTCGACGAGGCCTCCGTTGCTGAAGACGCTGCCGTGGCCGATGATGCCTGCGTCGGTGTGGACGGCGATCAGCGTGTGTACCGAGTCTTCCGGCTTGATCTCGGCGGACCAGCCGCCCTTGGGCGACTCGCCCAGCAGCGGCGCCGCGACGATGGATGTAATCTTGACGGACTTCATTTCTCAATTCTCCTCAAAACGTCGATGACACGCCACCGTCGACCAGCAGGATCTGACCGGTCACATAGGCGCTATCATCACTGCACAGAAAATAGGCTGGTCCTGCGATATCCTCGGGCTTGCCGGAGCGTGCCAATGGAATGCGCCGGTACTTGATGTAGATATCCTTGAACCAGTCGGTGTCGTGTTCATGTCCGCTGCCATCCGGAAGCAGCGCCATGCGCGTGTCGATGAAGCCCGGGCAGATGGCGTTGACGTTGATCGCATCGGGGGCGAGGTCACTGGCGAGGCAGCGCGTCATGTTGACGACACCGCCCTTGGCAGTCGAGTAGGCCAGGGAATCACGCGAACCGCGCACGCCCATGATCGAGGCAATGTTGAGGATGCGCCGGGCGGGCCCCCCCCGCCTCAGGAGAGGCAGCATGGAGAAGGTCACGCCAAGTGCGCCGTTGAGGTTGACGTCGAGTACCCTGCGATAGCGCTCCATGGTGAGGTCGGCGAGTGGTGTGGCATCAAGGATCGCCGCGTTGTTCACAAGGATGTCGAGACGGCCAAACGCATCCTCGATGGAGGCGGCCAGGGACGCGACTGACGAAGGATCGGCAATGTCGACGTGTCGTGCCGTGGCATTGGCGAGCGTGCCTGCCATGGCGGCCGCCTCCGCCTCGTCGATGTCGGCGATCACGACGTGAGCACCTTCTGCCGCGAGCCTCGCCGCAATGCCTGCGCCGATCCCGCGCGCACCTCCGGTGACAAGCGCCACCCGCTGATCCAGCCGCTTCGTTGAAGTCATGTCATTCACTCCGGATTTGAGTTGCCGATCCTGAGTCGTGCGGCGACCAGGGCGGCGAGTACGAGGGAGACGAGGAGTACCAGTGTCACCAGCGCGTTGATCTCGGGCGAGAATCCTACCCGCATCATCGCCCAGAGCCGGAGAGGCAGCGTCATGCGGTCGCCCGCCAGGAAGACGCTGATCAGCGTCTCGTCGAAGGAGAGGGTGAGGGCCAGCACCGCGCCTGTCACGATGGCGGATGCGAGATAGGGCAGCGTGATGAACCGAAAGGTCTGGAGACGTGACGCACCAAGGTCATAGGACGCCTCGACCAGCGCCCTGGGCATGGACTGAAGCCTGGTCAGCACAAGCCGGTAGGCAACCGCGAGTACGAAGACCGTATGGCCGATGATGATCGTCGCCAGCCCCCGGCTGATGCCCAGCTGTGCCGAGCTGACAAGGAGAGACAGCCCCGTCACGATGGGGGGCAACAGGAAGGGCAGGTAGATCGCGATCTCGATGCCACGGCGGAAGATCGCCCCTGGCCATTCGGCATAGAGCGCAAGCAGCACCGCGAGCAGGCTGGCGATGGCAACCGCACTCACCGCGACGATGGCCGTGTTGCGCAAGGCGTCTATCACTGACGGGTTGGACCACATGCTCACATAGTTCTGGAGGGAAAACGTCTCCCACATGATGCGGCCATCATTCACCTGGACGACAGAAAAGATGGCGCTGATGAACACCGGCGCATAGAGGACGAGCAGCACCAACGCGGTGAGAAGCCCAGCGAGGATATCGGCGATGCGTTCGGAGCGGTTCAGCATGGCTCAGATCCGCTGCCGGCTGGCGGAATAGCTCGCCAGAGCGATGATGAGGAGGGCGGTGGCGAGCAGGATCGCTGCCATTGCGGCCCCGAAGGGCCAGTTGTAGGCAAGACCGAACTGCGACCAGATCACCCGCCCAAAGGTAAAGCCCGTCGTGCCGCCGACCATCTGCGGCGTCACGAAATCCCCCAATGCGAGCACAAAGGTGAAAAGGGCGCCGGCGATCGTTCCCGGAAGCGCCAGCGGAAAGACGACATAACGGAACGTCGACCAGGGCGATGCGCCAAGATCACGCGACGCCTCCACCAGGTTGGCTGGTATTCTCTCCAGCGTCAGGAAGATCGGCAGGATCGCGAAGGGCAGGTAGAGCACCGCCATGGTGCCAAGCACCGCATGCTGGTTGAACATGAAAAGGAGGCTCGGCTTCCCGAGGATGCCCAATCCCACGAGCGCCTGATTGAGAAGCCCGTTCAATCCCAGCACCGAGCGGATGGTGTAGAGCTTGACGATATAGCTCATGAACAGCGGCAGCACGGTGAGCAGCAGCAGGAAGTAGCGCAGCGCGCCGGACCGTCGCCAGACGAACCAGGCAATAGGATACCCCAGCAGCATGCAGATCGCCGTTACCTGCGCGCACAGCCAAAGGGTTCCGAGGAAGGTGCCGAAATAGGTCCAGTTGCGGAAGAAGTTTGCGTAGTTGGCAAGCCAGAAGGATGGGACGATCTGGCTGTTCTCCATGTGGAAGAAGGAGAGCACCAGGAAGGTGCCGATCGGCGCCAGCACAAGGACCAGCGGCAGGCACGCCGCCAGTGCGAAGAGCAGGACCCTGGGCAGGAGCCGCTCCACTCACGCAACCTTGTAGCGCTTCACGATCTCCCAATCGACCTCGACGCCAAGCCCTGGCTTTGTCGGCAGAGGGATCAAGCCATCAGGCCGGAGCACCAGTTCCTCTTGCGCAAGTTCGCGGCGCAGCCGCTCATGGCAGAGCTGCGGGGGAAGATATTCGATGAAGGAACAGTGGTTGGTGACGAAGGCGAG
>CANJMQ010000102.1 GCA_947475225.1 Bradyrhizobiaceae bacterium
AGATCATGGGCCAGTTCGTGCATGCCATCAAAGGCCTGTCGGAAGCCTGCAACGTGCTCGCCTTCCCCATCGTCTCGGGCAATGTCTCGCTCTACAACGAGACCAACGGACAGGGCATCCTCCCCACGCCCGCCATCGGCGGCATCGGCCTCATCCCGAATGTCGACCTTATGGCCACCATCGGGTTCAAACATGCCGATGACGTGATCCTGCTGGTGGGCGGCCACGGCCACCACCTCGGCCAGTCGATCTACCTCCGCGAAGTGCTGGGCAGGGAAGAAGGTGCCCCGCCGCCGGTCGACCTCGCCCTCGAGAAGAAGAACGGCGATTTCGTCCGCCAGCTCATCCGCACCGGCCAGCTCACCGCCGTGCATGACGTGTCCGACGGTGGCCTCGGCCTCGCGGTGATCGAAATGGCCATGGCCTCAGGCCTCGGAGCCGGCCTTGTGGCGCTCACCCACGGGCAGTTCTTCGGCGAGGACCAGGCCCGCTACGTCGTCACCACCTCCCCCAACAACGCCGCCGTGCTGCTGGCGGAGGCCGCCAAGGCCGGTGTGGCGCTGGAACAGGTCGGCACGGTCACCGCCCAGCCAACATTGAAGATCGCGTCAGGTCCCTCTATATCTGTGGCCGATTTGCGCTCGGCGCATGAAGGCTGGTTCCCGGCCTACATGTCGGGCGAGCTTTAAGGGGACCGATCCATGGCCATGTCCGCCACCGACATCGAACGCTTCATCAAGGAGGCGCTGCCCGATGCCGTCATCACCATCCGCGACCTCGCCGGCGACGGCGATCACTATGCGGCAAACGTCGTTTCCACCGCCTTCAAGGGCAAATCCCGCGTGCAGCAGCACCAGCTCGTCTATGCTGCCCTCAAGGGCCGCATGGGCGGCGAGCTGCACGCCCTCGCACTCCAGACCAGCACCCCAGAGGACTGAACATGACCGACATACAGAACCAGATCGACAATGACGTGAAGACCAACGACGTGGTGCTCTTCATGAAAGGCACGCCGGACATGCCGATGTGCGGCTTCTCGGGTCGATCCGTGCAGATCCTCCAGAACCTCGGCGTGCCCTTCAAGGGCGTCAACGTGCTCGACTCCGCCGAGCTCCGCCAGGGCATCAAGGACTACACCAACTGGCCCACCGTGCCGCAGCTATACGTCAAGGGCGAGTTCGTGGGCGGCTCCGACATCATGATGGAAATGTTCCAGTCCGGCGAGCTGAAGCAGCTCATGGCCGACAAGGGCGTGGCGTAAGCAATTTCCAAGCCGACAGGGCCCTCATCCGGCCTGTCGGCCACCTTCTCCCATTGCTTCACAACGGGAGAAGGGACTGGCGGAGAGGATTTCCTTCTTCCGTCCGCAGGCTGGGAGAAGGTGCCCTTCAGGGCGGAAGAGGGCCTCTCTCAGCGATCTCCCGCATTGAGCAGCAGCCCGTCCCTCCCCGCATGCCTCCCTGATTGACCGCTGCCCATTGTTCGGGCACGCATGGAATCCTGATCCGGATTCCAGATGAACAGCACCAAGACCCGCGCAATCCTTGCCCTGATCCTCGCCATGCTGTTCTGGGGCTTCTCGTCGGTATTCATGCGCACGCTGGCCCTGGCGCTCAGCCATGAGAACTCCCTCGCGGTGCGCTATCTCTGCCTCACCGTCATCAACGTCATCGCACTTGCCTGGCTGGGCACGTGGCGCATTCCGCGCGCCGACTGGCCGCGCTTCCTGATTGCCGGTGTTGCCGGCATGGCGGGCTACAACTGGTTCGTGAATGCGGGGTTCCAGCTGGTGCCTGCCGGCATCGGCACGCTGGTCACCATGAGCGAACCCCTGATGATCGCTATCCTTGCAGCCATGCTGTTGGGGGAGAAGCTCACGCGCTGGGTGCTGCTCGGCGTCGCCATCGCCATTGCCGGCGCCGTGGTGCTGTTCTGGCCCAACATCAGCAGCGAGACGGAAACTGCCGTCTCCCCCCTCGGCATATTCTACCTGTTCCTGTGCTGCATCGGCTGGGCCATCTACTCCATTGCAACCAAGCCGCTGCTGGCACGCCATGACAGCTACACCGTCACCGCCATCACCATGCTGATCGCCGCACCCATCATGATCGGTGCGGCGAGCGAGCCGCTGCCGTCGCTCTTCGCCCGGCTCGACCTGCGGCAATGGGCGGAGGCCGCCTATCTCGTGCTGGTGACGGGCCTTGGCGGCACCATGCTGTGGAATTATGGCGCAAAGCATCTGTCCAGCACGGCGGCGGCCACCTTCCTCTACCTGATCCCGGTCGTCGCCGTGGCGGCGGGTGCCCTCGTGCTGGGCGAGGCTATCACCGTCCACGTCGTGGCCGGTGGACTGCTGATGCTGGCAGGTGTCGCCGCTGCCCAGTTTGGCCCGTCCCTCATGACGAGGCTGCGGGAGGGATGAACCTGCGCGCCGTTCTCGCACTGCTCTTCACCATGCTCGTGTGGGGCGTGAGCCCCGTGTTCTTCCGGTCCCTTTCACTGGCACTTGGCCCGGGCGACCATCTGGCGATCCGCTATGCACTGGTCGGGCTCCTGTTCATCGGCGTGCTCATCGCCACCGGGGGCTGGCGGATCGCGCGCGCCGACTGGCCGCGGCTGCTGTTCGTCTCGCTCGTCGGCTTCACCGGCTACAATCTCGGTTCCGCCTTCGGCTTTGAGCGCATCAACGCCGGAACGGGAAGCCTCATCATCGGCACCCAGCCTCTGCTCATTGCGCTGATCGGGATTTTTGCGGCGCGGGAAAGACTCACCCCCGCCGTCGTCGTCGGACTGCTGGTGGGCTTCGCCGGCATCGTCTTCCTGGTGTGGAACGACCTCGGCGTCACGGGTGATCCAACGCAGTTCCTCACCGGCTGCGCCATGATCTTCGTCTCTGGCACCTGCTGGGCCATCTATGCGGTGGCCAGCAAGCCCCTGTCGCAGAAATACGGCTCGCTTCCGGTGACGGCGATGTCGGTGGTCATCACCTCTGTCGCACTCGTGCTGCTGCTCGGGCGGCCCTCGACACTTGCCACGCTGTCAGCCATGACGCCGCGCTCCTGGGCCGAGATGGCCTATCTCGTTGTCTTCGTCACGGCACTCACCATGGTGACGTGGAACTACGGCGCGGCGCGGCTTCCCGCGGCGGCGGCGGGCGCCTTCCTCTATCTCGTGCCGCCGATCGGTGTTGCGGCGGGAGCCCTCATGCTGGGCGAGAAGGTCACGGGCGGCATGGTGATCGGCGGAACCCTGATCATGGCGGGCGTGGCGATTGCGCAGTTCGGCGGCAGTCTGAGGCTGCGCGGCAGCCTGGCCGCACTTGCCGCCGTGCTCTTCGCCGTCACCATGTGGGGCTTGATCCCCGTCGCCATGCGCTATCTCATCACCGAGCTCTCGCCCCAGACGGCGATGGTGCTCAGGCTCTATCCCGCAGGGCTGCTGGCCATCATCGTCTGCCTGTTCACGGGTGTGCGGCAGATCGCATGGCGCGACTGGGGCCGCATCGCCATCGCCGCACTGGCCGGAAATCTCGGATACCAGATCCTCGCTGCCTTCGGCATGCAGTCGGTGCCCGCCAGCTGGACCGGGCTGATCTTCGGGCTGGAACCCGTGTTCATCGCCGTCTTCGCCGTCGCCTTCGCGGGCGACAGGCTCACGCCATGGCTCATCGGCGGAATCTTCGTCTCGATGCTCGGCACGGCAGCACTGATGCTGGGCAGCAGCCTCACGCCATCGGCAAATGTCTCGCTGTTCGGGCTGGTGCTGGTCACCCTCTCCACCATGGGCTGGGGCATCTACACCGTCGTGATCAGGCCCGCGACGCACAAATATGGCGCATTGCCCGTCTCCTGCCTCGCCATGGCAATCACCGCGCTGCCAATCCCGCTGTTTGTCGACCTCGACTTTCCTCAGACCATTGCCGCGATGAACGCCACATCATGGCTGGCGGTGGGTTTCGTTGTGGTGTTCGGCACCTTCCTGGCCACCGCTGCATGGAACTATGCGCTGGGGACCATGGACAGCTCCATCGCCGGGGTGTTCCTTTACGTGCAGCCTCTGGTGGCAGCCATCGGCGGCATCTTGATCCTCGGCGAGCACCTCACCTGGCCGTTGCTGGCGGGCGGTGCCCTGATCATCCTCGGCGTGGCCATCGCCCAGTTCGGGCCAATCATCATGAAGCGTGTCGCACCCCTCAGCAAAACACATTTGAGCGGGAAGCCACGCACCGCTATGGAGACATGATGACCGCCGACCGCGCCCACGCCCCGCTCCCCTGGTACCAGACCGTCACCGTGATGATCATCGCGGGGTGCCTCGTTGCGATCGTGAACTTTGGCGTCAGGTCGACCTTCGGCTTCTTCACCGTGCCGATTTCCGAAGCCCATGGCTGGCCGCGGGAGATCTTTTCCTTCGCCATCGCCATTCAGAACCTCATCTGGGGCATCGCCACGCCGGTGGCCGGCATGCTGGCGGACCGCTATGGCTCGGCCCGCGTGCTCATGGCGGGCGCCATAGTCTATGCCATCGGCGTGCTGATGATGGCCGTCACCGCCACGCCCGTCATGTTCAACCTGGCGGGCGGGTTGCTGGTGGGCGTCGGCATCGCCTTCTCATCCTTCTCCATCGTGATGGCGGCCCTGGGCCGCATCGTGCCGCCGGACCGGCGCAGCTGGGCCTTCGGCATCGCCACCGCCTCGGGCTCATTGGGGCAGTTCATCTTCGCGCCGCTGGGGGCCATGCTCGTCTCGGCCTATGGCTGGCAGCAGGCGCTCACCGTGCTGGCCGGGCTCACGTTGCTGATCGTCCTCTTCGCCACCCCGCTGCTGTCGCAAAATACCTCGGGGCGCCGCCCCACGGCTGACGAGGCGGACCTCACCATGAAGCAGGCGATCGGCCTTGCCTTCGGCCACCGCTCCTACATCCTGCTGGTATCGGGCTTCTTTGTCTGCGGCTTTCAGCTGGCCTTCATCACGGTGCACATGCCGCCCTATCTCGCCGAGCACGGCATCTCGAAGGAGTTTGCCGGCATCGCCATGGGCCTCATTGGCCTGTTCAACGTGGTGGGCTCCTATGTCTCCGGCATCATCGGCGGGCGTGGCGAAAAACACGTGCCGCTGGCCTTCATCTACCTGACCCGGGCGGCCATCACGGCAGGCTTCGTGCTGCTTCCCGTGTCAAACGCCACGACACTCATTTTCACCTGTTCCATGGGCCTGCTCTGGCTCTCGACCGTGCCGCTCACCATGGGTCTCGTCACGGTGATGTTCGGCACGCGCTACATGGCAACGCTCTATGGCTTCGTTTTCGTCAGCCACCAGATCGGGTCCTTCCTCGGGGTTTGGCTGGCCGGCCGGCTGTATGACCAGTTCGGCTCTTATGACATCGTGTGGTGGATGAGCGTCGCGCTGGGCGTCTTCGCATTCATCGTCAACCTGCCGATCCGCGAGCAGCGGGCACCCCGCTTCGCCGCAGCCTGATGAAGCTTTCGGGCCACAGGCTGGCGCTGGCGCTGCTCCTCGGCGTCATTGCCGTCTGGTTCGTGGGCATGGCGGTGGTGATGCGCCACGCCGCCCTTCCGCCCGAGGCGAGCGGCACCATGCTGGCTGTCTTTGAGCCCGGCACGCCAGAGGACGAGGTCTTTGCCAGCCTGACGCGCGCCGATGCCCGCATCGTCAAGCCAAGCGGCCTCTCCTTCATCTGGGTCGTATCCAGCGACGAACCGGGCCTTGCGGGAAAGCTCCGGCGCGAGGGTGCGCTCGGCGCCTACCGCGAGCTGCCGGTGAGCCCGGTGATCGCCGGCTGCTTTGTCTTCGCCGACGCCAAGGTAGCCAACCTCGCCCAGTAACCCAGGGTCACTGCCGAAGACGGCATGGCGCATCGCGTGATGCTGTGCGGCACGATCCACGTTCAGCGTTCTCCCGGGCAGGACCGCGTCTCCGGTAATCGCTCGCGCGACATGCCGATACCAATCCAGTATCACGAAGGTGGTGTATTGGTATCGCCTGCTCAAGTAAGCCTTGTATAGCAGCAGGGGATGGCAGCGCATGGACAAGATCCGGCATTTGCACAAATCGACAATGCTACGCTCGCGACAACCAACTGGGGCAGTGTCCCGGTCGCTGGGCTGTCCGCCCAAGCCCAATCAATATCCACGAGGCTCGGCGATCTCACGCTCGATAACGGCTCTCCCCGCCGTACGACCGACGCGTGCCCCGAGAGCGCAACGTGAACTCATGATCTGCAGCAGCGGCCTCGATACACTGCGAGACAGCCCTCGCCCGCGTCCGCGCCTGAAGCGGCCCGGACACTGAGATCCGTTGAATATGTTGGCTGAACCGAAAACAGCAATGGCCCTGGCGGCAGCACGAAATTCCGCATGGCTGTCACAACAGGATCCGGAATTTTGCGAGCGTGTTCTGCGCAATTCCAAACTCATCAAGTTTGCAAAAGATGAGCGGATCATTGGACTGGATGAAAAGGGTTCGAACATTTACTTCCTGTTTGAAGGGGCCGTGCAGGTCCTGGTTCCACGAGCCGACCTCGAAATTGTCCCATCGCACGTGGTATCCCCCCTTGAATGGTTCGGAGAGTATGGAGCGCTTACCGGGCGGGACAATATAGCGGAGTATCGTGCCCGCATGCCGAGTTCTGCCCTTGTCGTGCTGCAGTCGCGGCTCGCGGCGCTCGAAGGAGAACCCAGCTTTCGCAAAGCTGCAACGGATCTCTTCGGCGACACTTTCAAGCGCCAGCTCGAGTTGTCAACCGGACTTGCGGGCCTGAAGGGTGAGGAAAGAGTTCGTTCGAAGCTCCATGCGCTTGCAGGTGCTCCGCGTCCGGCAGGCAGCATGGAGCGCAAGATTGTCGTCTCGCACGATGAACTTGCAGCAATCTCATGCGTTTCACGGACGGTGGTCGCAAAAGTGCTGTCACAACTCTCGGACGAGGGAACCATTGTCACCGGATACAGAAACATCACTGTTCTGCACCGCGACAGACTGATCAGTTAGCAGACGGTCGGCGCGGAATGGTCAGGCAAGCCGCTCCTCGAGCCATTTGAGGATCGCCCCGCGGGTCGCCAGCATGCCGCCATAGGCGAGGCGCTCCTCGCTGTAGCTGCCGAGCAGGCGGTGCAGTGCCATGAGACTGTCCCGCTCACCGGAAATGACCGAAAGCGGATCGGAATAGGTGTGGATGCCGAAAGCCAGCGCACCCGTCTCCGGCAGCCTGAGGAACGTCTGGCGCTCGACGCGCAGCCACAGCGTCTGGCCTGCCTTGCGGTGATCTGCGGCGAGCAGGCGTGCAGCGGCGCTGCCGGCCGCCACATTTGCATCATGCGAGCCCTCGGGGAACAGCCGGCTGGCGATCGGCGTCACGAACCAGTTGAACCGTACCACGGGCTTTCCCGCCTGCACGTGACCAATCACCCGGTCGATGCGGCTGCCGAGGTCGTCGTTCAGGTTCGGTACCGGATCGTGGGCAAAGCGCATGTCGCGCCCAACGCAGGATACGATGCGGCCGGAACTCGTATAGGCGTTCGAGGCGGCGACCACGATGTCGCGCCGCTCCTCGCTGTCGAACAGCACGAAATCCTCTTCCACCACGCCACCCAGGACGTCGAGCGGCTCACGCGCGGGATCGGCGAGGTCGTGGTGGCTGCCGTCGATGCGGTCATTCAGACTGCGCGCGTCGCCCGTGAACACATCAGCATGATGTGCAGTCAGATTGGCGGCCACCAGTCGCAGCAGTTCAGCCTGCGCCCCACGCGACCGGTCGAGTGAGCGGTAATAAAGCGGCGGGCACCCCGCAAGACGTGCCCGCTTGGCCGCCATGAACACGCCATGGTCCGGCCCCACGTCCAGCCACTGCGCGGTCTGCATCGGCTGCAGCCCGATCTCGAAGGCAGCGCCCGCTGTCAGGTAAGGCCGGTGCCGGGGTGATTGCGTCATGGGCCGACTATCGCGCCGCTCATCCGGCCTGCCAAGACGTCAGTCCGCTCACCCGCTTGGCAATCATACGCGTACCGCGCAAGACTGTCGGCAGCGAAATGCAAAGGGCTGCCGGTCAGAACCGGCAGCCCTTCATCTCAGACTGTACGTGCGATCAGCGGTTCTTGAGAGCGCCGACGATGCCCGAGAGCACGGCGCCGCCGGCGCCGCCGCCGATCAGGCTCGTCAGGATGCTGGCGATGTCGAGGCCCTGCGTGGTCGCGGCCGCATCGGCGGCCGGCATCGCACCACCCGTCACACGCTCCAGGATCTGGCCCAGAACCAGGCCACCGATCGCACCGGTGATTGAGTTGCCAGCGCCGCCCATGTTGAACTTCGGGCTCGCCTTGCCTGCCACGTTGCCGCCAACGACGCCGGCGACCAGCTGAATGATCAAGCTAACAATATCCATGGTATCCCCCATTGCTCGGGCAGCCTGAGCCAGGCTTTAACCCACGCCAGTATCAGGCGGCGCGGCACGCGCGGCAATTACAACCTTTGCTGTTCCACAGCACAACAAGCGTAATACACAGTTTTTGCGTGAAATTGCGGCGCGCTCGTCAGCTGCGCGGCTGGCCGTGGCCCGCACTCCCCGAATCAATGCCACGTGCCTTCGCGTAATTACTTATGACTTCCACTGCGGCATCGCCGAGGGTGAAGAACAGGAACCACAGCAACACCGCCCACAATGCACCCGCCCACCACGCCAGAATGGCGAGAAGCGGCATCAGCGTGTCGAGCCCCGATAAAAAGCTGAACACCATATCGAAGATGCCGGACCTGCCAGTGCCAGCCGGGGAGCCCGCCGCCGCCTTCGGGAACAGTTTCTCGGCATAAAGCCGGTTCACCCGCGCGTAGGTCGCCAGCAAGCCGCAGCACAGGCCCACTGCCAGCCATGGGAACACGGCCCCCGGCCAGATGCGATCGGCGATCAGGCCATAGCTGGCATAGGCGGTGTTGCGGTAGAGGATGTCCGACGAGAAGTCCATGTAGCGCCCGCTCAGCGAACTGCGGCCGGTGGCCCGCGCCAGAGATCCATCAGCGCAGTCCAACACGTTGAAAGCCAGCGCCAGCAAAGTGACCGCGGCCATCGCATGCTCCGGGGTCAGAAACCAGGCGGCCAGCGGGATGAGGGGGATCAGCACGAGGCCGGCCAGCGTCAGCTGGTTGGGGGTGACGCCCAGCGGCACCATGGCCCAGGCCACCACGAAGGCTGGGCTCCGGTAGAACACCAGCGAGCCCCAATCCATGGCCAGCTCCTCCTTCAGCTTGTGCTCGCGGTAATCAGCCACGATGGACAAGAACGGCACCGTCTTCATGTCGCGTTTGACCCCCTATGTTCACTGACTCACTATCGAACCAGAAGAAATTTTACCGCGTTCTGCAACCGCCATCCGCTGTGTCCCCTCTTCATCCGGTCCAGAAACATCGCAATCCAGGTTCCACCACCGAGCCAACGGTGAGACTGCAACTGCCTTGCTAGAGACCAGACTTTGTTTCGCTGCCGGTCATCAGCCTCCACATCGCGCCGCTCCCGAGAACGAAGGACAGTTCACAGAATGCGGCCAGAGGCATCAGCATGACGAACATGACGGCCGCATATACAAAGACCCCGAACCAGCTGCCTCCTCCAATGCTCAGGATGCTCTCGGCAAAGGGCAGTCCCTTGATCAGTGCCCGGATCACTTCCTCGACCACGTGGAACAGCATCAGCAGCGCAGTGAACAGCGCCGCCTTGCCCAGCACCACCCAGACAAGCGCCCGCTTGCGCAGGCCGTCACCGAGCTTCAGGATTTCGCCGATCAGCAGCACCTTGCCGAGGATCAGTGCATTCACGATGGCGGAGCCCTGCCGCCAGTAGTCGATGCCGTTTTCGTTCAGCAGGGCCCTCTTGTACAGCGCGAACAAAGCCAGCAGTACCCAGAGGTAGAGGGTCACCGCGAGGTAGATCTTCATTTCGGCGATTGCACGCTCCTTCAGGCTTTCCGTCCTGGCCGGAGGTGCTGTGGGTGTTTTTGCCATTGCTGAAAACCCGTCAATGAATGGAAGACTGCAAAGGAAAAGGGCCCCGCCATCGGCAGAGCCCCGTGTTCGTCGGCTGAAAGGCAAAAGCCCTTAGCGCGAGTTGTACTGCATAACCGAATTACCACTGTAATTACAGCTACTTAATCCAACACGAAATGCGCGTGTACTGCCTGTGCACCACATTTATATTCCTATTTCAAAACATACACGATAGCGCCAAGTTATGCAAATCCGACCTCGCAAAATCAGCACTTGCTCGACAGCAACGGCACAGGCCCTGCGAGAGAAGGCGCTCCCCATTTTAACGGGAAGCGCACTATCGTCTCACGTATTAAGCGGACGCTGCTGCTCGCTGCTTCTTAGGCGTTGAATGCAGCTTGATCTCAGGGATGCCCTTTTCGGCAACTGCCTCAATTTGGAGATCAAGCTCCCCTGCCCGGACTGCTTCAATGACACCGCGGATTGCATCAGGCAATTCATCACGCTTACCGACTTGAATAGCTGTCATACCGGGTTCCAGTTCGATCACCTTAGTGCCATACCAAACGCTCAGAAAGCACCCAGCTGCACTTACCCAGAACCACGAACGAACACGCTTGGCTCGATCAATCTGCACCCTCTCCCCTGCTTCGTTCGTTTTCCAAACACGGCGGGTTTTGCTGTAGCTCTCACCCCGGTTCAACGCCTCTGCCATTGCAAGCTGCTCTTCCAACTTTTCAATGACCTTGCCGCGACGATGCTCTGCCTTACTCTGCATACGCTTCTGCTGCTGGGCGACCAGCTTAAGCTTGTTGAGGTACTTCATTTGCCACTCCATGTTGGGCGGGATTGCCCTTTACATGCGAGCAGTAAAACGTCTAATTGAGTTTATTCCTACCGAAAAACGACGTATAACAGCCTGATTTCGCGCGATATTTCGGTTGACACCCGGAGCGCGCTATCCGGTCATTCTGTCACCACACGGATCGGACTGCACAGCTTGTAGCCCACTCCCCGCAACGATTGGATTGCCGGAACCTCTGCGCCGCAGGTGATGAGTTTCTTGCGAAGCCTGCCGAGTTTAACTTCGAGATTTTCACGGCTGATGTGCTCGCCGCCCCCAAGATGCGATGCAACCTGCCAACGCTCAAGCGTCTGCTGGGATGCCCTGGAGAAGGCTGCCAGAAGAACGATCTCAGTCTGAGTCAGCCTCGCCTCACCTGCAGGCCCCGCCACCACCATGCGCACCGAACTCAGGGTCAATGTCCGGGTGAGTGCAGTCCCACTGTTGACCAGCCTGCTACTGAAGCCGGAGACGACGGCGCGGAGCTCCTCGAGAGAAAAGGGCTTTGTCAGGTATATGTTGGCACCCGATTGGTAGCCTTCAATGCGGTCCGAAAGCGAGTTGCGGGCCGACACGATCACGATGCCCACATCGGGCTGGGACTTCCGGATACGGCGCGCCAGTCCCATGCCGTCTTCACCCGGAAGGTTGAGGTCAACGATGTAGAGATCACTTACATATCCGACGGGCTCGTCGTCGACATCCTCGGCATTGGCAACACCGATGACAT
>CANJMQ010000103.1 GCA_947475225.1 Bradyrhizobiaceae bacterium
CACCCGACCTATGTCGAAGGCCAGTACCAGGGCGGTGCCGCACAGGGCATCGGCTGGGCGCTGAACGAAGAGTACATCTACGGCAAGAACGGGCGGCTCCAGAATCCGGGCTTCCTCGACTACCGTATCCCGGTGTGCTCTGACCTGCCGATGATCGACACGCAGATCCTCGAGATCCCCAACCCCAACCACCCTTATGGTGTGCGCGGCGTTGGCGAAACCTCGATCGTTCCGCCGCTCGCCGCCATCGCCAACGCCATGTCGAACGCCTTCGGCGTCCGCATGACGCATGTTCCCATGTCGCCCCCGCGCGTCCTCAAGGCGCTCGAGGCACACAAGAAGGCCTGATTTGGCCGAGATACACCTTTGGGGGGCGCTCCGTCCGGCAGCGGACGGAGCGTCCGTCATTTCAGTCGATGCCAAGACCATCCGCGAGCTGTTCCGCAAGCTCGAGGAAGACTACCCCGGCATGGCCCCGCACCTCGCTCGCGGTGTGGCCGTATCGATCGACGGCCGGATCTACCGCGACGACTGGGGACGGGAATTGCCGGAGGGTGCGGAGATCTATCTCCTGCCCCGGATACAGGGCGGGTGACTTTCCCCTCCTCGTCCTCTCCCTCAAAGCGGGAGAAGACTCCCACTCGACGCACCCGTTGCACCGCTCCCGTCCGGTGTTAGCATCACCCCGGGAACGGGGGTAACTCATGGAACTGATGCAGCGCATCGAACTGGGCGAACTGGCGACGGTGCTCATCGGGCTGATCGCCCTGTTCGTCGGCCGCTTTGTGCGCCAGTCGGTGCCGGTGCTGCGCCGCCTCGACATGCCGAACGCCGTGGTGGGCGCCATGATCGTGGCGGTGCTGATCCTCCTCCTGCAGCTTAACCTCCACATCGACGTCGCCTTCGGGCAGCGCACGCGCGATGCGCTGCTGCTGGTGTTCTTCACCTCCATTGGCCTCTCCGCCAAGCTCTCGGCACTGAAGAGCGGCGGCAAGCCGCTGGTCATCCTCTGTGCCGTCACCGTGCTCGCACTCATTGCGCAGAACATCTCGGGCGCGCTGCTTGCAGGCGCATGGGGAGCACACCCGGCCTATGGCGTTCTAGCAGGCTCGCTGTCGTTTGTGGGCGGACCCGGAACGGCCATGGCCTGGGCCCGCGAACTCGAAGCACAGGGGCTGGTACATGCCCATGTGGTGGCGATTGGTGCGGCCACGCTCGCCACCATCACGGGCGCGCTGGTCTCCGGTCCGATCACCGGCTGGATCATCCAGCGCCACAGGCTGAAGAGCAGCAGTGGCGGGCCGTCCGACCTCACCTTTGCGCCGCCGCCACCGGCGGACGCCGAACGCAGGGAACCGGGCAGCCGCACCGACACGCTGCTCTCCACCATCTTCCTCATCCTGCTGGCGGTCAGCGTCGGCGAGAAGCTCAACGAATTCGCCGCCTATGCGGGGCTGCTGCTGCCGGGCTTCCTCTCGGCCATGCTCGCTGGCGTGCTCATCACCAACGTGGCGGATGCCGTGGGCTACAAGCTGGACTTCGCCCCCATCGAGCAGGGCGGTGCCCTGGCCCTGCAGCTGTTCCTGGTCATGGCGCTGATGTCCACCCCGCTCATATCGGTTGCTGCCATCCTCGTGCCGCTGATGCTCAACGTGCTGGTGCAGGTGGTGGTGACAGAGCTGATCGCCTATTTCGTGCTCTTCCGCCTGCTGGGGCGGGACTATGACGCCGCCGTCGCCTCCGGTGGCTTCCTTGGCTTCGGGCTGGCCTCCATGCCCGTGGCCATGGCCACCATGGACGAGGTGGGCCGCCGCTATGGCCCCTCGCCCAAGGCCTTCCTGCTGATCACCATGGCGGGCTCGTTCTTCGTCGACCTCGCCAATGCCTTCGTGGCCAAGGGCTTCCTGGCCCTGCCGTGGTTCGCCATGTGACCAAACGGGGCACGAACCGTAACGGGTTCGATTACTATTGAATTCCGCCCCGGAAACCCCGATATCCAGATTTCCGGAGCCACCGCTCCCCAACACGATCACCGCCACATCTGGCGTGCTGGATTTCAGGCCATGAACCTCAAGGGCTTCCACCACCTCACCGCCGTCACCGCCGACGCGCCGGGCAACCACACGTTCTACACCGACACGCTGGGCCTCAGGCTCGTCAAGAAGACGGTGAACCAGGACGACACCTCGGCCTATCACCTGTTCTACGCCGATGGCGTTGGCTCGCCCGGCACCGACATCACCTTCTTCGACTGGCCCGTCGGCCCGGAGCGCCGCGGCACGCACTCGGTCACGCGTACCGGCTTCCGTGTCGCCAGCGAGGAGGCGCTCAAGTGGTGGCAGCACCGCCTGACCATGAACGGCGTGAAGCAGGACAAGATCGCCGATGTCGCCGGCCGCCCGACGCTGGCCTTCGAGGACCATGAGGGCCAGCGCCTGTCCTTCACCGTGGACAATGAGGGCGAAGCGCATGCCTGGGACAACAGCCCGGTTCCCGCCGAGCACCAGATCAGGGGTCTGGGCCCGATCACCATGAGCGTCCCCGACATCCGCCAAACCGACATGGTGCTGACCAAGCTGATGAACATGACGCCCACGGGAAGCTTCGCCGGCACCCATGTCTACAAGATGGGTGCTCCGGGTGCGGTGGGCGAACTGCACGTGACGGTCGACCCCACCTTGCCCCCCGCCCAGCAGGGTGCCGGTGCCGTGCACCACGTCGCCTTCAACATTCCCTATGCCGATTACGAGGCCTGGGCCGACCGCCTGCGCTCCATGAAGGTTCCGAATTCCGGCCCGGTGGACCGCTTCTGGTTCAAGAGCCTGTATTTCCGCGAGCCCAATGGCGTGCTCTTCGAACTCGCCACGGATGCGCCGGGCTTCGCCACCGACGAACCGATGGACAAGCTCGGCACCACCCTCTCGCTGCCCCCCTTCCTGGAAGGAAAGCGCGAGCAGATCGAGGCGGGGCTGAAGAAGCTGTAGGGCAAGGAAAGAGAGTAGCAGCAACATATCCACACCTCCGAACATCATCCCATCCCCTCAGCCGTCATCCCGGCGAAGGCCGGGGTGACGGATCCGCGAGGGGGAACGGAAAATGCAAAAAGGCCAGCTTCCGCCGGCCTCGCATCACCAATCACACTTTCCGAGTGTGCGCCTTCCTAACACAGCGAGCGCGCGCTGTCAAGGACTAAATTCCGTTATTGGAGACGCACCAGGCGCGGGCACCCGCTCCACCAGTCCCTTCACCCGTCCGCAGGATGGGAGAAGGGACTTCAGCCCTTCACCGCGTCCCACTCCGCGGCATCCTCGTCATAGGCATGCAGTTCGCCCAGCGAGATGTCGAACCACACGCCGTGGAGCGAAATCTCGCGCTTGTTTTCCTTCATGCGGATCCACGGGAAGGTGCGCAGATTGGCGAGCGAGTGCTCGATCGAGGCGCGCTCGATGTGGCGCTCATGGAGCGCATCGTCGCAGCCCTCGGCGCGCGGCACGATGCGGGTCACGTCCTTGATAGCCCGCATCCATGAGCCGATGAAGTCGGTGTGGGTGAGCGGCGAGGACTCCTGCACGGCAGCGCGGATACCGCCGCAGCGGCCATGGCCCATCACCACGATGTGCTGCACGCCCAGCGACATGACGCCGAACTCGAGCGCTGCGGAAGTGGCATGATGCCCGCCGTCCGGCGTGTAGGGCGGCACCAGGTTGGCGACGTTCCTCACCACGAACATCTCACCCGGCCCGGCATCGAAGATCGTCTCCGGTGCGGCGCGCGAGTCACAGCAGGCGATGATCATGATCCGCGGCTTCTGCGTTCCCTCGCCCAGCTTCTGGTAGCGCTGGGCCTCCGAGGCGTAGCGCCCGGAGCGGAAGCTCGCATAGCCTTCGAGCAGCTTGGTGGGCAGCGTCATGCGCTTACTCAACGACGCGAACCGCACCCTTGGCCGCCGAGGTGGTGAGCGCGGCATAGGCCTTGAGTGCGGTGGTGATCTTGCGCTTCCTCTGTTCGGTGGGCTTCCACGCCTTGTCGCCACGGGCCAGCATGGCGGCGCGGCGCTTGGCGATTTCGGCGTCGGGAACGGCGAGGCGGATCGAGCGATTGGGAATGTCGATCTCGATCGTGTCACCCTCCTCCACCAGCGCGATCAGACCGCCTTCGGCGGCCTCAGGCGACATGTGGCCGATGGAGAGTCCCGAGGTTCCACCCGAGAAGCGGCCATCGGTGATCAGCGCGCAGGCCTTGCCCAGGCCCTTCGACTTGATGTAGCTCGTGGGATACAGCATCTCCTGCATGCCCGGCCCGCCGCGCGGGCCTTCGTAGCGGATCACCACCACGTCGCCCGCCTCGACGCCGCGGTTCAATATTCCGTGTACGGCTGAATCCTGGCTCTCGAAGACCTTGGCCTTGCCGGTGAACTTGAGGATCGATTCATCAACGCCCGCCGTCTTCACGATGCAGCCCTCCTCGGCGAGGTTGCCGTAAAGCACGGCGAGGCCGCCATCCTTCGAGAAGGCGTGCTTCACGTCGCGGATCACGCCCTTGGCGCGGTCGAGGTCCAGCTCGTCCCAGCGGCTCGACTGGCTGAAGGCCACCTGGGTGGGCACGCCACCGGGTGCGGCGCGGAAGAACTCGCGCACCGACTCGGAATTGGTGCGTGAAATATCCCAGCGGTCCAGCGCCTCGCCCAGCGTGCGGGTGTGGACGGTGGGCAGGTCGCGGTTGATCAGGCCGCCCTTGTCGAGCTCGCCGAGGATCGACATGATGCCGCCGGCGCGGTGCACGTCTTCCATGTGCACGTCCGACTTGGCAGGCGCCACTTTCGAAAGGCAGGGAACGCGGCGCGACAGGCGGTCGATGTCCTTCATGGTGAAGTCCATCTCGGCTTCATGTGCCGCGGCAAGGATGTGCAGCACCGTGTTGGTGGAGCCGCCCATGGCGATGTCCAGCGTCATGG
Organism: Bradyrhizobiaceae bacterium; assembly: GCA_947475225.1. Taxonomy (GTDB): domain Bacteria; phylum Pseudomonadota; class Alphaproteobacteria; order Rhizobiales; family Aestuariivirgaceae; genus Aestuariivirga. The sequence continues at coordinate 4,955 of CANJMQ010000103.1, forward strand.
CATTCTCGAAGGCGCCGAAGCCCGCGATGTTGCGCGGCAGTGCGGTCTCGTCGTTCTGCTCATAGTAGCGCCGTGCGAGGTCAACGATGAGGTGGCCCGCCTCGACGAACAGCCGCTTGCGGTCCGAGTGCGTGGCGAGCGTCGAGCCGTTGCCGGGCAGCGACAGGCCCAGCGCCTCGGTGAGGCAGTTCATCGAGTTCGCGGTGAACATGCCGGAGCACGAGCCGCAGGTCGGGCAGGAGGCCTTCTCGATGGCCTCAACGTCGGCGTCGGAGATATTGTCGTCGGCCGCGGCGACCATCGCGTCGACGAGGTCGAGCGCCCTGGTGACGCCGGAGAGCACCGCCTTGCCCGCTTCCATCGGCCCGCCCGAAACGAAGACGCAGGGGATGTTGAGGCGCAGCGCCGCCATCAGCATGCCGGGCGTGATCTTGTCGCAGTTGGAGATGCAGACCATCGCGTCGGCGCAGTGGGCGTTGACCATGTATTCGACCGAGTCGGCGATGATCTCGCGCGAGGGCAGCGAATAGAGCATGCCGTCATGGCCCATGGCGATGCCGTCATCCACCGCGATGGTGTTGAACTCCTTGGCGACACCACCTGCCAGCTCGACCTCGCGGGCCACCAGCTGGCCCAGATCCTTGAGGTGTACGTGGCCGGGCACGAACTGGGTGAAGGAGTTGCAGATGGCGATGATCGGCTTGCCAAAATCCTCGTCCTTCATGCCGGTGGCGCGCCACAGGCCGCGGGCGCCGGCCATGTTGCGGCCGTGGGTGGTGGTGCGGGAACGGTACTGGGGCATGGAAAGGACCTCGGCTAGGGAGTTGTGAGTTCGGATTGCCCCATGGGGCAGCGGGAATCAAGCCCGGGTTCGACAGGCCTTGTTTGGGCGCATTGCATGGCCGGGCCGCAGGGGGCTAAGACCCTCCCCAGATTTGCACAAAGGACCCGGACGCCCATGAGCTTCAAGACCATCGAACAGGCCCCCGCCCGCCTCAACCGCAGCGAGCTGGCCGTGCCGGGAAGCCAGCCGAAGCTGTTCGAGAAGGCGGCCAGGTCCGCCGCCGACGTGATCTTCCTCGACCTCGAGGACGCCGTGGCGCCAGACGACAAGGAACAGGCCCGGAAGAACATCATCCAGGCGATCGGTGACATTGACTGGGGCAAGAAGCAGCTCTCGGTGCGCATCAACGGGCTGGACACGCACTATATGTACCGCGACGTGGTGGACGTGCTCGAGCAGTGCTCGGACCGGCTGGACCTGATCATGATCCCCAAGGTCGGCACCGCGGCGGACGTCTATGCGGTGGACATGCTGGTGACCCAGATCGAAGCCGCGAAGAACCGCAAGAAGCGGGTGGGCTTCGAACTCATCATCGAGACGGCACTCGGCATGCAGAACATCACCGAGATCGCCGCCGCCTCTCGGCGCAATGAGTCCCTGCACTTTGGCGTGGCCGACTATGCCGCCTCCACCAAGGCGCGCACCACCTCGATCGGCGGCCCGCACCCTGACTACGTGGTGCTGACCGACGCGCTGGCCGACGGCGCCAGAGCCACGCACTGGGGCGACATGTGGCACTATGCGGTGTCACGCATGGTGGTGGCGGCGCGCGCCAATGGCCTGCGCCCCATCGACGGCCCGTTCGGCGATTTTTCCGATGCCGAGGGCTTCAAGGCCCAGGCGCGGCGCGCCGCCGTTCTGGGCTGCGAGGGAAAATGGGCGATTCACCCCTCGCAGATCACGCTCGCCAACGAGGTGATGAGCCCCTCCGAGGCCGACGTCACCAAGGCCCGCCGCATCATCGCCGCCATGAAGGAGGCCGCCGAACAGGGCAAGGGAGCGGTCTCCCTCGATGGCCGCCTGATCGACTACGCCTCGATCCGCCAGGCCGAGGTGCTGGTGAAGAAGGCGGAGATGATTGCGGGGGCGTAAGGACGCAGAACTTCCCTTCGTCTTCTCCCGCTCCTTCGGCGGAAGAGGCCGCTGCTGGGCCGCCAAGCTGAGATCGGGGGCTGCGGCAACGCCGGACGTCAACAAGCCGAGCGATATCGGCTATTGTGTTCGCCGGAACAAGAGACACGAGGCATGGTGAAAGAACATTCCCGCGAGATTGAATGGCCGACGGTGGCGCTGATTGCCGCCGACTATGGCGTGCTTGCCCTCATCGTGTGGTTCCACGCCAGCCTGCCGTGGTGGGTGATCCTGCCCATCGGCGCCTATTGCGCGGCACTCCATGCCTCGCTCCAGCACGAGGTGCTGCACGGCCACCCGACCGGCAACAAGTTCCTCAACGAGGCGATGGTCTTCCCCACGCCCACCTTCTGGCTGCCCTACATGCGTTACAAGCAGACGCACCTGCAGCACCACAATGACCAGAACCTGACCGACCCGCGGCTCGACCCCGAATCCTATTACCTGCTGCCGGAAGACTGGGCTGAGGTGCAGGGCATCCGCCGCGTGCTCTACGAGGTCAACAACACGCTGGCGGGGCGCATGCTGATCGGCCCTGCCATTTCCATTGTGCGATTCTGGTCGTCGGAATTCCGCGACATGCTGGCCGGAAACCGGAATACCATTCGGGCCTGGGCCTGGTTCGTGCCGGCCTCAGCCATCACCCTGTGGTATGTCATCCATGTCTGCGGCATGCCGTTCTGGCAGTATTACCTGTTGATCGCCTATCCCGGCCTCTCGCTGGCGCTCGTGCGCTCCTACTGCGAGCACCAGGCCGCAGAGCAGGTGGGGCACCGGACCATCATCGTCGAGGCCTCTCCCGTCTGGTCGTTGCTCTTCCTTTACAACAACCTCCACGTCGCCCATCACACGGTACCGGCGCTGGCCTGGTACAAGATCCCGGCCTACTACCGCGCCGAACGCGACCGGCTGATCGCCAGGAACAACGGCTATACGATGAAGGGCTACGGCGAGATCTTCGCCCGTTACTTCCTGAAGGCCAAGGAGCCGGTGCCCTACCCCAACATGGACTGGCTGAAGGCGCCGTGATGGTCTAATCCTCGCCGATTGAGCCAGCTGGGGTTTTACAGGTGACGAACCGGATCGAGATTGCAGGGCTGCGGGTAGCGGGTGAGCTTTTCAGCTTTGTGGGTGACGAGGCCCTGCCGGGCACCGGCATATCGGAAGCGGATTTCTGGCACCGCTTCGCCGACATCGTGAAGGACCTGGCGCCGAAGAACCGCGCCCTGCTGGCGCGGCGCGACGCGTTGCAGGCGCAGCTCGACGATTGGTACCGGACGAACGGCGCGCCCACCGACATGGCCGCGTACAAAGCCTTCCTCACCGAGATCGGCTACCTCGTCCCCGAGGGGCCGGACTTCAAGGTGACGACGAAGCACGTCGACCCCGAGATCGCCAAGGTGGCCGGCCCGCAGCTGGTGGTGCCCGTCATGAACGCCCGCTATGCGCTCAACGCCGCCAATGCCCGCTGGGGCTCGCTCTATGACGCGCTCTACGGCACCGACGTCATCGCCGAGCAGGATGGTGCGGAGAAAACCAGCGGTTACAATCCGGTGCGCGGCGCCCGAGTCATCGGCTGGGCGCGCAACTTCCTGGACCAGTCCGTGCCGCTTGGCCGGGCCAAGTCCAAGTGGGCCGATGTCGCCCGCGTCTTCGTCGACGGCGCAGTGCTGATGACCGACCTCGGCGGGTTGAAGGCACCTTCGCATTTCAAGGGCTGGCGCGGACCGAGGGACAACCCTTCCGCCGTGCTGCTCGCCACCAACGGCCTTCACATCGAGATCGCCTTCGACCGCGCGCACCTGATCGGCAAGGACGACAAGGCCGGGATATCTGACGTCATCATCGAGTCCGCGCTCACCACCATCATGGACTGCGAGGACTCGGTCGCGGCGGTGGATGCCGCCGACAAGGTGACGGTCTATCGCAACTGGCTGGGTCTGATGAAGGGCGACCTCGCCGAGGAGATCGAGAAGGGTGGCAAGACCTTCACTCGCCGCCTCAACCCCGACCGCGCCTACGAATCTCCGAACGGCGGCACCGTCACGCTGCCCGGCCGCTCGCTGATGCTGGTGCGCAACGTCGGCCACCTGATGACCAATCCGGCCATCCTCGACCCAGATGGCCGCGAGGTTCCGGAAGGCATCATGGACGCGATGATGACGGCACTGATCGCCATCCATGACATCAACGGCAAGCGCCTGAACTCCCGCGCAGGTTCGATCTACATCGTGAAGCCCAAGATGCACGGGCCGGACGAGGTGGCGTTCGCGGTCGAACTCTTCGCCCGCGTCGAGCAGGCGCTGGGGCTGACGTCCAACACCATGAAGATCGGCATCATGGACGAGGAGCGGCGCACCACCATCAACCTCAAGGAATGCATCCGCGCCGCCAAGGACCGTATCGTCTTCATCAACACCGGCTTCCTCGACCGCACCGGCGACGAGATCCACAGCGCGATGGAAGCGGGCCCGATGATCCGCAAGGGCGACATGAAACAGGCGCCGTGGATCAAGGCCTATGAGGATTGGAACGTCGACACAGGCCTGCTCTGCGGCCTTCCCGGCCACGCCCAGATCGGCAAGGGCATGTGGGCTGTTCCGGACCACATGGCCATCATGCTGTCGATGAAGCTCGCCCACCCGCAGGCCGGCGCCAACACCGCATGGGTGCCGTCTCCCACCGCCGCAACGCTGCATGCCACGCATTATCACAAGGTGAATGTGAGCGCCGTGCAGGACAAACTGAAGAGCCGCCCGCGCGCCAGTCTGGACGACATCCTCTCGGTTCCCGTCGCCGTGCGCCCCAACTGGACGCCCGAGGAGATCCAGAAGGAACTGGACAACAATGCGCAGGGCATCCTCGGCTATGTGGTGCGCTGGATCGACCAGGGCATCGGCTGCTCCAAGGTGCCGGACATCGACAATGTCGGCCTGATGGAAGACCGCGCCACGCTGCGCATCTCGTCCCAGCACATTGCCAACTGGCTGCGCCACGGTGTGGTGAGCGCGGATCAGGTGATGGCAACAATGAAGCGCATGGCGGCGGTGGTCGACGGGCAGAATGTTGGAGACCCGGCATATCGTCCGATGGCGGAGGATTTCGACAGGTCCATCGCCTTTCAGGCGGCCTGTGACCTCGTGTTCAAGGGAGCTCAGCAACCAAATGGCTATACGGAGCCGCTGCTGCACCGGCACAGGCTGGATGTGAAGGCGCGGGGGTAGCAGCCCTCTTCCTACTCCCCGTAAGGCACCCAGATATTCTTCACCTGAACCGCCCGGCGGAGATATTCGCTCCCCTGCCCCTGTGTGCGTGACAGCCAGTCGCGTGGCTTGGCCGAGGCCCAGGTGGCCTTCAGGTTCCCGGCACTCGCAGCCTCCACCGCCTTCACGCCCGGCCCGAAATACCACAGCGCCGCAACCTCATCATGCTCGGCCAAAGTCTTGGCCAGTTCGTCACGCTCACCGGTCACGATGTTCACCACACCACCCGGCACGTCAGACGTGTCGAACACCTGGTAGAGGTCGGTTGCCGCCAGCGGCTGACGCGCTGACGGCACCACGACCACCCGGTTACCCATGGCAATCGCCGGCATCACCAGCGAGACGAAACCCAGAAGCGGCATCTCGTCGGGGCACACCAGGCCCATCACGCCCCACGGCTCGTTCATCGCCAGCGTCACGTGACGCGATTTGGTGTTGTGCACGCGGCCATCATATTTGTCGGCCTGTGCCGCATACCAGAAGATGCGGGCGAGAGAAGCTTCGACCTCCACCTTCGCCTCACGCGCAGACTGCCCCATGGACCTGAGGCGCGTGGTGAACCCCTCAGCGCGCGAAGACAGGTTCTCGGCGATGTAATAGAGCACCTGCGCGCGATTGTGGGCCGTGGCAGAAGACCACCCGGAGGCCTTGGCCGCAGCTTCCACCGCGTTGCGGATGTCCTTGCGATTGCCGAGACCCGCCTGGCCGATGGATTTGCCCTTTGTTCCGTACACGCAATAGGAATAGCCCGCGTCGGGCCGCGCCTGCTTGCCGCCGATGTAAAGCTTCGCGGTACGGTCGATGGCCGGCGCCTCGACGCTCTCCGGCGGCAGCGCGCTCAGGGGCGCAGGTTTCGCCTGCGCCACGGGCTTCAGCGCCGCTTCCCATGCGGGTACCAGGTACTCGCACATGCCCTCGCGGCCGCCTTCACGGCCGAAGCCCGATTCCCTGTAGCCACCGAATCCGGCGGCGGCGTCGAAGAGGTTCGTCGCGTTGATCCACACCACGCCGGCCTTCACCCGCGCGGCGGTGTCCAGCGCGAGATTGATGTTTTCCGACCACACGGTGGCGGCCAGGCCATAGCGGGTGTGGTTGGCGATCTGCACGGCTTCTTCCGGCGTGCGGAAGGTCATCATGGCGGCGACGGGCCCGAAGATCTCAACGTCCATCACGGTCGAGGACGGTTCGACGTCAGTGAAGATCGACGGCGCAAACCAGTTGCCCGCCGTTGGAAGTTCGCAGTCAGTCTGCAGCAGCGTGCCGCCCTCGGCCCTGCC
>CANJMQ010000104.1 GCA_947475225.1 Bradyrhizobiaceae bacterium
ACTAACCAAAGTACGGCGACAACCATCATAAAATAGTATTTCCAATCAATAGTTTATCGCCGCCGTACTTTTCCCGCGCAGTCAGGAGCTTCGGAGAATGTCGGGCAAAGAGAGACCAAAATCGACCGGCCCGCTATTCCGGCAGTCAGCAGCTTTTCGCGAGGAAGCCCGCAAATACTGGGGATTTTAGGCGCTCAGCTTTCGGAGAGAGAGCTTTGCCCAAGGGCTAAATGGCGGAGGAGAAGGTGCTGGAAACCAACTCTCTCCGTGTAGAGGAACGAAGCCCTTGGTACGATTTTGGAAAACGGCGTTCGGGCTCGTTTACGCAAGATTACGCTACTTCCCGCCAGCAAGAGACTGGGTGTTTGTTCAGCTTTGCCGAATGTTCCTCCTTGCAGCAAGTAACGATTGATCTCGGCTCCAATGATGGCGGCAGGTTCGGGGTCCCATAGGGCAGTGCAGGTTAGGGAGCTGCTGACGGGTGTCCATGGCCGCGGTTGCTACGTAGTAACTTCCCTCAGCTTCAGCAGGCGCGATGTTACCGATGGGTTCGAGCAAGCGCCTGTGGTAAAATTCGAGCAAGCGCCTGTGGTAGAAACTGGCTCGACCTGTGCCGAAGTACCGGCAGGTCCGACCGACATACCCCGTCTCCTCGGCATGCTTCCTCTTGCTATCGCCGCGCCATAGGACGTATTAAACGGTCAGGCTTCAATCACAACTGGATGAGAGATCAGAGCCAGGTAGACCAAAGTTGGAACTTTCTGAGTTGTATCATGACAGACGAAGATGTTTGCTATTTATCGGCCGGACAGGCAATTCGTCTATTTCGATCAAGAGAATTGTCACCAGTAGATTTATTGAAGGCCATTGTCAGGCGTAATCAAAGCATAAACATCAAACTGAACTGCTTTTCTGACCAGTATATTGATGAAGCAGTTAAGTCGGCCAAAGCGTCCGAGTCACGCTGGATGAGAGATGAAGCTCGACCGCTAGAAGGGCTCCCGGTCGCGGTCAAAGATGCTCAACGAATTGCTGGGAAGCGAACGACGTTCGGATCGCCTATATATAAAGATAATATTGAGGTTGACTCTGACCCTATGATTGAACGCCTGGTCGAAGCCGGCGCGATTATTCATGCCCGGACAACGACATCCGAGCTTTGTATTTCAGGGATATGTCGATCACCAATGTGGGGTGAGACGCTCAATCCTTGGAATCTCGCTTATGGGCCTGGCGGTTCTTCCGGTGGATCCGGAGCGGCTCTCGCGGCCGGATTGACGACCTTAGCTACTGGAACGGATATGGGGGGATCTATTCGCGTTCCTGCATCGGCGTGTGGCGTCGTTGGCTTCAAGCCGCCGCATGGCCGGAATCCAGATGGCACACCATGGAACCTGGACCTTTTCAATCACTGCGGGCCATTGACCCGAACGGTGTCGGACATTGGCTTAGTGCAGAACGTCATATCGGGACCACATGCTTTGGATCACGACTCACTTCGTCAAATTGTCCACCTGCCGCCGGACCCGGAAGATATCCGCGGGTTTCGCGTCGCATATTCAATGGATCTCGGATATCGGCAGGTCGACCCGGACGTCAAGAGAAGTACACTCAATGCCTTAGACATATTTAGGCAACTAGGTTGTGACGTACACGAGGTAAAACTTGGCTGGACCGACGAAGTCGATAACGCATTCGGGTATTGGTTCAACGCGCTGCATGTAGGTCAAGGTCTGGTATGTCATGCAGCGGACCATCCAGATCTACTATCGAAAGATATGCTGCGGGTTGCTGCTATTATTCGAGAGGGCGCGGATAGCGCTGGAGTGATTTCAATGTTCGACGTGGCAAATCGGATGTACGCGACGTTTGGTCCTATTCTTGAAGAACATGACATTTTTATTTGCCCTACAATGACTGTTCCGGCAGTTGCTGCTGATCATCAGATGTTTTCTGATGACTTCTACATTAATGGCAAGAATGTCGACCCTGAATTTGGGTATTCGATGACACATCAATTCAATATTCTCCGTAACTGTCCGGTGTTGAGCGTTCCATCTGGGTTTTCTAGCAGCGGCATCCCGACCGGAATTCAGATAGTTGGCCGGACTTTTGATGACCTCAGCGTTTACCGCGCAGGTGTCGCCTTTGAGAAGGCACGCGGCTATTGGTACGGATCAGAAGAGTTCAGGCCAAAACTCACCCGTGGGGGCGATCCAGCGTTTTGAAGCTTGTTCAGTAAGTCAAACTGCGTCGTGCCGATCCAACATGTGGCGAAAGCCAGTAAGTAGTGCACTGAGATCGTCAGCGCTCGTCGCGAAGGTTGGACCAAGGGGGAGGACCGCTTTTCGATAGGCAGCATTGCCCGCAGCGACCGCCCAGAGCTTGCCGGCATCTTTGGCGATCTGTGCGATGCGAGTCATATCCGAGATATCGTCCGATCGAGCTGCAAACACACCTCGCCCGCGCGCTAGAGATAGGTCGGCAGGTCCGATGAATAATCCATCGACGCAGTCGAGTCGTGCGATCTCCAGAGCATCTTCGAATGCTTCTGCAGTTTCAATCATCACGTAGCACCGGCGTATCTGGTTCTCCATCGCAATGAATTCATTAGTGGCGGCACCATACAATTGCGTGCGGCTGTAGCCGAGACCACGGGTGCCCCGCAGAGGGTATTTAGAATACGCGGCGGCATTGCGCGCATGGGCAAGATCACGTATCTGCGGAAGAATGACGCCGTTCGCGCCGATATCGAGCGCCATCTGGATGCGGGGCTGTGTCGATTCGCTGACCCGCACGTATGTCTCGAGGCCAATTCCATTGCAAAATGGGATTAGCCGATCAAGCGCGTGTTCGTCCAACGTGCCATGTTCCATGTCGAAAACAACAACTTGGTACCCGACAATTTTGGCAATTTCGCAGGCTTTTTGGTTGTCGCTTTCTAACCAGAATGCGGGTCTAGTTTCCATCTCGTTTGATCTTTCCGCTGTCAGTTAGAATTTAGTTCAGACTTCGTCTTACATGTTTTGACAATGACTGGGCTGCTTCATCCAGATCTTTGCTCCGATAGTAGATCATGATGGCAGCCGGAGGTAGCTGCGGGAGCGACAACTCGCTACCGATGATACGCAATCCTTCGGTTACCTCAGATTGCCCCATTATCGTTATTCCGAGGCCGGCGATGACGGTCGCGCGCACCCCCGCCATGGTGCTGCTGAGGCAAGCTTGAGTCCAGTGCATTCCGATTCCTGCCAGCGCCTCTGCCGCGGCGCGGCGGTAGAAGCAGGGATCGGGCAGGAGTACAAGGGGCAATGGCGGCTTCAGCGGTACCGGCACCGCGCTGGATCCTACCCACACAAGGGGCTCTAACCACAGCGACACCCCCTGCATGAAGTCAGGCTGACCCGCTACCACCGCCATATCGAGGCGCCCCAACATCAAATCATTGACCAGCTGGTTGCTGAGGCTGACTTGGACTTGCGGGCTGGTGCTTGGGAAGACTTTCAAGAACGAACGCAATACGATTGGTAAACGTGAATGGCCAAGCTCTTCCAGAATTCCAATTCGTACACGGCTTCGTATACTGGGTGCGGCAAGCCTGGAAACGGCCTCATCGTGCATTGCAAGGATTTGATGTGCATAGCTTGATAGGGTAATTCCGGTTGCCGTTAGGCTCACGGTCCCGCTGCGCGAACGCTCAAAGACGGGGTTGCCGACCCGGGCTTCCAGCCGCTTGATCTGCAAGCTGATTGCCGGTTGGGTCCTATTCAGGAGTGCCGCAGCCTGGGAGAATCCGCCCGTTTGCTGCACGAACAGGAATGCGCGGAGGAGATCGATGTCGAGATCGCCGTTGAAAGCCCCCATCATCTTATAATCATCTCTTATGAGCAGAGACATCATTATCAATTTGCCATAGGCGCGTCTATCGCTATCTTGATCTAAAAATTGCAGGAAACGCCCAAGAAGAGGGAAGTGACAGGGGAAATTGGTGCTCAGTTCGAGAACCACAGCACGACTGGGTTTGGCGTTATTCTTGCTTCCGCCACTGCTGACACTTGTTTTGCTGTTTGTTCTCCCGATGGCGCTCATGGTCGCCTACAGCTTCTGGTCGGTCGACGACAATTACCAGCTTATCCAGAACGGCAATCTCGATCAGTACGCTAAGGTCTTTGAGAACCCGATTTATCTCATGACGCTGTTGAGCTCAGTGATCATGGCTTTGCTGACCACTATTTTTTGCGTAATCCTCGCGTTGCCGTTGGCGTGGTTCATATCGCGGTCGGTCAGTGCACGCTGGAGGGTGTTGTTCATCGTCGGGCTCATCCTGCCTGGCTGGGTTAGCCTGCTCATTCGGACATATTCGATGAGCCTCGTGCTAGGCGAGGAGGGATTGCTCAATTGGAGCCTAGCTGTGGCCGGGGTGACGGAAAGCCCTATCCAAATTCTGTTTACCAAGCCTGCCGTGGTGATAGGACTGGTCAACATCTACCTGCCATACACTTTTGTGCCGATCTACGCTGCCATAGAGAAGCTCGACGATTCAATCCTCGAGGCGGCAGAGAATTTAGGCGCCGGTGTGTTCCGTCGACTATTCAAGGTCATTCTGCCGCTTATCATGCCTGGCATTGTCGCTGGCTGCATCATTACCTTCATACCAGCCCTTGGCGAGTATCTGGTTCCAAATCTTCTGGGGGGTCTGCAAGGGACGATGTACGGAAACCTTATCGCGACGGCCTTTCAAGGTTATAATTGGCCGCTAGGCTCCGCGTTGTCGGTAGTTCTGCTGCTGGCGATATTCGGATCTTTATTCCTGTTGTCGCGATTTGCCGACGTCAGTCGCAGCTTGCTGGCCGAGCAATGAAGAGGAGCTCTGTCTCAATCAGATGGCTCTTCGCGAGCTTCGTGATTATCGTTTATGCATTGGTTTATCTACCAATTGCGCTGGTTGTCCTGACAAGCTTCAACGAAGCTGCAATCACAGCACTACCAATCGAGCACTATAGTCTTAAATGGTATGGCGCCCTGCTGGAGAATACACGCACCCTGAGCTCGCTCTGGACCAGCATTCGGCTTGGCGCACTATCTGCCTGTATTGCCACTCTGATCGGGCTGATGGCGGCGCTCTCTGTGGTGCGTTACCGATTCCCCGGCCGCCGCCTATTTTTAGCGCTCATGACTTTGCCCATGGTTGCGCCTGGGATCGTGCTAGGAGTCTCGTTGCTGATGTTCGCACGATATGCCGGCTTTAAGACCGGCTTTACGGCTCTGCTACTTGGGCACACCTTGCTTGCCCTGCCATACTGTACGTTCATCATTGTTTCTAACCTTGCGCGATTTGATAGAACGCTAGAAGATGCTGCCCGGGGCCTCGGCGCCAGCGAACCGCGGGTCCTTTGGAGCGTAACCCTTCCCAATATTATGCCGGGCTTGGTTGGCGCGTTGCTGTTCGGATTCACGGTCTCAATCGGCGAATTCGTCGTCAGCTTCTTCTTGACCTCTGCTGGCACTACGACTCTACCGATTAGAATCTATTCCATCGTCAAAGTGGGAATTACACCAGAAATAAATGCCGTTTCGACGCTGATCCTTGCGGCGACTTGCTTGCTGACGGTCGCTACCATTCGTCTAACTTGGTCTCGCAACAAAACTTGAAACAGAAGTACGGAAAACAGGGAGGAAACCATGATTCGACGCTCGTTACTTTTTTGTGCAATCTCGGCGACCATCGGACTTAACGCGGTCGGCGCACTAACTACTGCCCAAGCCGATGATACTATCGGAGGCGAAATCAACGTTCTGAGTTGGGGAAACTACATCGACTTTGCAATTCCAGGCTTCGAAAAGAAGTATGGTGTCAAAGTCAATATCGACTATTACGGAGACGAACAGGAGGCAATGAACAAAATCCGGGCGGCCGGACTCGGAACCCATGACATAGTATTCCTAGGCGCTGGTTTCGAGGATGTCGCTCTTAAACAAAACATGCTGGCCGCACTCGACATTGCCAGAGTTCCATCCTTCGCTGACGTGTTTCCAAAATTGAAGAAGGCTAAAGCGGACGGTAAATACTACTGCGCCACTTACTCGTTCGGGCTCAATGGTCTGATTGCTTACGATCCAGCTAAAACGGGAGGACCAATTACATCTTGGGCGGATGTTTATTCCGCAAAATACAAGGATAGAATTGGTAAGATCGATAAGTCCAATGAACAAATCTGGCGCACGGCTTTGAGCCTCGGCTACACCTACGGCCCGCTGACTGACGATCAATGGAAAGCAGTCGAAACCAAACTGACTGAGAACACCAAGGAAGTCAGGACAATCTATGCTCACAATGATGAGATGGCACAACTTCTTGCAAATGGCGAGATCTGGATTGGTGATTCCGATGACGGAAGCTATCGCCAAGCCATCGCGAAAGGTCTCAAAATTGCGCTCGCTTATCCGACAGAGGGCATGACTGCTTGGTACGACGGACCCTGTATTATCGCCCAAGCGCCCCATGAAGCAGCAGCATATGCTTTTGTGAACTATATGCTGAGCCCGGAAGTGCAAGCGCAACTTCCAAAGCAACTCGGATATGCTCCGGCGAATGCCAAAGCAATCGACATTTTGGACGCCAAGACAAAGGCTGATATGGGGATCGATGAGCTAGTAAAGAACATGGACAAGATCCAGTTTCAATACAACCTCGGTGCGGACTTCGATAAACGAGCGATCGAAGTGTGGGAACGTGCAAAGGCGGCAGCCGCTCACTAACTGACGGTGACTGGGCTGACGTTCTTCAAGTCGGCCCAGTCACACTCCAAACTTGGTATGAATACATGGCCCTGGAAGTTCATTCTCTCCGAAAGACCTTCGGTTCATTCGACGCCGTCAAGGGTATTTCCTTTGAATTGAAGACCGGCAATGTCTTGAGTCTACTAGGACCCTCAGGTTGCGGTAAGACGACTACACTCAGAATGATTGCCGGTTTCGAACTGCCAACAGAGGGGCAAATCTTGATAGGCGGACGAGATATCACGAACATAGCGGCGCGGCACCGCAATATCGGCATGGTTTTCCAGTCCTATGCTCTTTTTCCGCATCTTTCAGCGGCGGAGAATGTGGCGTTTGGCCTTGAGACGCGTCACGTAAATCGAGCTGACCGCGAGCGCCGCGTAAAGAGGGTCTTGGATATCGTCCGGATGAGTGGGTTCGAGCCTCGCATGCCGAAACTGCTGTCGGGCGGGCAGCAACAGCGCATTGCACTTGCCCGCGCCCTAGTGATAGAGCCAGATTTGTTGTTGCTGGATGAGCCTTTGTCGGCACTCGATTTGAAGCTTCGTGAAGAGATGCGAGATGAAATTCACCGTATCGTTCGAGAACTTGGGATAACCACCGTTTTTGTAACTCATGATCAAAGTGAAGCGCTGGTCCTTTCCGATGTAGTTGCGGTGATGAACGCGGGTGTGATCGAGCAGATGGGTAGCCCGCAGGAGATCTATCGTGCACCAACGACGCGATTTGTCGCTGATTTCATTGGCGGTGCTAATGTCCTTGTGGGCCAGCGAAGCCCGGATGACCCGGTGCTCTTTGTCGCTGATGCGGGGATAAGTATTCCAATCCAGCGCGGAGGTTCTGCGGTTGCTATTGCGATCCGGCCAGAAGATATTCGGATCTTGCCGCTTGCAAAGAGTCCAGCCTGCGGCCCAAGTGCGCGTGTCAACATCCGGCGCTCTCGATTCCTCGGCAATCTAATCGAGTACACGGTTGTGACCATTAGTGGTCACGATCTTACGGTGCGTTCCGATAGCCGGCATGCCTTCGGAGAGGGTGAATCCGTTGACGTGGTGTTTGACCCGACGCGCCTGGTCGTTCTGTCCCGCTAATATTTGAGAAGACCCTCATGAAGATCACCGGTGTCGAGACTTTCTGCCTACATTACCGAATGCCTTATGCCTTGACCTATGCGCGGGGTGAGTACCAGGACCGGGAGGCACTCTTGGTGAAGGTCCACACCGACGAACCTGGGCTATTTGGCTGGGGCGAGGCCGCAATGTGGGGTGGTCCCTGGGCGACAAGTGTGGCCGTCATCGAAAAGGAGATTGCACCACTGATTGTTGGTCTCGACCCGAGGCAGCCCGAATTCATATGGGAGCGGGTCTATCAGCAGACCTATTATCATGGACGTAAAGGTATTCTTCTTGCCTGCCTGTCAGGCATAGATATTGCGCTTTGGGATATTTTGGGCCGATCTATGCGCCAGCCGGTCTGGCGATTGCTCGGTGGCTACGGCCGCCCACTGCGGGCCTATGCCTCATCTGGATACTATCGCCGCGGTTACTCTAATGCTGATCTGGCCAATGACATCGGCAAAGTGCGTGAAGAAGGGTATCTCGGCTTTAAGATGAAGGTTGGCAACATCGTCAATTCGGTACACGCGCGAACACTCCATGAAACACCGCTGAGGGTGAGCTTCGACGAGGATATTGCTAGAGTGAATACTGCAAGGCAGGCGCTGGGTCCGGATCTAGACCTGATGTGTGATGCGACAACATCGTTAGACCACAAAATGGCAATGCGCTATGCGGACGCTTTCGAAGCGCTCGAAGTGCGCTGGTTCGAGGAGCCGACTCAACCTGAGAATATTGTGGGGTGCGCAGAGTTGGCACGCCACACGCGCATACCAATAGCTGGATTTGAGACGGAGACGAGCAAATTTAGTTTTGCTGCTCTTATGGACGCAGGAGCTATTCAAATCGTCCAACCAGATGTTATTCAAGTTGGCGGAATTACTGAGGCACGCAAGATCGCAGCCTATGCCCAGATGAAACATCTTCTATTCAGCTGCAAGAACTATAGCACCGCTGTCAGCTTGGCGGCCTGTCTCAGTCTCCTTTATGCGTTACCAAATACGGACTTTTTCGAATGCGATATAGATCCGTCGCCATGGCGGTCCGATATCCTGAAAAGTCCGCTCTTCGCCTTAGATTCGGGGTTAGTGACGCCATTCGATGGGCCGGGCCTGGGTCTCGATATCGACGAAGAGAAACTTAGAAAGTGGCAAGTGCAACCATGATTCTTGAAACATTCAACGATTGCTTGTTTGAAGGAAAGACGGCGCTTGTTACCGGATCCGCGAGTGGTATCGGTGCCGGTATAGCCCGTTGCTTTGCAAAACTTGGTGCAACTGTTCTGCTTCAGGATATGAACTCTGCCGGGCTGAGAAGCATGGCAAAGGACCTTGGCTCGGCAAAAGGCGGAGTCGCAATACTCGAGGGCGATCTGTCAACACCTGGGGTCGCTGATACAGTATTCGACAATGCACTTCGGATCAGCAACAAGATTGATTTTCTTGTTAACAATGCGGGGCGGTCATCAGCTGCTACAACGCAGGAAATAACCGAAGAAACGACCCAAGCTTTGATTGAGCTGAACCTTAAGAGCGTCATCTTTCTCTCAAAGAGATTCGCCGCTCATGCGCGTGAGCATTCTGGTGGTGGATCGATCATTCAAATTTCATCGACCGCTGGAATCGTTGGCTTCGAACGGAGAGCGGTTTACAGCGCTACTAAATTTGCGGTAATCGGCCTCATGAAGGTGTTGGCTCTGGATCACGCTCGCGATGGCATTCGAGTCAACGCCGTTCTCCCCCACGTGGTTGAAACCGAAATGTTCCAGAAGACCGCAAAGAAAAATGAGATTGATCTTTGGCGCGCCGGAATTCCCATGGGACGGTTTGCCACAACCGAAGATATTGGAGCCCTCGTCATGTTTTTGTGCTCTCCGGCTGCCGCATATCTCACAGGCGGCGTCTATCCGATCGACGGTGGTGCGATGGCAGGGCCGTTCGGGGGTGATGCGTGACGATGATTCGACTGACCGGTCAACAGCCCGACATGGCATTCTGGCTGATGACCCCGAATGAGGATGCCTGCGAAATCGCATCATTACTCGGTTATGGCACGGCGATCATCGATATGGAGCACGGTACTTTTAATCAGGACAGCGCTGCACGCACAGTTACCATTTGTAGAGCGTTGCGGCTCCGGGCATTTACGCGTGTTGAGAGTGCTGAACGCGTGCCTATCCAGCATGCATTGGACTTCGGCAGCGACGGTGTGATCTTGCCGCAGATCAAGGATCTTGAGCATGCAAAACATACCACGAGTTTTGCTAAGTACCCACCTTTAGGCGGACGGGGATTTGGAGGAGGCAAGACTGTAAGCTATCTGCCGGCACCCCCGCACTTTGTAGAGGCCGAAAATCGGCGGGTTTCCTGTTGGGCCATGATTGAAACCGCCACAGCGCTGGCCCAGGTTGAAAAAATAGCGGCTTTGGAAACGGTGGATGGCCTCTTTATCGGTCCAAACGATCTTTCATTGGCCCGGGGACGAGGCGAATACAAGGCTGACGGCCGGGACCATGACGACATTGCCCGAATTGCCAAGGCTGCGGCCGCGCGTAAGAAGCCTTGGGCGATGCCGATCGCCAGCCGGGACGACCGAGATTTTGCTTGCGGGTTGGATATAGCTTTCATGGCCATCACCGATGATCGAACGTCTCTCCGAGACGGGTTGGAAGCAAATCTGCGCAATCTTGAGGGACGCTGATTCTAATGGAGGTCTTCGACTTCATCGTTGTCGGTGCCGGGTCGGCTGGCTGCGTTCTGGCAAATCGCCTGACCGAGTCATCGAAATTTACCGTCTTACTGTTGGAGGCCGGCGGTAGAGATTGGTCACCAATTCTAAAGATGCCGGCCGCAACCGATTTATATGGCATTGGGAATCCTAAGTACGATTGGCGCTACATGACCGAACCAGATCCTAGCCGCGGGAACAGGCCGGATCTTTGGCCCCGCGGCAAGGTACTGGGCGGGAGCAGTTCGATCAATGCTATGGTCTATATGCGTGGCCAAGCCAGCGACTACGACAGTTGGGTCAAACTCGGGAATTTTGGCTGGTCATATGAAGATGTTTTGCCATATTTTCGTCGCAGTGAGACCAACGAAAACGGCTCCAATCATTATCGCGGTGACGAGGGACCGTTGAGGGTCTCTAATGTGCGAACCATGCATCCGCTGGCTGATCTTTTCATCGCCGCAGGCCAAACGCTGGGAATGCCATACAATCCGGACTTTGCTGGCGCCACACTCGAGGGCATAGGTCCAATTCAGGCGACACAATATCGTGGATGGCGGCACAGCGCCGCAGATGCCTACCTGCGGCCGGCCAAACGTCGACCCAACCTCTCCATCCGAACGCGCGCCACAGTTGCGCGCGTTGGTTTCGAGGACCGCCGAGCTACAACCGTTGAATACGCTATGCCGGATGGGACGCGGCATTCTGCTAGAGCGCGTCAAGAGATCGCGTTATGCGCCGGTGCCATTGCCTCGCCGCAACTACTGCTGCTCTCT
>CANJMQ010000105.1 GCA_947475225.1 Bradyrhizobiaceae bacterium
CAAGCATCTGCCGGTGCTCAAGGCCGCCCTTCAAAACCATCGTAACTGTCAAACCGCCACCCCGGGGGTTGACCTCCTCGCTGATGCCGCATAACTTTTAACCAGCGACGCCAGCCTTGGCAATTTCAACAGAGTTCGGGACATCCCCCGGTAAGCGCTACCCAGGCAGTCACGATTTCCGGTGGATCGAGTCCCCAATAAGCGATGTCCTGATGCCACGACACATAATCCGGCGAGGCCGCCATCTTGGCAAAAAGGCTCGAAGTCCATACCAGGATATCAGGGCCGAGCAGGCTCTCCACGACGTCAAGAATGGCCGGCAACCGCACAAGTTCGTCCAGACAACCGAACACCAGATGGGATTTCATCTTGAGCACGCGCTGACTGATCTCGGGTTGCTCTGCCGAGGCTCTCTTCAGTCGCAATCGATAGTGTTCAGCCTCATCTGTGGAAAGGGCAAACATAGGCGCGACAAAACCCTGGTCGTCGAATTTACTCAATGCCATCGTCGAATGAATATTGGCGTGGTCATTACCAAATCCTTTGAATGTATTTGCCCTAAATCCACCGGATGACCGGCTTTTCATTACCAACAATTGCACAAACTGGCTTACAACTGCAAACCTTGTTCACCAGTTGGCGCTTGCATACAGGCCTTAAATTTTTCAGTGGAGCACATCCTGAGGCATCGCGTTTTCGAGCGAGAGATTCGCCACCAGCTTCTTCAGCTTTGCGTTCTCGTCCTCGAGTTGCTTCAGTCGCCGTATATCGTCCAACAGCAGTCCATTATACTTCCTCTTCCAGTTGGAGTACGTCGCCTCCAAAAAAACCAAGCCTCAGGTAATCCAAAGAATGGGGGGCAGAGCACGTGGGCAGAGTATTCTAAGAGCTGCTGGATGAAAGTTCAGCAGCAGATCAACTCAGTCTGGAAATCTGAACGATTGATAACCGCTCCAGCGAGGGTCTAACCGCAGTCGATCAATTACAATCAACCGAAGAAAGTGGGGAATGCGTGACGAACGCGGCCTTTGTTATCGAGGCCATAGATGACCTTATACCGGTCAATCGTTGTACAAGCATGGGTCACACCAAATTCAACGATGTCACCAACGGCAATATCTGAGATCTTGGAAACTTCGAGGAAGCAATGCTGGTCGTTCAGCTTTGTCACCGCCGGCATCGGAACCGTGCCCGGTAGGGGCCGCCCGCCGCGGTGGAGCTGCAGCACGACGGGAAAGCCCTGGTCGAAGGATGCATCTCGCATTCCGAGTCCGCAGATAACAAGCCACGGTTCGGGCCGCGACAGGACTTCTGCCCAGAGCCTCAGGGCCGGCACAAAGGCTGTCCCCCCTCCATGCAGGAAGCGCTGACAAATGCCATGATCATAGAAAAAAATGGCACCACTCCGCAGCACAAGCCTCGCCTGGCCATCGGCCCTGACGACTGGCACTAACCGGTCGACGATCCGCTCGAACAACAATGATCCACCGACCGTCAGTATCAGTTCAGGCTTACTCCCGAGCCGCAAGCGCAGTCGCGTAAATATTCCAGCGATCCGCGTGATGAGTTCATCCAACGTACACTCCGTCACAGATGCATCGGGCTGAATGGTGTTACCTTCATAGGCTCCGATGCCGGCGAGGTAAAGACGGCCTCCGCAGGCCTGCACCGCATCGGCCAGGCCCTCCGCCTGTTGAATGGTGCGCGTGCCCGACCGTCCTGATCCGATGTCGAGGAGTACGGCCAGTGGAGGCAGCGCGGGAGCCGCCCTCCATGCTTCCGCAAGAGCATCAACACCCGCAACCGAATCGACGAAGATATATAGTTCGGTGTTGGGATAAGCGGCCGCAAAACCCTGGAGGCGGCCAGCGCCCGCATGACCGCCGGTCTCATTAGCGAGGATCAATCGGCGAAGTCCTGCACGGGCCATCACCGTGGCCTGGCGCAGGTCTGCCACTGTCGAGGCCCAGGCCCCCTTATCTACGAGATCCCTTGCTAGGTCCGGGGACATGGGGGTCTTGGCATGCGGGGCAATGTCAACCCCCGCGTGACGCACATAGTTCATCATCGCGTCGCGGTTGAAGGTGTAAGCCGCCTCGTCCATGGTGAGGACCGGAAGGGGCATCAGCCCTTCTGCGGGGTGCCAGCCCATGCGTGCAACGTCAAGGCTGTCGAGCTCGGAGATGCCGGGGGGTATACCACGGATGCGATCATCAAGAATGATCCCGTGCGTGGGCTCCAAGATCCAACGTGCTGCAGACTTCCTCACACGACTTGCGTTCTCAGCTTGGCGTAGGCGTCTTTGGCACGATTGACGGCATCATAATTCAGCTCGAACCCGAGTCCGGGAAGATTGGAGACGGGTAAGGCGCCATCCTTTGGAACCAAGTTTGGCCGGGATACGATGTCTTCCTTAAGCAACTGCCACATGATCTGGTTTCCATTGTCCAGATTGTTGATCGTCGCAGCCACCTGAATGGTCGCTGCGGTCGTAATTCCAGTCTCAAAAATGCCATGGATGCAGATATTGACGCCGGCCGCCTCCGCAACGGCGGCTGCCTTGCGGTAACGGAGGATGCCGCAGGTTTCGTGCATGCCCAGAACGATGACGTCGGCCGAACGGCAGCGCACAATGTCATATACATCTTCCGCCGAATAGACCGTCTGGTCAGCTGCGATCGGGATATTGGTGACGGCACGAAGCCGTGCCAGGCCTTCGGGCCCCGTCGAGGCCGATACGGGCTGCTCGATAAATTCCGGGTCGAACGGTTTCAGCGCCTCGAACATTCGCCGCGCATTGAGCATGTCCCACGCCTCGTTCGCATCCAACCGCAACCTGACCCTGTCTCCCACGGCCTTACGAATCTCGCGAAGGATAGCGATGTCGAGTTCGTTGCCGCGTCCTACCTTCACATAGAGTACCTTGAAGCCGTTACGAGCCAGTTGCTCAGAATGGGCACCGATTTCTTCAGGTGTATTGCCTTGCAGGAATCCGAAATACTCGATCTTGTCACGGACTTTTCCACCCAGCAATTGGTGAAGGGGAAGCTTCGCCTGCTTTCCGATCGCGTCCCAGGCGGCGAGCTCGATGCCGGCCATTGCCTGTGAGAAGTAGCGCGGTGCGCGGCCAATTCCCTTGGCATTGAATCCATACTGGTAATAGGACCAGATCAGCTGGTTGACGTCATATATGGACTGGCCGATGAACCGTGGAAGCGCATCCTCGAGGATGGCGAGGATTGGTGCATGGGTCGGACTAGCCGAGCACTCACCGATGCCTGTCACGCCCGCATCGGTCTCAATCTCGATGAGCACCACAGGTGCGCCATAGGTAACTCCTTGTGACCAGTGATACGGCTGCTTGAATGTGCAGTGGAGTGGTGTGAGCCGGATGTCCTTGATATTCATCTGTCCTCCTCAGGATAGAGCCGCTGTGAGCTTGCCGCTGTATGTAGGAAACTCGCCAAGCTGGCGATAGGCCTCGTGGAACCGCATCAGCTTGTCCTCATCCACCTCCACCCCCAACCCCGGCTTGTCGATACGGCCCCAACTCGGCTTGTCGGCGATCGGCAAACGCTCGGTGAGGATGTCGTCCTCCATGAGCTGCGCTGTCTGCTGGCTTCCGAGCGCGGCATTGGGGCAGGCAAGCATAACGTGGTGGCCTGCCGCCGCGGTAAGACCGAGTTCGCCATGGGTGTGTTTTAGGACCTGCCAGCCCTCGAGGTGGCTGACTTGATTGAGGCTATGCCACCGTCCAAGGGAGCCAACCCAATATTGGTTGTAGCAGAGATAATCACCGCACCGGCTCTTGATAATGCGGTAGGCGTCCGCTTCCCGCCATAGGCCCTCGTTGATGCAAAAAGGAACACTTACCCTGCCCCGCAGGCCAATCATGTTCTCCACCGGATCGATCGGAATCGGCGCCTCCACAAAATCGAGATCGAAGCGCGCGTGCCACCGATTGAGGAGCGTCACCGCCTGTGGCGTAGTCCACGCCTGGTTGACGTCGATGCGGATCAGCGCCTCTGGGCCAGCGGAGTCGCGTAATGCCTCCAGCATCCCTTCCTCTTTCGCCGCGTCCACGCCGACCTTGATGTAATAGGCATGATATCCCTTGCGGGCGCCGTCCCGTCCCTGTTCCGCGACCTCATCTGGCGTGCCCCATTCCATGTAATAGTAGTAGTCAACTTCCTCGCGCAGGGCTCCGCCGAGCATGCGATAGATGGGTTGACCCGCCTCCTTGCCGCACAAGTCCCAAAGCGCAGTATCAATTCCCGCATAGGCGAAATTACCCGTCATGGGCTGGAAGGCCCATACGGCGTAGACGGCGAGATCGCGGTGAATCTGCTCTTTGTCCCATGGGTTCCGGCCGATTACCAGCGGCGCCATGTTGCGCACGGCGGATTCGATGCCGGCAGTGTCAGCAGCCCGAGTGCATTCTCCCCATCCGACCAAGCCATTGTCGGCAGTGAGCTTGACGATCACATCAGTTATTCCGCCGCGGTTGATGAGCGAACTCGACTCCACGCGCTTATATCCAACCCGCACCGGTATGGCCTCGAGCTTCACTACCTTCATGTCATGGTCCTCCTCACTGTGCAGTGCTCAACCGGCGTTCGAGCGCCCGCACGAGCAGCGACAGCGGGTAGCTCATGGCAAAATAGATGCCGGCGACCAGAATGAAAACGGCCATCGGCTGGTAATCGGAAAAGGCGATGCTCTTGGCGCCGTTCATGATCTCGTTCACGCCGATCAGAGTGCAAAGCGACGTGTCTTTCAGCAGACCGATGGCATAGTTTCCAACCGGTGGCAGAACAATCCGAGTGGCCTGCGGCAGAATGATGTAGACCATAGACTTGGCAGGCGTCATGCCAAGCGACATCGCCGCCTCGCGCTGACCCTTGTGCAGCGCCTCGATACCGGACCGGAACACCTCCGCCAGAATAGCTCCGCCATGAATGCCCAGACCCAGCACAGCACCGGTGAAATCGGAGAACCACGTCCAATTGAGCCCGGGGAAGAGCTGGGGAGGTACGAAATAGATGATGTAGAGTATCACGACGATGGGCAATCCCCGCCCGATCTCGATGAACCAGATCGCAAGCGTGCGGACCAGCCGATTCTTTGACACGCGGCACAGAGCCACCAGTATGCCGAAAACTACCGCAACGATGAATGAGAAGAAGCCGATCTTGAGAGTCATTAGTGAATAGTAAAGCAACTCCGGCAACCATCGGTGGATGTTCTCAGCATAAATCTGTGGAAGTTCAAGCATGCTGATGCCCCATTATTGCCAGGCTTGGCGCTGGCGTTCGAGCCGCGCGGCAAGCCGGGCCATGGGGATGGTCACGCAAAGATACATCGCGCCGGCCATCAGATAGATCGGTGCGCTGGTAAGCGTCTCGGTGACGAGTTGCCGCGCCAGCGCCATGACTTCCAAAACGCCGATGGAAAACACGATTGCTGTATCCTTCAGAAGCACGATCGAGAAATTTGTCATAGGCGGCAGCATGGTGCGAATCGCCTGCGGAAGGATGATGTGCTGCATAGCCTTTATTGGCGTCATGCCCAGCGACAACGCCGCCTCCATTTGACCTCGATGAATCGACTCGATGCCGGCCCGGTAGATTTCGGAAATATAAGCTGCGCCGTTCATGCCGAGACCAATAATCGCCGCTTGCAATGGCGAGGGCTGAAAACCCCAGTCGGGAAAGCCAAAATAGATAACGAACAGTTGGACGAGCGCTGGCGTGCCCCTGAAAAATTCGAGATAGGCGGTCGCCGGCCAGCGCAGCAGCCTCCACGTCGAGATGCGCATCAGCGCGATAACGAGCCCGAAGATCAGCGCAAACACCAGCGCGCCCGATGCGACGGTAAGCGTCGCTGGCCAGCCGCTCAGCAATGTGGTGAAGAAGTACCAGCCGTTCTTCTCGAGGATCTGAAAAAACGTCATGAGCGGCGTTCCTCAACGGTCCTGAATGTGCTTAAGAAATTCACGTGTCCGCGCCTCTTTCGGCTTGAACAACACCTCCCTAGACAATCCCTGTTCAACGATCCTTCCCTGGTCCATGAAGATCACGCGGTCGGAAACCTCACTTGCAAACTGGATTTCGTGGGTCACGATCACCATCGTTGCACCTTCCTCGGCCAGTTGCCGCATCACGCGGAGAACCTCGCCAATGAGTTCCGGATCCAGCGCGGAGGTGGCTTCGTCGAACAGCATGAGTTTCGGCTGCATCGCAAGAACGCGCGCGATAGCAACGCGCTGCTGCTGCCCACCGGAAAGCCGTTCCGGGTATTCGTCGGCCTTGTGGCTGAGCCCCACTTTCTGCAGCATGTCGCGGCCGCGCGCTTCCGCGGCCTCGCGTGACAGGTTAAGCACCCGCATGGGCGCCACGGTCACATTGCCGAGGGCCGTCAGATGCGGGAAGAGATTGAACCGCTGGAACACGAAGCCGATCTCCTGGCGTTCGCGAGCAAGCTCCCGATCGGTCAGGTGAATGAAACGGTCACCGGACTTTTTTTCGCCAATTAGAGTTCCGTCAATGTAAATGTGTCCGGCGCTTGGCTTCTCGAGGTAGTTGATGCATCGCAGCAACGTGGTCTTGCCGGATCCGCTCGGCCCAATGATTGAAACCTTCTCGCCCCTCGCTACGTTGAGGGAGACGCCGCAGAGAACTTCCAGATCGCCGAATTTCTTTTGCAGATCTTCAATTCTGAGCAGCGGCTGCCCTGCAGCCGCGCCATCGCCCGCCTTGCTCATCAGTATCCTCGAGTATCCTCGCCTGGGAATGAGACGGGCGAGATGTTATCCCGCCCGTTTAGTCCGTTATGCTCAGAAGCAGTGTTTGGCGTCGGGCGATTGGTAACCTTCCTCACGGTCAACCCCGATACGCGGGTTCTTCTCGGGTGGGATGAACCACTCCTTGTCAGCCAAGCCATACTTGGCCATGACCTTCACGTTGAGGCAGTCCTTCCAAACCTGCTTGATGGCGGTGTTAATCGCCTCAGCGAGTTCCGGCTCGTTCTTGTTGATGCCGAAGATCACATTGTACTTCGCAGACATGACCGGATACTTGTCCGGTTCGGCCTGGACAGCTACCTGCTTCAGTTTCCACTCGGGATGCTGGAAGATCGCATACTGAACCAGAGGCGGGTCGAGGATCGCCATGTCTATTCGGCCGGCATTCAGGTCTTGCATCACGCCGTCAGATGTGTCGTAAAGCTTAACTTCACCAATTCCTTCAACACTTTTCAGTTCGGGAACGAGGGTGAATCCCGTCACTGTGCCGACCTTGCGGCCCTTCATATCGGCGAAGGTGGCAAAGTTGTTTTCCTCCTTCTGCGCAAGCTGCGTCCCAAAATAATAGATCGGCTCGCTCAGGATCATAATCTTGGTGCGTGGCTCGATCCAGCCCATCGCGCCATGCATCACATCGAGCTTGCCTTGCTTGGTTGCCTCGATGAGTGCCGCCCAGTCCATCTGCACGACATTGGACTTGAGGCCGATCTGGCTCGCCACCCAGGTCATTATTTCTCCGTCAGTGCCGCCCAGGGTACCATCCTTGAGCTGCGTCATAGGCATGTCGCCATTCATGCCGATGGTAAGTTTTCCGGCTTCGATCGTCTTCACCTCCGCATTGGCGCCGGCCGAAGCCGAGAGTGCAATTGTCGCTGAACACGCTACCGCCGCAGCCCAAGTGAGGAGCTTGCGGGCGGCCGATCTTGAATGTGGAATTATGGTCATGGGTGCTTCCCCTGCTGACTGCGTTTGACTTCCCTAGCCTGGGCGGCCTTACAAAACACGTCGATCTTGCCGTCCATTGATTATCAGCCTATCATCCTATCATTGAATTGTACAAGAGGGTTTCAGCCATTGAAATATTCAAGGGGCGAGGCGAGGTTTCCTCTATCTAATCAGGGTAGGAGGCCGCCTAATCAGGGCAGGAGGCCGCGGTCGGCTGAATGAATCCACACGTGCAGATCGGCATAGGGCATGTTAACGAGCGTGCGAGAGTGAAGCTCCGCCTTCTTCGGATCCCTCTTTGCTATGGCTTCCGCCACCTTGCGGTGAAGAGGCAGTCCCTTCTCGAAGGCTCCCTTGGGCGCTGTCGTCAGCAATATCTGGCTATTCATCAGGGGCGCGACGAGCGAGCCGAGGTGGCGAAGCACGGCATTGTGCGAGGCGTCGTAGATGCTTCGGTGGAACGCAATGTCGGCGGCCGGAATGCTGGCAGGATGTCCCACGCATGCACAGAGACTGTCCAATGCCTTCAGGATGCGCACGATGTCGGTGTCGGTGGCGCGCAGCGCCGCGAGGTAGGACGCTTGCGGTTCGATAATGCGGCGAAATTCAATGAAATCGTAGGCATTCTGCATGTCGCTTCCCACGCTCGAAAACCACCCGACGACGTCGGGGTCGAGCACGTTCCAGTTCTCGCGCGCACGGATGCGGGTGCCGGTCCTGGGCCTGACTTCGAGCAGACCCTTGCTGGCGAGAACCTTGATCGCCTCCCTGATCACATTCCGGCTGATCCCAAACTCGGAGGAAAGCTCCGGCTCGGTCGGCAATCCTCCGCTTTGGGAGAAGTCACCTCGAACGATGCGCTGACCGAGATCATCGACGACCATTTCCGGCAGGGAGCGACGGCGCAGCGGCGCCTTCTTTTGGGGGCGTAAGTGTTTTTGTATCTGCAATGAATCAATAACCTGAAGAAAATGGAGTAGTGAAGATGAAGAAAGCCGTCAAGTCTGGTCTGCCTGTTCCGAGCGCGCCCATCGAATGGGCGACACTCGCGAATGGTACCCTATATACCGCGCAAATTCCCATCAAGTCCGACGGGTCGATAGAGAGCGGCGACATTACCACGCAAACGAGGCTTACGTTCGATAATCTCAAGAAGACGCTCAAGGCGGCAGGCGGCAGTCTTGACGATGTCGCCCAGGTTCTGATCTATCTGCCCGATCCGAAGGACTTCCCAGGCATGAATGCGATCTATGCCGAGTACTTCAAAAAACCCTATCCCAATCGCGCCACGATCGTGGCACAACTCATGGTCCCGGGAGCCCGGATCGAGATCATTGCATATGCCCAAATTGCTGCCAAGCGAGGACGCCCGGCCGCAAGAAAGGCGACCAGGAAAGCCAACAAGACACCGGCCCGCAAGGCCAGCCGCGGGCGGTGAGCACGATCGTCATCGGAGCGGGGGTGATCGGTACCACCCTCGCCCATGAACTGTCGCTGCGCGGAGAGTCCGTAACTGTGATCGACAGAAACGGCGCGGCCGCCGATGGCACCAGCTTCGCCAATGGCTCCCTCATCACGCCCAGCATGTCGGATCCCTGGGCCTCGCCCGGCATAACGGCGACGCTGATCAAGTATCTGGGCACGGAGACATCGCCGTTCCTGCTGCGGTTAGGTGCCCTGCCCTCAATGCTTTCCTGGGGCATGTCGTTCCTCCGCAATTCGGGTGAGGAGGTCTGGAAGTCCAACACCCGCGCCGTCTGGCCGCTTGCGATGTTCAGCCGGGACATTCTCGGCCGAATCACCGCCGACCTCGGTCTGCGCTATGACCTCTGGGAACATGGCACATTGCGCGTGCATGAGGACGAGGCCTCGATGCGGGCCGCCGAAGCATCGCTTGCCGTCTTTCGCGAGCTTGGATGCGAGATCAGCGTACTGGACCAGACAGGCTGCCTCGACCGGGAGCCCGCGCTAAGGCCGATCGCCAGACAGATCCATGGCGGGTTCCTCTTCCCGGGCGACCGCAGCGGCGACTGCAGGATGTTTACACAGCAACTGTCGGAGATCTGCGCCAGACGCGGTGTGACCTTCCGGTTTGGCTGCACAGTCCACGGCTTCACCCTGGAGAACAACCGGGTGACGGGACTTCGCTCCTCCGAGGGAACGCTGAGCGCAGACCGTTATGTTCTGGCGGCGGGCAGCGAGAGCCTCTTGCTTGGCCGCCAACTTGGGCTAAGCCTTCCGGTGCTGCCCGTGAAGGGCTATTCCGCCACCTTCGACATCGGCGGCTGGAACGGCGCACCCAGCCTCCCCTTTGTCGACAACGCCCGGAAGGTTGCCGTGGTGCGCATGGGCAACCGCGTTCGCGTGGCCGGAACGGCCGAGTTCGCCGGCTTCGACACGGCGGACAATCCGGTGCGGAGCGGCATGCTGCTCTCACACTTCAAGGCCATCTTTCCAGAAAGCGAAGGCGTTTCCGCCCCGCGGTACTGGCACGGGTTGCGGCCGATGACACCGGACGGACGGCCACTCATCGGCCGGACGTCAATCGACAATCTGTTCGTGAACACCGGCCACGGGCCGCTCGGCTGGACGCTCGCCTGCGGTTCGGCCCGGCTCCTCGCGGAGGTAATGAGCGGTGAGCAGACGGAACTAGACGTGGCGCCCTTCGGACCGGCACGGAGCGAAGGTCAAACAAGGAGATGACGGACATGTCCAAGCCCAGGATCGGCTTCATCGGCGTCGGCCTCATGGGTCACGGCATGGCGAGGAACATGCTCGAGAAAGGCCATGAACTCACCATCATCTGCCACCGCAATCGTGCCCCCGTGGATGACCTCGTTCAGCGCGGCGCGGTGGAGGTGAAGACGCCAGCCGAGGTCGCGCGGCGCAGCGACATCGTGTTCACCTGCCTCAACGCCTCGCCTGACGTCGAGGACGTGATCCTCCGCCCGGACGGGGTGCTTGCGGGCGCAGGGCCCGGCATGATCGTCGCCGATGCATCGACCGCCGACCCCGAGTCGACGTTGCGGCTGGCGCGGCGGCTGGCGGAAAAGGGCGTCATCATGTGTGACACCGCCCTCGGCAACTCGCCGGTGGAGGCGGAGGCGGGAACGCTCAACGCATTCGTGGGCGCGGATCCCGAGACCTTCGCAAGGATCAGGCCGGTGATAGAGACATGGGCCACCAACATCGTGCATGTGGGTGGCGTGGGCGACGGCCACCGCGTGAAACTCGTCAACAATTTCATCGGAATGGCCTATGTGGCACTGTTTGCCGAGGCCTATGCGGCCTGTCAGGCCATTGGGCTCGACCCGCAGAAGCTCCATGAGGTCGTCAAGCCCGGCGGGCTCTATTGCGGAATGTTCGAGCGCATCAGCCGGTGGGTGCTTTTGCGCGATCCCAAGGCACACCTGATGCGGGTCAACAACAGCCTCAAGGACCTGAGCTACTTCAACCATATGGTTGAAGGCGCCGGCATGACCAGCATGCTTGGCCACGCGGCCCAGCATCTCTTCATGATCGCGAAATCAAACGGCCTGGGAGACGC
>CANJMQ010000106.1 GCA_947475225.1 Bradyrhizobiaceae bacterium
AAGTGGATGGGACCGACATTGCCCGGGAGTTTCATGGCTTATTTCCCTGCGAGTTTGACCGCGAGATCCGCCAGTCGCTGGGCCGCATCGGGTTTCCCGTGCCCCAGGGCTGCCGCCGCCGCCTGTTGAAGTTGGCCCTGTTGAGAGCGGAGTGATGTCAGAAGTTGGGCAAAGCCTTTCGGCTCCAGCGATGCCTGTGGATGGACCCATCCGGCACCGACGCTGGCGAAGCTCTCGGCGTTGCGAAGCTGATCATTGTCCAGCGCATGCGGCAGCGGCACCATGACGGCTGGCCTGCCGATGACGCCGAGTTCGGCGATGGTGGAGGCGCCAGAGCGGCAGACAACGAGATGGCAGCCCGCGATGCGCTTCGGCATGTCCATGAAGAACGCGGCGAGGTCGGCCTCAAGCCCCATCGCCTGATAGGCTGCGGACACGGCGTCCATGTTCTCGGCCCGCACCTGCTGGGTGAGGCTGATCCCTGCCCGCTGCTGCGGGCTCATCGCTGCGAAGACCTCGGGCATGAAATCGCCGAAGAACTGCGCGCCCTGGCTGCCCCCGAAGACCAGCAGGTTGAAGCTATCAAACGCCGGATAAGGGGCTGCCTTCTCCTTCAACGCAATGTCGCGAACCGGGTTGCCGGTGAATGTGAGCTTGCTGCTGGCTTCCGGCGGCAGGCCCAGAAGGGTCGGGAAGGACGACGCCACGGCATCAGCCCATTTGGCGAGCACGCGGTTGGCGCGTCCCATCACCGCGTTCTGGTCGTGCACGCAGGACGGTATTTTCAGCCGCGCCGCCGCCATGATGGGCGGGAAGGACGGATAGCCCCCGAAGCCGATCACCGCGAGCGGTTTGACACGCTTCAGGATGTCGCTGGCCGCGCGATAGCCGCCATAGAGGCGCAGTGCCCGCCCCGGCGCCAGCCACGGCTTCGAGAGCGACAGCGTGGCCGAAGGCACGATGTGCGTCTCGGCGGCTGGGAAAGACTTGCCATAGTCCCTCACCCGCTCGTCAGTCATCAAATGGATCGTGTAGCCCCGCCGGTTCAACTCCTCCGCCAACGCCTGAGCGGGGAACAGGTGCCCGCCGGTGCCGCCGGCCGCAAGGACAAAGGTACCTTTGGTCATCAGGCGTAGGACACGTTGAGTTCAGGCACGCTGGAGCGCACCCCGAAGCGCTTGCGGCCGAGCGCCAGTACGAGGCCCATGCCGAAGGCCATGCCCATCAGCGAGGAGCCGCCATAGGAGATGAACGGCAGCGTCATGCCCTTGGCGGGCAGCAGCGCCACGTTGACACCCATGTTGATGACTGCCTGAAAGCCGAAGATCAGGCCAAGACCGGACAGTGCCAGCGCCGCGAAGGGATCAGGCTCCTGCTTGGCCCGCACCAGGATCTTCAGCACCACGAAGGCGAAGAGCGACATGAGCAGCAGGCAGGCGATCAGGCCAAATTCCTCACCCACCACCGCAAAGGTGAAGTCGGTATGGGCGTCGGGAAGCACCAGCTTCGCCTCACCTCCACCGGGACCAGTGCCCATGAGGCCGCCGTTCTTGAAGGCCTGGAGTGCCGTATCCACCTGAAAGGTGTCGCCTTTGTCGGGGCTCATGAAGCGATCGATGCGTGAGCGAACATGATCGACGAGTTCATAGGCGGCCAGGACGCCGACCACGCCAAGAGCGCCCAGCCCCAGCACGGTAAACCACGAGATGCCGTAAATCAGCAGCATCGAGCCGAAGGTGAGGATGACCAGAGCCGTCTGGCCAAAGTCCGGCTGGATGATGAGGAGACCGATGAAAATCACCCCCATCAGCAGCGCCACCACCTGCCCCGGCATCTCGGGCCGGCGGGTGTGCTCGGCGAGAAACCATGCAGCGACAATGACGAAGGCCGGCTTGGCGAATTCCGAAGGCTGCAGGTTGAGGGGGCCGATATTGATCCAGCGATGCGCGCCCTTGATCTCAGGCCCATAGAAAAGTGCCGCCATCATGAGGCACAGGGAGAGAAAGAACACGAGCAGCCCGGCCCGGCGCACAAAGCGCGGCGGGAAAAACGACAGCGTGACAAGCGTCGGCACCGCAAGGGTCAGGAAGAAGATCTGCCCCTTGATGAAGTGGAAGGTGTCTGCGCCAATGCGCTCGGCTACCGGCGGGCTCGCCGCCATGGAGACGAGCACGCCCGATGCCATGAGCAGCAGCACGGCGAACATCAGGCCGCGGTCCACCGTAAACCACCAGCGCGCGAGCAGGCCGCGGTCGCTACGTCCGAGCAGCATGGGCATCTCCTGGAATTGTCATCTCGATACCGGGAAGCTGGGTAACCGCCTTGACGAAGGCATCGCCCCGCACTTCAAAATTGGGATACTGGTCAAAGCTGGCGCAGGCAGGCGACAGCAGCACCACCGCACCGGGCTTGTTGTCACGCTGCGCATCGCGCAGGGCAGCGCTTACTGCCTGCTCGAGCGTGCCGCAGTCTTCGTAAGGTCGCATGGAACCGATGGTCTCCGCGAATTCCTTTGCTGCCTGCCCGATGAGATAGGCGCGTGCCACATGCCCGAACAACGGCTTCAAGGGCTCGATGCCACCCGCCTTGGCGATGCCACCGGCGATCCAGTAAATGTTCTCGAAGGAGGACAACGCCTTCTCCGTCGCATCGGCATTGGTCGCCTTGGAGTCGTTGATGAAGGGAACGGCGCCGACGCGGCCCACCTGCTGCATGCGGTGCGCAAGGCCGGGAAAGCTCATCATCGCCGCAGCAATGGTCTGGATGTCGACACCCAGGGCGATGGCCGCGCCATAGGCCATGCAGGCGTTCTGCCAGTTGTGGCGACCCTTCAAGGCAGGCATGGCGCGAAGGTCGATCTCGGCTTTCACCGCTCCGCCGCGCTTGTCGCGCAACACACCGTCATGCGCGGTAATGCCGTCAGCGAGATCCGTCACCACGGAGACGCGGCGCAGGTCGGCACCCGTCGTCAAAGCCCTCTCGGCGATCGCCGCGCACCAGTCGTCATCGACGCCGCACAGCGCGGTGTCGCCCTTGTGCTGGCTGGAGAACATGCGCGCCTTCACGCCGGCGTAGTTTTGCATCGTGCCGTGGCGGTCAAGATGGTCCGGCGTGATGTTGGTGAGGATGCCGACTTCGGGGTCGAGCCGCGGCATCAGGTTGATCTGGAAGGATGAGAGCTCCAGCACATAGACGCGGCCCTTTTGCGGTTGGCGCAGCAGGAACACCGCCTTGCCGATATTGCCGCCCACGTCCACGTCGAGACCCGCCTGCTGCAGCACATGCCCGGTGAGTGCCGTCGTCGTTGACTTGCCGTTGGTGCCGGTGATGGCCACGATGCGGGAGCCTGCGGCCGCCGCCTCGCGCGCGAAGATTTCGGTGTCGCCAATCACCTCAACCCCGGCATGACGGGCCTTGAGAACTGTCCAGTGCGGTTCGGGGTGGGTGAGTGGCACGCCAGGGCTCAGCACCAGCGCGTCGAGGGTGGCGAAATCCAGCTGGTGCAGATTGCTGATCGGCAGGCCAGCCGCCCTGCCCTTGTCCACGGCGGGAGCGGAATCATCCCACGCATGGACCGTCGCGCCGCCAAGTTGCAGCGCGTCGATGGTGGCGGTGCCGGAGCGCGCAAGGCCGAAAACCGCGACAGTCTTGCCCTTGAATGTGGTGGCCGGGAACAAGGACTACCTCAGCTTCAGCGTCGAGAGCCCGATCAGCGCAAGAACGATGGCGATGATCCAGAAGCGGATGACGATGGTCGGTTCCTTCCAGCCCTTCTGCTCGAAATGGTGGTGCAGCGGGGCCATGGCGAAGACGCGCTTGCCCGTCATCTTGAATGAGGCGACCTGGATGATCACAGATAGTGTTTCCAGAACGAACAGGCCGCCGATGATGCCGAGCACGATTTCGTGCTTGGCCGCCACCGCGATGGCGCCCAGCGCTCCGCCAAGCGAAAGCGAACCGGTGTCGCCCATGAAGATCATGGCGGGCGGCGCGTTGAACCACAGGAAGCCCAGTCCGGCACCCACGATGGCGCCGCAGATGATGGCAAGCTCGCCCGCTCCCCTCACGAAATGCAATTCGAGGTAGCTGGAGAAATTGTAATTGCCGACAAGGTAGACGATGAGCCCAAGGCTGGCCGCGGCAATCATCACCGGAACGATTGCCAGACCATCGAGGCCATCCGTCATATTCACCGCATTGCCGGCACCCACCACCACGAACATGCCGACGAAGATGAAGAAGACACCAAACGGAATAAGGAGATCCTTGAAGAAGGGAACAGCGAGCGAGGTGGCAAGTGGCTTGTCACCGATCCACATGAACATGCCGACGGCGAGCCCGGCGATGGCGAATTCGGCGAGCAGGCGCACCTTGCCGGAGAAGCCCTTGGTCGTTGCCTTGGTGACCTTGAGGTAATCGTCATAGAAACCGATGGCGCCGAAGCCCAGCGTGACGAAAAGCACGGCCCAGACATAGAGGTTGCGCAGGTCCGCCCACAGCAGCGTGCCGACGAATATGCCGGACAGGATCATCAAGCCGCCCATGGTGGGCGTACCCTGCTTCTCGACGATGTGACGCTGCGGACCATCAGAACGAATGGGCTGGCCCCGGCCCTGCTTCACCTTGAGCAGTGAGATGATGCGCGGTCCGAACAGGAAGACGAAGATGAGCGCCGTTATGATGGAAAGCCCCGTGCGCGACGTCTGGTAACGGAAGACGTTGAAGGGGGACACCTCGTCCGCGAGGCTGCTGAACAGAAGGAATAGCATCAGGTCTCCTTGGCAAGCGGCGGGTGGGCCGCCCTGATCGCCTCTACCAGCGGCCCCATGCGGCTGCCGAGCGAACCCTTGATCATCACCACGTCTCCGGGCTTGAGGCCCTTGAGCAGCGCGTCACGCAACCCTTCAGACGTCTCCGCATAGACACCACGCCGACTTTCAGCCACGCGCGCCCAGAGATTCGCCATCAATGGCCCCGCTGCATATAGGACATCAACCTTGGCGGCGTCCATCGGTTCCAGAAGGCCGGCGTGAAGTTCCGGGCTTTGTTCGCCCAGTTCCAGCATGTCGCCCAGCACTGCGATCCGGCGCCCACCGCGCGGCGGTTGGGCTGCGCCAAGCAGACCAAGCGCTGCCGCGACGGAAGCAGGGTTGGCATTGTAACTCTCATCGATCAGCAGCAATTCACCACCCGCAATGGAGAGCCGCTCGCGGACACCGCGCCCCTTGGCGGGCGCAGCGGCGGCAAGCGCAATGGCTGTCCGGGCCAGGTCGGCGCCCGTCAGTTTCGCCGCCGCGAGAACGGCGAGGCTGTTCACCGCCATGTGCTCACCTGGAAGGCCCAGCCTGTAGCTCACCGTATCACCCATCACATCGGCCGTGACGCAGCAGCAGTCGGCAAGCAGCGCCACGCGCTCAAGGCGCACATCGGAGTCTGGGTGCCTTCCGAAGGAGACGACCGAACGGATGCCGCAGGCCCATGCCGCCGCGGAGAGATGCTCAAAATAGGGCGTGTCGCGGCTAATGACGGCATGGCCGCCCGGCACCACGCCAGTGAATATCTCCGCCTTGGCGTCAGCGATGCCGTCGAGCGAGGAGAAGTTGCCGAGATGGCTCGCCGCAATCGTGGTGATGACCGCCACATGCGGACGCACCATGCCGACGAGCGGCGTGATCTCTCCCGAATGGTTCATGCCGATTTCGAAGATGCCGAAGGCAGCGCTCCTGGGCATGCGTGCCAGCGTCAGCGGCACGCCCCAGTGATTGTTGAAGGACGCGGCGGAAGCATGCGTCTCGCCCGAAGCCGCGAGTGCGGTGCGCAGCATCTCCTTGGTCGAAGTCTTGCCGACGCTGCCGGTGACAGCCACGATCTGCGCCTGCGAACGTGCCCGCGCCGCAAGGCCCATCTTCTCGAGGCCGCGCAATGCATCGTCCGTCACTTCCAGCACCGGTCCGGCGGCCAGCATCTCCGGCGTCGCGCGCGACACGAGGCCCAGGCCCGCACCTGCCTTCAGCGCGCTGGCGACGAAGTCGTGCCCGTCATGCTTGTCACCCTTGATGGCGACAAAAATGTCACCCGCCTTGGCCGCACGCGAGTCGATGGTGACGGCGGTAAGCGGCGGCGTCACCGTGCCATGCAGCCTGCCGCCGGTGGCGGCGAGAAGCTCGTCGATGGTCCACAATGCCTCAGCCATGATAATCGAGGCCTTCAATGGCTGCCTTCACGGCATCGTGGTCACTGAAGGGGAAAACCTGCTTGCCGATCTTCTGTCCCTCCTCATGTCCCTTGCCGGCGACGATCAGAACGTCGCCCGCCTGCAATTCATTGACCGCCGTCCGAATCGCCGCAGCGCGGCTGCCAATCTCGGCGGCACCCGGTGCCGCGGCCATGATGGCAGCCCGGATGGACGCGGGATCCTCCGTACGCGGATTGTCGTCCGTGACATAGACCTTGTCGGCGAGCCTAGTGGCGATCTCGCCCATGATCGGGCGCTTCGCCCGGTCGCGGTCGCCGCCGCAGCCGAACACCACGAAAAGGCGGCCCCTGGTGTAGGGCCTGAGTGAGGCCAGCGCATTCTCCAGCGCATCGGGCTTGTGGGCATAATCGACGAAGACGGGTGCGCCCGTCCCGGCATGCCCAACCAACTCGAGCCGGCCCTTGGCGCCCTTCAGCGACTGCAGCGCATGCATCACCAGCGCCTCGTCGCCACCCGTAGCCAGGACAAGGCCGGCAGCGATCAGTGCATTCGAAACCTGGAAGTCACCGGTGAGCGGCAGGTCCACCTCATGGGTATGACCAAGTACCGCGACGGTCACATGCTGGCTGCCCGCCTCGCGACGCACGCCAACCACGCGGATCGTCTCGCCCTTGCTACCCACGCTCCACACTTTGAGGCCATGTGCGGCGGCACGGCGAGCCGCCTCCTCGCCGCGCGGCGTGTCGACGTTGATGACGGCGGCCCCGCCCGGGGCGACGAGTTCCTCGAACAGCCTCATCTTTGCGTTGAAGTAGTCCTCCACCGTCGGATGATAGTCGAGATGGTCATGCGAGAGATTTGTGAAACCGGCCGCAGTGACTCGCAGGCCGTCGAGCCGGTATTGGTCGAGGCCATGGCTCGATGCCTCAATCGCCAGATGCTCGACCTTCTCCGCCGCCAGCCTTGCCGCCATCTCCTGCAGCTTCATGGCGTCAGGCGTGGTGTGTTCAAGTTCGATGGTGCCCGAGGGCGAGACGACCCCGACCGTGCCAAGGCTCGCGGCCGGAAATCCCATCGCGGTCCAGATCTCGCGCACGAAGGTGGCAACGGAGGTCTTGCCGCTGGTGCCGGTGACGGCAACGATGGTGTCAGGCTGGCTGCCGCAGAAACGTGCGGCCATATGCGCGAAGAGCTGGCGGGGATTGGCGGCGGTGATGA
The DNA here is from genome assembly GCA_947475225.1 of Bradyrhizobiaceae bacterium. GTDB lineage: Bacteria > Pseudomonadota > Alphaproteobacteria > Rhizobiales > Aestuariivirgaceae > Aestuariivirga. The sequence goes on from CANJMQ010000106.1 coordinate 7,415, forward strand.
GCTGCACGCCCGGCGCTACAACCCCATCACCCGCTACCACCGCGATGGCACCTGACGCGACGGCCTGCGGGATGAACTTCGCGCCATCGACATGGCTGCCCGGCAACGCAGCGAACACCCAGCCCGGCTTCACCGCACGGCTGTCGGCGGTAAGGCCCGCAACGGACATGGACTCCGCCTCCTTCGGGAGCCGGGCCTCGCCTGCAACAAGATGGCCTAGACGGATGGTCATCAGTTCTGCTTCTTCTTTTCCTTGGCCTCGAGCTTGGCAAGCTTCTGGAGGTCTTCCTCGGTGAACACCGGCTGGACACCGAGCATCGGCGCGATGCGCTCGATGACGCTGGCGGCGGTCGGCACGGCGTTCCAGCCGGCGGTCGCAAAGCCATAGGTGCCGGGGATCGCCTTCGGGTCGTCGAGCATGATCATCACGAGGTATCTGGGATTATCCATCGGGAACGCGCCGATGAAGGAGGCAAGCCGCTGGTCCTTGTTGTAGCGGCCATTCACCACCTTCTCGGCGGTGCCGGTCTTGCCGCCGACGCGGTAACCGATCACGTCGACCTTGGTCGCGGAGCCTTCGATGGCATTGCGGCGGAACAGGTAACGCAGGGTTTCGCTGGTCGATTGCTTGATCACCGTCGTCGCCATGGCCATTGCCTCCTCTTCGTTTCTGCGAAGGAAGGTCGGTGTCATGAGATGGCCGCCATTGAGCAGACCGGCAACCACCGCGGCACCCTGCAGCGGCTGCACGGCAAAACCGTGGCCGAAGGCCGTCGTTGCGGTGACCAGCTTGCTCCAGCGCTTCGGCAGCAGCGGCTTGGCGGCCTCGGGCAGTTCTGTCTGCAGTTTGTCAAACAACCCGACCTTGCGCAGGAACGCCTGGTGCGCCTCGATGCCCACTTCCAGCGCCATCTTGGCGGTGCCGATGTTGGAGGATTCGCAGAATACCTCCTCGGTCGTCAGCGGATGGTTCTGCGGGTGGAAATCATGGATCCGGGCACTGCCGATGACCAGCGGGTAGCGTGTATCGAAGACACTCTTCAGGGTGACGATGCCGGAGTCGAGCGCCATGGCGAAGGTCACGGCCTTGATCACCGAGCCCAGTTCGTAGACGCCGCTCGTCATGCGGTTCTGCTGGTCCCTGGAGAAGTTCTTGTTCTCCTGGTTCGGGTTGAAGTCGGGGAGCGACACCATGGAGAGGACTTCGCCGGTGTGGATGTCCATGACGATGCCGCCGCCGGCGATGGCATGGAACTTGTCGATTGCCTTGGCGACTTCATCGATCACCGCCGCCTGAACCCGGATGTCCAGCGACAGCTGCGCGGGTTCCGTACGGTGCTCGGTCGGCTCCGCGAGCGAGGCGGTATAGAGCGCGCCACGGTCGTCGAGATACTTCTCGACGCCGGCGATGCCCTTGGTGTCGAGGTCGACATAGCCCACGACATGCGATGAGAGGCGACCCTGCGGATAGACGCGGCGGCGCTCGTTCACATAGCTGACGCCCGGGATACCAAGATTGTAGACGGCGTCACGTTCCTCGGGCGAGACCTGGCGCTTGATCCAGGCAAAGCGCTTGGCGGTCGTCAGCTTGCGGCGCAGTTCCCCGGCGTTGATATCCGGCATGGTGGCGGTCAGCGCCTCCACGGCCTCGTCGATGTCGATGATTTTCGACGGATCAGCGAATATCGAGGCCACCGCCACGTCGGTTGCCAGCAGCACGCCGTTTCTGTCGATGATGTCAGGCCGCGGCAGCGGCCCCTCGGCGATCGGGCGCAGTGGCCCGTCATCCTGCTTCGGGAAGATCGTGAGGTGGGTGAGTTGGCCGGCGAGCGTAAGGAACGCCGCGGTGAAGCAGATGCCGATGAGACGCAACCGGTTCTGCCCGGCAAGGCGGCGCGGGGCTTCGTCGTCACGCAGGTCTTCTGGGATCACATCGGTCATTGCTGCTTCATCTTGTCGATGATGTCACCGATCTGGTCGGTGCCTTCGGCCTGAAGGTTCATCACGGGTTCGGCGGGAACGTGGTTGCTGATATCCTCGAGCTTGACGATCTGCTGGGCCTTGAGCGTCGAGAGACCCAGGAAGCGCTCGGCCAGGGCGCGCAGACGGTCAGGCCGCGTGAGGCTCGACCACTCGGCGTTGAGGAGGCGCATGTTCTCCGTCTCGTCCGCGATGCCGCGCTGATACCTGGCGGCCTCGCGCTCGAGACCGCGCGTCTCATGCTCCAGCGAATAGAGGATGAAGCCGGAGACCAGCACCGCCGTGACGAGCATGAGGTTCAGGAGCTTGTGCATCTAGTGTCGCGTGCCCTGAACGCTGAGGCCGATGTCGTCGGCGATGGGTGGCATGGGCGCAGCCGCAGTACGGATGCCGGCGCGGAGCTTCGCCGAACGGGCACGCGGATTGAGCCTTGTTTCTTCGTCGCTGGCGCCAAGGTGGCCCTTGAAGGGAAGCTCGAAACTGGGCTCCGGCCCCTTCACCGCGTCGGGAAGATGGCGTGAGCCAGACGGCAGCTTGCCACTGCGCGAGGTGAAGAAGCGCTTGACGATGCGGTCCTCCAGCGAATGAAAGGTGACAACGACGAGGCGTCCGCCTTGCGGCAGCATACGCTCGGCGGCGTGCAGCGCCTCGACGAGTTCGTCGAGCTCGCCGTTCACATGGATGCGCAACGCCTGAAAGGTGCGCGTAGCGGGGTGGATCTTGTCCGGCCGCGGACGCCCCGTGACGCGCTCGATGGCCTTCACGAGACCCTGCGTGGTGATGATCGGCGCTTCCTTACGCGCCTCGACGATGGCGCGGGCAATGGCGCGGGACCGGGGCTCCTCGCCGAAGACATAGATGATGTTGGAGAGGATCTCCTGCGGCAGCGTGTTCACGGCATCCGCCGCCGATGTGCCGGACTGCGCCATGCGCATGTCGAGCGGGCCGTCGCGCAGAAATGAGAAACCACGCCCGGCTTCATCGATCTGCATGGAGGACACGCCGATATCGAGCACGATGCCGTCGATGCGCTCCGCCCCGACGAGCGCCTCCATGTCAGCGAAGCGGCCCTCACGCAGGCTGAGGCGCGGATCATATTCCGAAACCAGCGCCTGCCCCGCCCGGATTGCCGAAGGGTCACGATCGATGGCGATGACCTTGCAATTGGCGGCCTCGAGAATTGCCCGCGTATAGCCGCCCGCCCCGAAGGTGCCATCCAGGTAAATGCCCCCGTCGCGCGGCGAAAGCGCGCTCAGCACTTCAGGCAGCATCACGGGAACATGCGGCGGGTGAATGTTTTCTTGCGCGGCCATGGCAAGCCTAAATCACGGTGAAAAAGGCGTTAATCGTCAGGCTGACATTGCAATCGGGCTGCTTAACAATTGGTTTCGATTCACGCGTTGCGGAGCATTTGGCGGGGGATAATGCCAGCTGGCCTGTAAGCCGGGTTCTGTCCATGCGGGTTGCCCCGCACTGGATGACCATTCATCTGGAACGCCCGTTGCCGGACGCTTCACGCAACCTACCCGGGCGGCTGGAACGGAAACGTCCCTGACGGACTTGCGCCCGCCGCGCCACCCCTATTCGGTCTTGCTCCCGGTGGGGTTTGCCATGCCACCCCCGTTGCCGGGGGCGCGGTGCGCTCTTGCCGCACCTTTTCACCCTTGCGTCAGGCCGAAGCCCGGATCCGCGGTA
>CANJMQ010000107.1 GCA_947475225.1 Bradyrhizobiaceae bacterium
TCATCGAGAGCATGAACAGCATCATTCGCCAGGTGTGCCGGAATGTGAAGCGCTGGCGGAACGCGAAGATGGGATTGCGCTGGACCGCCGCGGGCATGCTGGAAGCGAAGAAGGGCTTCAGGCGCCTCAAGGCTCACAAGCATCTGCCGGTGCTCAAGGCCGCCCTTCAAAACCATCGTAACTGTCAAACCGCCACCCCGGGGGTTGACCTCCTCGCTGATGCCGCATAACTTTTAACCAGCGACGCCAGCCTTGGCAATTTCAACAGAGTTCGGGACATCCCCAGGTTGTGATCAAGGAATGATTCATCCCTTACATCGAAGTCTCCGCTGACAATAGTTCCATGACTTCCTTTCAATCGACATGGAACCGATGAAGGATTCGGTGAAACACAGGTGCCAGCATCAGACCTGTGAGGCCGAGCAGCAGAAATCCAGAGGCAACAGCATAGAGTGCGGCGAAGATCTTGCCCCCAGCGGTTGACGGAGGCGCAAGCGGTCCCTCACCCGAGAGAAGCATCGCTGCATTGTCGAAGGCATCGATGGCCCGCATGTTCTCAAAATGTATGTAACCCCAGGTACCGAGGAGCAAAGAGGCAGCCACTATTCCGACCGACCAGGCTGCGCCGCGGGTGAGCCGGTTAATAAAGGCCTGCTTGCTGGCGACGGGTCGATCACGTGATTCGAAGTTGAATAGGTAGCCCATTCCATTTTTCCCAATTCTCTAAACGACTAAATTCATCGAAGACATATACGATGCATCAAGACATCCAATTTCAAAATCTGTTGCCGGGCGCTCTCATCGAAGGCTGTTCGGTTGACGCAATTCGTGAATGACAGACATGCCAATGTGCCTCGCTGTATCGGCGACGGAAGTTTTTTGTAAAACAAAGACATCGCTCTGCCGCAACTTGGCAACGATCTCTTCGGGGCCGTGCTTCCTCTGAGGTATGTTCCGATCTCATTTTATGCCGTAAGCCATACTTCAAGTTGGACCCGTACAGTTTGTGCGGAACAGTGTCGTCTGTTTCTCCAGCTAAAGTGCAACCACAAGTGATTCGTGACCCCAGTTAACTTCTGTGCCTCGGCTATGACGTCATCTGTGGGCCTCCAATTCCATTCTGTGATCTGCATCACAGCGGATCAGCAGTAATCGTGCTCATGCTCCGCCACTGAGGCGCGCATCGGATGAAATCGAGCCGTAGCGACACTTCTGTATTGCCGGGGGCCCCTATGAGACAAGACGCACCGCAAGCATTGTTGATTGCATACGTATTGATCGCGCCTCTGCTTGTGTGCTGGCTCGCCCGTGGGGCACAAGCCGACCCGGTCTGCAGCGACGTTGCTCTCGTCCTGGCGGTGGATACCTCCGCCAGCGTCTCATCCGGTGAATTCCTCCTTGAGAAGAGGGGCATCGCCGTTGCATTTCGTGATCCCACGGTGCTCAAGGCGATCGAACGAGCGGGAAAGGTCATGGTGTCGGCCGTGTTTTGGGGCGACGATGACATGCCGAAGACTCAGTCCAACTGGGTGTCGCTCGACGACCAGTCGGGAGCAGATCAATTCGCCCGCGACTTAGAAGTCACGCCGCGCCAGGTCACAGGCGACACCGGTCTGGGAGCAGGCTTGGCCACGGCGCTGGCCAAGATTATGTCGCCGGATGTCTGTGCAGTCCGCAAGATCATCAATGTGTCGGGGGACGGAGAGGAATCCAGCGCCGTCCGCGGCAAGCACCGTTCCCCGCTTCCTTCTCAGGTGAGGGATCTAGCCACCATGGCAAATGTCGAAATCAATGCGCTTTCAATTTCCAACGACAATCCCGAACTCGCGCAATACTACTCGCGGAATGTCATCACCGGACCCGATGCTTTCGTAGTGGATGTGCATGAGTATACCGGCTTCGCAGATGCCATCCGCCGCAAGCTGATCCGCGAAATCAGCCCCCGTGCCGTGTCGGAGTTGCCACCGCTCCCTGAAATAGAACGCCTGAACTGACCGCAACGTTTTTGCAATTGTCCACGATCTTGCGAGGCATACGGTTGCACAGCCTCATTCTGCCGGGGCATGGGCGAGACCGGGGCCGCATCGCTCACTCTGATATACTGCTCCGCCCCCATTTTCTGGATCAACTGAGGCTAGAGTTTTCGGGGAGCAGAACAGAGAAAGTTGAGCGTCAAATGCTTGCAATCAAGTCCAGTCACCGATGATGTTCTCGGTGTAGGCCGGCCCCCAACGCGGGCTTACGTTGGCGGCGGGAACGAATTACGCGGAATAGCGAAGCCGAGTGAGCACCGCCAATAGTGGTTATCGGCTGAATTATTACTGTCGTTTGGCCCCACACCACGTCATTTGATGCTTGTGGTGGGGCGACTGATGAGAGCATAAGGGCATCAAGAAGCAGATATGTGTGGCTCTGTTGGCGAATGCTGTTCGCGTTCGGGACTTCGGGTGTTCAACATGATCCCATCTTGTCTCGGCATGACGGCACGAATTTGATTGAACTGTAACGCCGCAAGAAACCCTTGAGCGCGGCAAGGCCACCTCTCCCCGAAAGTCCTTCCTCATGACGATGTCCGACGAATTCCAGCCTGCGTCCGTGCCGATCGATGTGCACCCGGCCCTCTCCCCTGCGCTCGCCCGGCAGGGATACGCGACGCTCACGCCTGTGCAGATGGCCGTGCTGGAGGGCAAGGCGGCGGAAAGTGACCTCCTCGTTTCGGCGCAGACCGGTTCCGGTAAGACGGTGGCCTTCGGACTTGCTATTGCCCCTACGTTGCTCGGGGAGACCAGCATCATCGCGCCGGCAGACCGGCCGCTGGGGCTGATCATTGCGCCGACGCGTGAACTGGCGCTGCAGGTGGAGCGCGAACTCCGCTGGCTCTATGCCGATGCCGGCGCGGTGACAGCGAGTTGCGTGGGCGGCATGGACATGCGCAAGGAAGTCCGCCAACTGGATCGCGGTGCCCATATCGTTGTGGGGACGCCCGGTCGATTGCGCGATCACATTACCAAGGGTTCTCTGGATCTCTCGGCGTTACGCGCTGTTGTGCTCGACGAGGCGGACGAGATGCTCGATATGGGATTTCGCGAGGACCTTGAATTCATTCTCGCCGCCGCGCCAGAATCACGCCGTACGCTGATGTTCTCGGCAACAGTGCCGAAGCAGATCGCGCAGCTTGCCCAGACTTACCAGCGCGATGCGGTGCGCATCGTGGCCACCGGCTCGCGCGAACGCCATGCCGACATCGACTATCAGCTGGTTCTGGTGCAGTCGCATGAGCGCGAGAACGCCATCATCAATACGCTGTTGTACTATGACAGTGGCAGCGCCATCGTGTTCTGTCATACGCGTGAGGCAGTGAAGCACCTGGCCGCACAGCTGGGTGATCGTGGTTTCCACGTCGTCTCGCTGTCCGGTGAACTCTCTCAGTCTGAACGCACCAATGCACTTCAGTCGATGCGCGATGGGCGCTCCCGCGTCTGCGTGGCGACTGACGTGGCGGCGCGCGGCATCGACCTGCCCAATCTCGACCTCGTCATCCATGCTGACCTGCCGTCGAACCCCGATACGCTGCTGCACCGTTCCGGTCGCACTGGACGCGCCGGGCGCAAGGGTGTCTGCGTGCTGATCGTGCCGGTGCGGCGCTATTCGGCCGCGATGCGCGTGTTGGGCTTTGCCAATGCGCAGGGCACGGTGCGGAGCGCGCCGACTGCCGCCGACATCGAGGCGCGCTACCGCGAGCAGATCCTCGAGGCCGCGACCTCCGCTGCAGTGCCGGAGGAGGCCGAGGCCGCCTTTGTGGCTGAGCTCCTGACGCGCGTCACGTCCGAGCAGTTGGCGGCGGCCTATCTCCGCCAGCAACTCTCCACCCGCCCGGCACCTGAGGACATTTCGCCGACGCCGATGCCGTCCGAAGGAAAGATGCCGAAGCTGCACGACGCTGCGGGCAAGCCCAAGCCTGAGCGCCGTGACATGACGGGCGCGGCCTGGTTCTCCCTGTCGGTGGGGCGCAACAAGCGCGCCGAGCCGCGCTGGATGCTGCCGCTCATCTGCAAGGCGGGCGACATCACGCGCGATGATGTGGGTTCGATCAAGATCTTTGACGACGAGACACGCTTCCAGATCACTGCTGAAAGGGCGGCCGAGTTCGCGGCGCGCATCGCCAAGGCGGGAAGCTTCGAGCGCGGTATCACCATTTCGCCTGCCGGTAGCACGCCGCCCGAACCCGCAAGGAGCGGCGGTGACGACCGCCCGCCGCCGCGCCGCCCGCGGTTCGATGAACCGACTCCCCCCCAATCTGCCGATGGTGAGCGGGCGGCAAAGCCGGCCAAGCGACCATGGGCCAAGCCTGACTTCGCCAAGAAGGGCACCACGGGCAAGCCGAAGCCCGGCGACTTCAAGGGCAAGAAAAGCTTCGGTGCCACGGGTAAGCCCAAGTACAAGAGCAAGACCAAGGCGCCGAAGTAACCATACGCCTTAGCTGGTGTGCACGACGTCATTCGGGAAGTGGCAGGCGACGCTGCGCCCCGGCCCGCAATCTGTGCGTACCGGCCGTTCGACGCGACAGCGCTCCTGCGCGATTGGGCAGCGCGTGTGGAAGCGACAGCCGGGCGGCGGGTTGACGGGGCTCGGCACGTCACCCGTCAGCACGATGCGCTTGGCTGAGCCCTGGGCCGCGAGGTCCGGTACCGGCACGGCGGAGATCAGCGCCTGGGTGTAAGGGTGCGCAGGGCGCAAGAAGATATCATCCGCCGAGCCCATCTCGACGATGGAGCCGAGATACATAACGGCGATGCGAGTAGAGACCTGGCGAACGACGCTGAGGTCATGGGCAATAAAGATGTACGTGAGATTGAGACGCTCCTGCAGGTCCGCCAACAGGTTGACGATTTGCGCCTGCACGGAGACGTCGAGGGCAGATACCGGTTCGTCCAGGACGATCAATTCCGGATTCAATGCAATGGCGCGGGCAATGCCGATGCGTTGGCGCTGGCCGCCGGAGAATTCATGCGGAAAGCGCATCGCGTGATCGGGTTTCAGGCCTACGATGTCCAGAAGTTCGGACACGCGCCTACCGATCTCGGCGTCTGCCATCGAAGTGTGTACACGGAGCGGCTCGGCGATCAGGTCACGCACCCGGCGGCGCGGGTTCAGCGAGGCGTATGGGTCCTGGAAAACCATCTGGATGCGCCGCCGTAGCGGCCGCATCTGACGCTGCGATAGCAATGAAATGTCAGTGCCGGCGAAGCGCAGCCTACCTGAAGTCAAGTCATAGAGCCTGGTGATGCAGCGGCCGAGCGTAGACTTGCCGCAGCCAGATTCCCCTACCAGCCCAAGCGTCTCGCCCGGCATCACCGTGAACGATACGCCATCGAGTGCGTGCACGATGCGCACGCCCTGGCGCGAGAAGCGCGTTCCCACGCTGAAGCGCTTGGCGACGTCGACCACTTCGAGAAGGGGCGTGCTCATGAACTCACCCTGAAGCAGGCCGCGGTGTGCATGCCGTAACCCAGTGCGGGCTCGGCGCTGCATTTCTCGAAGCGCTCGATGCAGCGTGGCGCAAAGGCACAACCGGGCGGCCGGTTGAGGAGATTGGGCGGCGCGCCGGGAATAGCCCGCAGCCGTTTCGGCTTTTTGCCGGTGAGCGGCGGAATGGAATCGAGCAGGGCGCGCGTATAGGGATGCAGAGGCTGGAGGAAGAGTTCCTCCTTCTTGCCACGCTCCACCACGCGACCGGCGTACATGACCAGCATACGGTCGGCGATCTCCGCCATTACGCCCATGTCATGGGTGATGAAGACGATGGCGCTGCCGTGATTCTTGCGCAGCTTGCGCAGCAGGTCGAGGATCTGCGCCTGCACGGTAACGTCGAGTGCCGTGGTCGGTTCGTCGGCGACCAGCAGGGCGGGGTTGCAGGAGAGCGCCATGGCGATCACCACGCGCTGGCGCATGCCGCCTGACAACTGGTGCGGATAGCGGTGAACGGTCTCCCGCGGATTGGGAATGTTCACTTCCGCGAGGAGGTCGATGGTGCGCTGCCAGGCCGCGGCCTTGGATATCTTCTCATGCGCCAGCACCTGCTCGGCAATTTGCCAGCCGATGGTGTAAACAGGGGTAAGCGCCGTCATCGGGTCTTGGAAGATCATGGCGATCTCCTTACCCCGCAACGCGCGCATCTCTCGTGGTTTCAGCCCCACGAGCTCGCGGCCGCGATACTGGATTGAGCCGGTGATGACAGCGTTCGGATCGGTGATGAGACCCATAACCGCTAGCAGAGAAACGGTCTTGCCGGAGCCTGACTCGCCGACGACGCCAAGGAGTTCGCCCTCACCCACATCGAAAGAGACATCGTCCACAGCGTGCACCATGCCCTGCTCGGTGCGGAAGGCAACGGAAAGATCGCGCACCTTCAGCATCAGGCCGTCCTCACGCGCGGATCGAGCAGCATGTAGAGGAGGTCGACCACTGCGTTGGCCATCACCACGAAGAAGGAGGCGTAGAGCACGGTTGTCATGATAATAGGGAGATCCAGGTTCAGCAGCGCGTCATAGGTAAGCTTGCCGAGGCCCTGCAGGCCGAATACTACTTCGGTCAGCAGCGCTGACCCGCCTACCAGGGCGCCAAAGTCGAGCCCAAAGAGGGTGACGAAGGCCACGAGCGAGGTGCGGAGCGCATGACGCAGCAGGATGCGGGTTTCCGAAAGGCCTTTGGCGCGCGCCGTGCGGATATAGTCCTCCTGCAGCGACTCGACGATGGCGGCGCGCAGCACGCGGCCATAAAGGCCAATGTAGAGGATTGACAGGGTGATCCATGGGATTACGAGGGTCAGGAACCAGCCCTTCGGATCATCCGAGAAATTCTTGTAACCGAGCGGCGGTACCCAGGAGAATATCCAGGTGTCATGATAGCGGTTCTGGGACAGGAGGTTCATCACTTCGCCCAGCCAGTAGACCGGCATCGAAATTCCGATCAGGCCCAGCATCATCAGCGTCTTGTCAACCCATGAGCCGCGGGTGGCGGCCGCGACGATACCGATGATGAGCGCGAAGACCACCCACAGGATCGCTGCGCCGAATACCAGCGACAGCGTGACGGGGATGGTGTCCATCACCGCCGGCACGACCTTCCAGCCGCGGTTGACGAAAGAGGTGAGGTCACCGGTGATGAAGATTTTCTTCATCATGGTGAGGTACTGCACATACATCGGCTGGTCGAAGCCGAAGCTCCTTCTCACCGCCTCGAGGACTTCAGGGCTGGCGTTGCGACCGGCGATGCGCGCCGCGGGGTCAGTACCCGGCGTGGCGAAGAAAATGAGGAATACCAGTACGCTGATGCCGAACATCACGAAGAGCATCTGCGCGATGCGCTGGAGAAGTGCAAAGATCATCAGCTGCGCCCGATCCTGATCTTGGAGCGCGGGTCCAGCGCATCGCGCAGCCCGTCACCCAGCACATTGAGAGCCAGCACGGTGATGACGATGGCGATGCCGGGTGCCAGCGCCACCATGGGGCGCGTGTAGAGCAGGTTCTGCCCGTCCTGTATGATGGTGCCCCAGCTGGCATCCGGCGGTTGCACGCCGATGGACAGGAAGGATAGCGCGCTTTCGGTGATCATGTTGAGGGCCATCATGATCGGCACGAATACGATCAGGGTGGTCGAAACGTTCGGCAGGATGTCGCGCAGCAGGATGCGGTAGCTCGGCACGCCGAGGCCGATGGCTGCGAGCACGAAATCGCTCTCGCGCAGGGCCAGCACCTGGCCGCGAATCGGGCGCGCCACATAGGGTACGTAGACGACACCGATGATGAAGATGGGAAGCCAGAGCGAGCCGGATTCAATAGTGATGATGCCGAGGTTCAACCCTTGAGCGATGAGCACGATCGAGAGAGAGATGGCGAGGAGATAGACCGGGAAGGCCCAGAGAATATCGAGGAAGCGCGAGATGAGCGTGTCGATGATGCCTCCGAAGAATCCGGCGGCAAGCCCAAGGAGGGTGGCGAAGAACAATGTGACCACTGTCGCCATGCCGGCGATGAGCAGCGAGTTGAGGCCGCCATAGAGCAGGCGGGCCATCACGTCACGGCCCTGGTTGTCGGCGCCGAGGAAGTAGTTGCCGATCTGCCAGGTGGGGCCGATGGGCGTGTAACCGAGGCCGAGCCCCTCGGTCGACTGCTCCATCACTGGGACATCCTGGCCATTGATATGGACGACAGCATCGAGCGTCGAGGTGAAGGGATCGGTGTTCGCCCAGGCGGCATAGACAGGGGCGAGCAGGCAGAGAACGACGATCAGAACAAAGATGAACAGCGCGAAAACGGCCGCGCGGTCGCGGAGCAGGCGGCGGAGAGCCGTGGCCCAGGGTCCACGGCTCTTCGGTGTTGCAGAAAGCGTGCCGGAAGCAACGGTCAAAATGTGATCACTGCACCCAGGACTGAGAGACCATCCAGTAGAACTGTGCGTTGAACTGGAAGTTGCCAAGTCTCTTGGAGACGAAATCAACATGCTTGGGCGTGAACATGGCAGCCATCGGCGCCTTGTCCGTCACTTCCTTGTCGACTTCCGCCCACATCTTGTTGGCGCCTTCCTGATCTGTAACGCCCAGGGCGAGCGCGTCCTTCATCTTCTTGTTGATGGCCTGGTCTCAGAATCCGGATATGTTGATCGAGCTGTCTGAGCCTTCCTTGAAGCTCTCGCACCCGAACAGGATGTAGAGGAAGTCGGAGGCCGCCGGATAATCCTGGTACCACTGCGTCACCGAGATCTGCACCTTGTTGTTGGTGTTCTGGATGTAGGTGAACTCGATGTTGGGCGAGATCGGCTTTACCTCGGCGTCATAGCCAATCTCCTTCAGCATCGACTGGAGGTACACGCCGATCGACTTGGACACCGCTGTGTCTTCCGCGATGACCGTGACCTTCTGGCCCTTGGTGCCCGACTCCTCGACGAGTTGCTTGGCCTTATCCATGTCAGGCGCCGACCACTTGGTGCCCGGGTCCTTGCTGTAGGGGCAGTAGTCCTCATGCCCGGGGAAGCCGGGGGGCAGGACCTGGCAGACCGGCGAGGCGAGCACCGGACCGCCGAACAGGTTGACCAGCGCCTTGCGGTCGATCGCATAGTTCACGGCCTGTCGCGCCTTGATGTTGTCGAAGGGCGCAAGCCGGGTGTTCATCGGCGCATACCACCACGCGGTCAGCGTGTTGAGGTACACCTGGTCCTTGTACTTTGTGCCGATCTCGCCGAGGCGGTCGGTCGGCGGCTGGTCGAACATCCAGTCGGCCTCGCCGTTCATCACGGCGTTCACTTCCGCTTCGTCCGTGAGGCCGAAGTCGTACTGGATCACGTCCGGATAACCGTCGGGCTGGGCATCCTCGCTCCACACCTTGAAGTTCGGGTTGCGGGCCATTGTCATACCCTTGTTCGGGTCATAGGACTGAACGAAATAGGCTCCGGTACCCGGAATGGGATTGGAACCTGCGTCCTCGGCCGGTGCATTCGCCGGAAGGATCGCCGCGTGCGGCAACGCCAGCTTGTCCATGAACTCGGCGTCGGGTTGCGTGAGATTGATAGTGACAGTGCCTGCAGCCTCGTCGCCGGTCACGCCGCCTTCCAGCGTGCAGCTTTTGGCATCGGCCAGGCACTTGTCGGCGCCGACGATAACCGAGAAGAAGCCACCTGCCGTCGGGCTCGACACCTTGAAGATGCGCTGCAGCGAGGCAACAACGTCCTTCACTGTCAGGTCCTGGCCGTTCGCGAACTTGATGCCCTTGCGGATCTTGAAGACATAGGTCTTGCCGTCATTGGTGGGCTCGGGAATGGCTTCCGCGAGGTCTGGCACCTTGGTGAAGCCGTCGGTGCCATTTGCCTTCTTGAAGGCCACAAGGCCGTCATAGAGGCCCTGATAGATCTGCCAGTATTGTAGCGTATAGTTGATCTGCGGATCCAGCGTGCCCGCAGCCGACCGGGCCACGAGGCGCATCGTGCCGCCGCGGTGTTCCGCCTTGTATTCCGCGTGTGCCGGCGAGATCGCCGGCAGCGCAATGGTCAGGGCCGCGGCCCCGGCCAGCATCCACTTCTTCATGACGTGCTCCCTTGGTTTATTATCGTTGTTCAGTCATTGGTGGCGATGAAATCGCCCACCGTCTTCATGCAGAGTTCCTTTTCCTCCACATGCGGCATGTGGCTGGAGTTCTCGAAGATCACCCAGCGCGAACCTTTGATGTTGTCGGCGAAGGGTTGGACGCAGGCCGGTGTCGCCTCGTCGTGGCGGCCGGAGATGATCAAGGTGGGCACGTTGATCTTGTGTAGCTCCGGAATGATGTTCCAGTTCTTGAGCGTGCCGGTGACGAAGAACTCATTGGGGCCGTTCATGGTGTGGTAAACTGTTGGGTCATTGCCGATCTGGTCGAAACTTGCCGTCACTTCCGGCGGGAAAGGCACGACACGGCAGACATGGCGTTCGTAAACCCAGGTGGTGGCCTTCTGGTATTCGGGGTCGCTGTAGGTGCCGGCCTTTTCGTGCTTGTTGAGCGCGTCCTGGATGTCCAGCGGCATCTCGGAACGCTGGCGCATGGCCTCCGACACCCAGAGGTCCATGGAGGCAGGTGAATTGGCAATGGTCAGGGTCTTCAGTCCATTCGGCCGGCGCGTGCCATATTCCGCCGCAAGCATGCCACCCCAGGACTGACCGAGGACGTGAAAGGCCTTGCGCTGACCGAGATGGTTCACGAGATTGTCGAGTTCGTCGACGAATAGCTGGGGCGTCCAGAAGTTTTTTTCCTGGTTGGGAAGATGGGTCGACAGGCCGCAGCCCAGCTGGTCGTAATGGATGACAGCGCGTCCTGACTCGCTCAGCAGCTTGTAAGAATCGACATAGTTGTGCGCGGCACCCGGGCCGCCGTGCAGGATGAAAACAGGCGGCCTGTCGCTCGCCAGATCGCCCGTTACGCGATACCAGGTTTCA
>CANJMQ010000108.1 GCA_947475225.1 Bradyrhizobiaceae bacterium
CCTGCTGCAGCACCGGGTCCGGCCTGCGGTTGGCGAAGATGTCGCCCGCCAGGAACAGCACCGGCAGTCGGTTGGCATGCGCGCAGCCCGCCGCCGTCACCATGTTCAGCGCCCCAGGCCCGATGGACGACAGCGCAATCATGATCTGCCGCCGCCGCATCGCCTTGGCATAGGCAACCGCGGCCAGCGCCATGGACTGCTCGTTCTGTCCGCGCCAGGTCGGCAGCTTGTCCTGCACCGCTTCGAGGGCTTCCGAGATGCAGGTCACGTTGCCATGCCCGAAAATGCCGAACAGCCCGGCGAACAGCGGTTCCTTCTTCCCGTCGATGACGGTGTACTGGTTGCACAGGTAGCGCACGAGCGCCTGGCCCATGGTCAAACGGACGGTCGACATGGCGGGTTCTCCCATTGGCGTTCCGTTTTGGAACATTTCATCTATTTTTTCAAGCTTCGGAACGAGACTTCCATTCTCAAGCGCGACGGCCGGTCGGCACTCTAGGCCCGCCTCCGCGAAGTCGGCAACGGGCGGCATGCAGGCCGCAACGTTTTTCGCATCGGCGGCATGTTTTTGTGCAAGCCCAGAAGCACTTCAGTACCCCCTTCCATCATGCCCAAACTCGCCCCACGCATCCCCTGCGAAGTAAGCCGAAACTGTGTCTTCTTCCGCTCCTTCAGCGGGAGAGGACGATGGGCCAGAACCCGGCTTTCTCGCCGTGAAGCAAGATCACGCGATTGCGACAGCAGCGCACGGGCAGCATCCCTTTTGCAACGAACACGATGCCGTTCGGCAATCACAGGAGGACTTCAATACCCCCCTCCTTCCATCATGCCGGGGCTCGACCTGCGCGCCCTCCGGCGATGATGGCGAGCGACCAAATTCGTGACTTGCCACCAGTTGAACATATTCCCATTGCGCAACAATATTTCGCAACGCCAGTTGGATGCACGGCTCGCCGCTGACCCCGTGCTACGGCGGCAACGCTTTTTGCATCGGCAATGGCAGTCCCCGCATGCGCCCGCACCCCGTTTGCAACACCACCGGGCTTGACGGCGGGCCGCCGCTGGCCAATCAAAGACACTCGGGAAGCGAGGGCGGGATGTACCAGGACTACGGGCTGCTGATCGGCGGGGAGTGGCGCAAGCGCGGTGGGGCGGGCGAGATCGAGGTGGCGGACCCGGCGACGGGCGAGGTGATCGGTGCAGCACCGGCGGCCTCGGCGCAGGACGTGGCGGAGGCGATCGTAGCGGCCGAACAGGGGCTGAAGACCTGGCGGGCCACGCCAGCCTGGGCACGCGCTGACCTGCTGCACAAGGCGGCCGACATCATGACCGCGCGCAGCGAAGAGGCCGCCCGCCGCATGGTGCTGGAGACCGGCAAGCCCTTGGCCCAGGCACGGCGCGAATGGGGCCTGTCCATTGACCAGTTCCGCTGGTACGCGGAAGAGGCGCGCCGCATCTACGGCCGCATCATCGAGAGCCGGGCGCCGGGCGGGCGGGTTGAAATCTCACATGAGCCCGTCGGCATCGCGGCGGCCTTCACGGCATGGAACTTTCCGGCCTTCCTGATCGCCCGCAAGGTGGCGCCTGCGCTGGCGGCGGGCTGCTCCATCATCGTCAGGCCGTCGCGCGAGGTGCCGGGTACGGCCATGCTGCTCATCGACTGCGTCAGGCAGGCAGGCGTGCCGCCGGGCGTCGTCAACCTCGTCAGCGGCCCCACCGCCACCACCTATGATCCGATCATGGCGAGCCCCAGGGTGCGCAAGATCTCGCTCACCGGCTCCACCGCCATCGGCCAGCAGATGATCCGGGACTCGGCCAACACCCTGAAGCGCGTGTCGATGGAACTCGGCGGCAATGCGCCGGTCCTCGTCTTCGAGGATGCGCAGGTGGAGCAGGTGCTGGACCTCTCGGTGGGCGTGAAATTCGCCAATGCTGGCCAGGTCTGCGTGACGGCCGACCGCTTCTATGTGCACGAGAAACTCATGAAACCCTTCGTCGAGGGCTTCACGGCCCGCGCCAGGGCCCTGACACTCGGCCACGGCCTCGACGCCGCGAGCCAGATGGGCCCGCTCATCAACCAGCGCCGCATCGACGCAATGGAGAAGATCGTCGCCGATGCCACAGCGCGCGGCGGAAAGATCCAAACCGGCGGCGGCAGACCGCAGGGCCAGAACAAGGGCTTCTTCTTCGAACCCACCGTGATCACCAACCTCCCCGACGATGCGCTGGCGATGAAGGACGAGAACTTCGGACCCATCGCCGCGATCACCTCCTTCGCCTCGACCGAGGAAGCCTACGCGCGGGCCAATTCCAGCGAGCATGGGCTGGCGGCCTATGTCTTCACCCGCGATCCCACACGGATGCGCGAGGCGGCGGCACGGCTCGAGGCGGGCATGGTGGGGGTCAACTCCTATGCGCTGGCCGCGGCAGAGGCCCCCTTCGGCGGCATCAAGGCCAGCGGCATGGGCCGCGAGGGCGGCTCGGAAGGCATACTGGACTACATGAACGTGAAGCTGACACAGGTGGTGGTGTAGAGCCCTCATCCGCAAAGAGCAAGGAACCGACCATGACCCAGAACAACATCCGCCGCCTGTGGGCCTCCGGAAAGCCGGTGCTCAACGGCTGGCTGTCCATCGGCAATGCCTTCACCGCCGAGATCATGTCAGGCCAGGGCTATGACTCGGTGACCATCGACCAGCAGCACGGCTTCCTCGGCTATGATGCACTGGCCCCCATGCTGCAGGCGGTGAAGGCCTCGCCGGCGACACCCATGGTGCGGGTGCCGTGGAATGCGCCGGGCGACATCATGAAGGCGCTGGACGGTGGTGCGCTGGGCATCATCTGCCCGATGATCAACACGCGCGAGGAGACGGAACACTTCGTCTCGTGCATGCGCTACCCGCCCAACGGCCAGCGCAGCATGGGCCCGACGCGCGCGGTGTTCGCGCATGGGGCGGACTACGGCAAATGGGCCGACGACCAGGTGATCGCGCTGGCCATGATCGAGACGGCGGACGGCATGAAGAACCTGAAGGACATCGTGCGCACGCCCGGCCTCGACGGCGTCTACATCGGCCCCGCCGACCTGACGCTGGGCCTCACCGGGCGCAAATATCCGACGGGCTTCGACCGCGAGGAACCGGAGATGATCGAGGCCATCCGGGAGATCCTGGCGCGCGCCCATGAGGCGGGCATCAAGGCTGCACTCCACTGCGGCAACTCGGCCTATGCGGCCCGCGCCATCGGCTGGGGCTTCGACATGGTGACGCTCTTGAACGACGTGCGCCTGCTGGCAACCGGTGCCAAGGCCAGCGTCGACCAGGCACGCAAGCTGATCGGCGAGCAGGTGGCGGATGCGCCTGCGCCGAAGAACACGGGCTATTGAGATGCCGCACATCTTGATTGCAGGAAAGCTTCACCCGGCAGGCATCGAGCGCCTGAAGACCGCGACGGACATGACCTACACGCTGGTCGACGAGGTCTCGCGCGAGTCCTATCTGCCGCATGTGGCCAAGGCCGATGCGGTGGTGCTGCGCACCCAGCCGATGACGGCGGAGGTGATCGCCGCGGCACCCACACTCCGGATCGTCTCGCGCCATGGCGTGGGCTATGACGCGGTGGACGTCCAGGCGCTCAACGCGCGGGGCATTCCGCTGGCCATCGTCGGCGACGTCAACTCGCGCGCCGTGGCCGAGCACACGCTCATGCTGATGCTGGCCGTGGCGCGCAAGGCCGCCCAGCATGACGCGGCGATCCGCCGGGGCGAATGGAACGTGCGGAACCGTTTCGAGACGGTGGAGCTTGACGGCAAGAGCCTGCTGCTCGTCGGCTTCGGCCGCATCGGGCGGCGCGTGGCGGAGCTTGCCCGCGCCTTCGGCATGACGGTGACCGCCTATGATCCCTTCGTGCAGCCCGATGCCATGGCCAGGCACGGTGTCCGTCCCGCCGCCGACCTCGTCAAGGCGCTGGCGCAAGCCGATTACGTGTCGCTCCACATGCCGGGCTCCACCGCGGGCGCGGTGATCTTCGAGGAGGAAATCAACGCCATGAAGCCCGGCGCCATCCTGATCAACGCCGCACGCGGCGGCCTCGTCGACGAAGTCCTGCTCGACCGCGCCCTGCGTGAGGGCCGCCTCGGCGGCGCCGGCCTCGACGTCCTGAAGTCCGAGCCCCCTGCCCCGGACCACCCCCTGCTCACCAACGAGCGCGTGCTGCTCAGCCCCCATTCCGCCGGCCTGACGGCGGAGTGCGCCGCCCGCATGGCAGTCGCCTCCGTCCAGAACGTTCTGGACCATTTCGCCGGACGGCTGGACCGTGCACTGGTGGTCAACGCCGCCGAGGTCGGCTACCAGCGCTGATGCTTCCGCGTTGCCGGACGATGCGGGAACATGCGATTTTCGGTACAAAACGGTTGCCGCCGTAGACACGCGTTCCGGCAAAGACGTGCATCCACCGGAACGTTGCCCGGGTCGCGGAATCTTATTGCTCACCAGGACTATGTTCTTTTGCTGTCTGAAGCTAGCGGGGCCTGAGGTGGAAGCCTCTTCTGAGCGACGAAAAGCGATGCTGCCCGATGCCAAATTGGGAGTGGCCCGTTGCATCACGTGAGGCACTGGCCGTGCATCCGGATTCAGATGCGCAAGATTGTTGCGCGATGGGATTATGTTCTTCCTGTGGCGGTGCGGTGCAATCACCTCAGCGGGGCATGACCCGGCGATCCTTTTGGTGGCCGAGCGCATGTCATCTCCCGCTCCTTCAGCGAGAGAGGACGATGGACTGGAATTGGCGCGCGCGGTGGGCTAACCACCTCGGCGAGGGTCGTTGAAGGGAGAGCGGATGTCGGGCGCAGGAATGGTGATCGTGGGGGGTGGCATGGCGGGGGCGCGGGCCATCGTCAGCCTCAGGGCCAATGGCTACCAGGGACCGATCACCCTCGTCAGCGAGGAGACGCTGCTGCCCTATGACCGGCCGCCGCTGTCCAAGGCGATGCTGGTGGACGAGAACGAGCCGCAACCGGTACTGCTTCTCGACGAGGGGATGATCGCCTCGCTGAACGCCAGTTTCGTGCGCGGCACCAGGGCTATGGGGATTGACCGGAAGGCCAAGGCGCTGGTGCTGGAGGATGGCCGGGCAATTTCATATGATAAGCTGCTGATCTGCACCGGTGCCAAGCCGCGGCGACTTTCCATCGAAGGCGGCGAGCTGGCCTATACGCTGCGCGACTTCGCCGACGGCGACCATTTGCGCAGCCGCCTGCGGCAGAGCAAGTCCGCCGCGATCATCGGCGGCGGCTTCATCGGGCTGGAAGTGGCCTCGAGCGCGCGCAAGCTGGGCCTCGACGTGACGCTGGTGGAGGCGCAGCCGCGCATCCTGATGCGTGGCGTGCCGGAGGAGATCGCCATGGTCGTTCACGCGCGCCACGTGGAGGCCGGTGTCACCATGGAGGTGGGGACAGCGCTCAAGGCGGTGGAAACCGACGGCGTGCGATTGGCGGATGACCGCAAGGTGAAGGCCCAGATCGTGGTGGCGGGCATTGGCGCCGCACCGGAGATTTCACTGGCGCAAGCCGCAGGGCTTGCGATCGACAATGGCATTGCCTGCGACGCAACGCTTCAAACCAGTGACCCCGACATCTATGCGGCGGGCGACTGCTGCTCCTTCCCGCACGGTCTGTTTGGCAACAAACGCATGCGGCTCGAGGCCTGGCGCAATGCGACGGACCAGGCGAACGTGGCGACCGAGAACATGCAGGGAGCTGCAAAGCCCTACATGGCGGTGCCGTGGTTCTGGTCTGACCAGTATGACCTGTCGCTGCAGATTGCGGGCAACCCGGCCGATGGACCCGAGATCGTGCGGCGGCAGACGGGGGAACAGTCCTTCGTGATGTTCCACCGCGACCATGAAGGCCGCCTTGTCGGCGCTTCCGGGATTGGCCCGGGCAATTCCATCGCGCGCGACGTGAAGCTGGCCGAAATGCTGATCGGCAAGCGTGCCGCACCAACGGCTGAGCAATTGGCCGACCCATCCATTCAACTCAAAGTGCTTCTCAAGGGCTGACCTCTCATGAATTTCGCATCCGACAATGTCTATGGCGTGCACCCGAAGATCCTTGCCGCACTTGGTGAGGTGAATGGCGGCACAGCACCCTCCTATGGCGGCGACGACCACACGAAGCGCGCCGAGGACAAGCTGAAGGAGGTGTTCGGCTGCGAGCTCCGCGCCTTTCTGGTGACGAGCGGCACGGCGGCCAATGGCCTGGCGCTGTCAACCATCACGCCAGGCTTCGGCGCCATCTTCTGCAATTCGGAAGCCCACATCGCAGTGGACGAATGCAATTCGCCCGAGATGTTCACCGGCGGCGCCAAGATCATCGGGCTGCATGGCCCTGCTGGCAAGATTACGCCGGCACAGGTCGAGAAGGCCCTGAAGGGCTTCATCCGTGGCGAGCATGACCCCAAGCCCAAGGGCGTGTCGCTGACCAATGCGAGCGAGCTTGGCACGGTCTATTCGCCGGCCGAGGTGAAGGCCTTCTCCGACCTGATCCGGCCGAAGGCCATGAATCTGCACATGGATGGCGCACGCTTTGCCAATGCGGTGGCGGGGCTTGGCTGCTCGCCTGCCGAACTGACCTGGAAGTCGGGTGTCGACGTGTTGAGCTTCGGGGCCACCAAGAACGGCGCGATGATGCTGGAAGCGGTGGTGTTCTTCGATGTGGGCCTTGCAGAGGACTTCGCCTATCGCCGCATGCGGGCGGGGCAACTCCTGTCAAAGAGCCGCTATCTCGGCGCGCAGATGCTGGCCTATCTCGAGGGCGGGCTGTGGCTGGAGAACGCCAAGCGCGCCAACGCGCTGGCGCAGAAGCTGGCCAAGGGGCTGACGGCGGGCGGCAAGGTGCGCATTCCCAACCCGGTGCAGGCCAACGAGGTGTTTGCGGTGCTGCCCAAGGCGATGTTCGACCGGCTGCAGGCGAGTGGTGCGAAGTTCTACGACTGGATGCCGGACAGCCTTGGCGGCGGAATTTCAGACGACGAAGTGTTCTCGCGCTTCGTGCTGTCCTTCGCGACGCCAGAAGATGATGTGGACGCCTTCGTGAAGCTGGTGGCGCAGGGCTAGACTCAGGTATGAGGGCTTTCCCCAAGCACAAAAGGCGCCCCCTTGCGGGAGCGCCCCTCGTTCATTCAACGTGATGCCAGCTTAGGCGGCCTTGCGGGCCTCGATGACCTTGTGGCCTTCGACGCCATTCACCGGAATGGTGCGCGGCTTGAGGGCTTCCGGAACTTCGCGCTTCAGCGCAACGTGCAGGAGGCCGTTCTCCATGCCGGCCGACTGCACATGCATGTGATCGGCGAGCTGGAAGCGACGCTCGAAGGCGCGCGACGCGATGCCCTGGTGAAGGAACTCGCCGGTCTGCTCCTGCTTCTCGGTCTTCCTGGCCGAAACATTGAGGGCATTGCCCTTCACTTCGACCGTGATGTCCTCGGGCGCGAAGCCGGCCACCGCCATGGTGATGCGGTAGTCATCTTCCGAGAGCTTCTCGATATTGTAGGGGGGATAGGTCGGAGCATCGAAGGCCGACGCTTCGTTCAGCGTGCGGGCCAGACGGTCATAGCCGACGGTCGAACGATACAGGGGGGTGAGATCAAACATGGTCACATTCTCCTTGAGCAATGTCACAAGTGGCGCCCGCCATTGATTGGCCGGACCGGTTTCATCCGCAGGCCCCGGATGGGCGCCTGCTGCAGGAGAGATAGGTAGCCCTCGCGGGGTTTCAAGTGCGGGCCCGCCCCTCGAAGCTGAACGGCAGATGAACGGGCGGTTCGGGCTGGGTTCAAGCAGGGCGTGCGAAGTGTGCACCCAACGATGACCGATCACCGGCATCCAGATGAGGACCACCGCCATGAAGGCATTTTCGTTCAAGACCCTGTTCGCTGCCGGTGCGCTTGCCGCCACTCTGGCCGCCGCACTGCCCGCCACCGCCGCCAAGGCTGACGTTTCCGTCGGCTTCGGTGTCGGCATCTACCCGCCGGTCACCAGCGGATGGAATGGTGGCTATGACGGCGGCTATGATGGCGGCTATCAGGGTGGTTATCAGGGTGGTTATCAGGGGGGCTACCAGGGTGGCTACCAGGGCAGCTATCAGAATGGTTTTCAGGGTGGCTGGCAGCATCGCCCCTACCCGGCCTATGACGCCTATGTGAGCTGCCGCGACGGCCGCCGCATCCTGTGGCGCGCGGGCTATTCGGGGATCGAGGTGCAGAGCTGCCGCGGCGGCTTCTACCGCTATACCGCCTGGCGCAACGGCAAGCAGTTCCTGATGGCCGTTGGCGCGCAGGGCGACGTGAGCCGGCTCCGCCGCATCTATTGACCACCGACAGGCTTTGGGGATGGTGGTGCTGCGCCATCCCCCATGCCGCACAATGGCCATGAAACTTCACGACAGAGTGTAAGCGGCAGCGGTTGCACATGACCGCGTCATCTGTTTCACTTGGAATACCGGACGGGTTACAAGCCCGGAACCGCAGAGGTAGAGTAAATGTCTGGATCTTCGTTCGTTCGCGGGATCAGCCTGTCAGGCGCCGCATTGCTGGCGCTGGCATGTCTCGCCGCACCGGGCTGGGCCGGAAGCAACGGCACCGGCGCGACGGGCTATGGCCAAGATTATTCCGCGCCGGCGATCATCCGCCGGATCCCGGGCCTGCGCATCCTGTTCGGTATGGACACGCCGCCCCAGGATGCGAACAGCCAGCCCGGCGACAAGAAAAAGAAGAAGATCGACGAGAGCTATTACGAGCCGCAGCCGGCGCCAGCCAAGCCGAAGGTGGTGAAGCCGGCAGCGCCGAAGACGGCAGTGGCGCCTGCCAACCCCGCCCTGCCGCAGAAGACGGCCAGCGCCGCTCCGGCGAAGCCGCCGGGCGACGGCCCGCTGACCTGCGAGAAGGCCACCGAGCTGGTGAGCGGCTATGGCTTCTCGAGCGTCGAGGCATCGTCCTGCACCGGCACTGTCTATGCCTTCAACGCCAAGCGCGGCGGCAAGAGCTTCGCCATCAAGCTCAATCCGGCATCGGGCCAGCTGACCGAAGTCAAGAAGCTGCCCTGAGGCACGTGACGCAGGCGCTCCTCCATCCCACGGACGAGAACCCGCTGCCGCCGGGCGCGGAAGCGATCGAACTGATCACCCGCGACAAGCTGCGGCTGCGCGCGATGCGCGCCATGCCCGAGAATGCCCGCGGCACCTTCGTCATCCTCGGCGGGCGTGGCGATTTCATCGAACGCTATTTCGAGACGGCGCGCGAACTCATGGAACGCGGCTTCGCGGTGGCCATTCTGGACATGCGCGGCCAGGGTGACTCGCAACGGCCGAAGCGCCAGCCCTTCCGCGACCGCACGCGAAGCTTCGCGGGCTACGACGAGGATGTACGGACCCTCATGGAGAGCCTCGTTCTTCCCTCCTGCCCGCCGCCCTATTATGCGCTGGGCCATTCGACCGGTGCTCACGTGCTGCTCCGGATGCTGCGGCAGAAACCATGGTTCGCACGCGCCATCCTGGTCTCGCCGCTGGTCGAGATCATCTACGGGCCATGGCCGAGGCCGGTGGCCACGCTGCTCGTGAACGCCATGTGGTTCACCGGGCTGTCCAGCAGCTTCCTGCCCGGCGTCCGGAAGAAGCCGATGGGCCGCACCGACTTTCCCGGAAATCCGCTGACCTCCGACCGCCGCCGCTGGGACCGCGACAGCTCGACGCTGGAGGTCGCCCCGCACCTCGGGCTGGGCGGGCCAACCTTCGGCTGGCTGGGCGCGGCGCGACAGTCGATCGCCAGGATCAGGCGCATGAAGAAGCCGTCAGCCCCGGTGCTGATCGTGGCGGCGGGTGCTGACCGCGTGGTGGGCAACGAGGGCATCCGCCGTCTCGCCCGCAAGCTGCCGGGCGTGGCGCTGACCTTCATCCCTGACGCCAATCATGAAATCCTCTGCGAGCGCGACATGATCCGCCGCCAGTTCTTCGCGGCGCTCGACAGCTTCGTGCCGGCCTGAGCTAGCGGCCGATCTGCTCGAAGGCGAGGTTGATGCGCACCAGCATGGTGCGCACATAAGCCATGACTTCCTCCGGCAGGTCGAACGAGGCGATGCGGTCCGGGTGATAGAGCCTGGCCATGCGGTGATAGGCCTGCTTGATCTCGTCCGGACCGGCCTCCCTGCCGACCTTGAGGACGGCATAGGGATCGAAGGCCGGGGTTCCGGGACCACCCGCCTCGGCATCGAGCTGCTCCGCCCTGGGCACGTTGGCGGACCGCACCGTCTTGATGCTGGTCTTGGCGATGAACTGCTGCTGGCCGGTGGGCGTCAGGGCGTCGAGGAAGGTGTCGCCATTGTTCAGCGCGTCCCCCAGCCGATTGGACAGCGGCAGGCGGACCGAGACGGTGAGCACCGCTCCGTCGGTAAGCGTCAGGAAGACCGGGATACGGTTGACCTTGTCGTCGCGGCCATTGAACATTTTGATTCCCTCAAAAGTTGAGTATATAGTCAAAAGTGAACCAACCGTTAAATTGCCTTTCCATGCTGCGCATGCTAAGCGCGCCGCAACTCCCGTTTCCACGCATGAAGAAAGTCAGTGCGCCTCATGAATTTGCGCAATATCGCCATCATTGCCCACGTCGACCACGGCAAGACCACGCTGATCGACCGGCTGCTCTCCCAGTCCGGCTCGTTCCGCGAGAACCAGAAGGTCGCCGAGCGCGCCATGGACTCGAACGACCTGGAGCGTGAGCGCGGCATCACCATCCTCGCCAAGGTGACCTCGCTGAAC
>CANJMQ010000109.1 GCA_947475225.1 Bradyrhizobiaceae bacterium
GAACCGCATCGGCCAGGGCATCGAGTTCGACTATTGCTGCTGCCATGCCTGCTTCGCGCTGCATGACGCGGGCTATGAATCGATCATGGTCAACTGCAACCCCGAGACCGTGTCGACCGACTATGACACGTCCGACCGCCTCTACTTCGAGCCGCTGACAGCTGAAGACGTGCTCGAGATCATCCACACCGAACAGAAGAACGGCACGCTGAAGGGTGTCATCGTTCAGTTCGGCGGCCAGACGCCGCTGAAGCTGGCGGGTGCGCTCGAAAAGGCCGGCGTGCCGATCCTCGGCACCACGCCGGATGCCATTGACCTCGCGGAGGACCGTGACCGCTTCTCCAAGCTCTTGAAGAAGCTGAAGCTGCGCCAGCCGGAAAACGGCATCGCCTATTCGGGCACGCAAGCCAAGAAGATCGCCAAGAAGATCGGCTTCCCCGTCGTCATCCGCCCGTCCTATGTGCTGGGCGGCCGCGCCATGGAGATCGTCAAGGACGACGCGCAGCTCGAACGCTACATCACCGAGGCCGTGGTGGTCTCGGGCTCATCGCCAGTGCTGATCGACAGTTACCTTTCCAACGCCATCGAAGTTGACGTCGACGCGATCTGCGACGGCAAGGACGTGTTCATTGCCGGCGTGATGGAGCACATCGAGGAGGCGGGCATCCATTCGGGCGACTCGGCCTGCTCGCTGCCGCCCTATTCGCTGAAGGCTCCCGTCATCGCCGAGATGGAGCGCCAGACCAAGGTGATGGCGCTGGCCCTGAAGGTCGTCGGCCTGATGAACGTGCAGTTCGCCATCAAGGACGGTGACATCTACGTGCTCGAGGTAAACCCGCGCGCCTCACGCACCGTGCCGTTCGTGGCCAAGGTGATCGGCCTTCCCGTTGCCAAGATCGCCGCGCGCATCATGGCGGGCGAAGCGCTCTCGAGCTTCAAGCTGAAGCAGAAGAAGCTGAACCACGTGGCGGTGAAGGAAGCGGTGTTCCCGTTCAACCGCTTCCCCGGCGTCGACGTTCTGCTGGGGCCGGAGATGCGCTCAACCGGCGAGGTCATGGGCCTCGACATGACCTATGACATGGCCTTTGCCAAAGCCCAACTGGGTGCGGGCATGCGGATGCCGCAGGCGGGCACCGTCTTCATCTCGGTCAAGGATGCCGACAAGCCGAAGATCCTGTCGGCCATGAAGAAGCTCGTGGAGATGGGCTTCAAGCTCGTCGCGACGGGAGGCACGCAGCGCTACTTCGAGGACAAGGGCGTTCCTTCGACCAAGATCAACAAGGTTCTGGAAGGCCGTCCGCATGTGGTGGACGCCATCAAGAACGGCGAAATCCAGCTGGTGCTCAACACCACCGAGACGCGCTCCTCGCAGTCGGACTCGAAGCCCATCCGCCAGACGGCCCTGATGCAGAAGGTGCCCTACTACACCACGCTGCCAGGCATCCTCGCCGTCACCAAGGCCATCGCCGCGCAGAAGGAAGGTCGCCTCGACGTGAAGCCGCTGCAGGACTACTTCTGAGAAGACGGATTCTCCTCGGCGCCTGTCGAACCCGGAAGCGGATGCCCGGGTCGAGCCCGGGCAAGGTGAGTTCCTAGTTCTTCCGTGCCGCCGTGACGATCAGGTCCACCCAGCGCTTCACGCGTGCCAGGTTCACGCCCATGTCTTCCTTGCCAAGCTGGGAGCGGGAATAGATGAGCACCGCCGAGCCGCCATCCGCCGCCGGCACCACCTTCACGTTGATCGTGTCGGGAAAGCCCATCAGCCTGCTGCGCTGGACGAAGCGCAGCGTGCCCTGCGCCGCGTCGGCAGCCACCTGTTCAAGGCCCGGCTCATGCACCACCGCATCCTGCACGGCGAGGAACACGTCGCCGAAGGGCCTGGCGATCACCGGGGACGAGAGGTCGGCCTTCGCCGCGCAGAACTCCGGCAGGCAAGCCAGCGCGTCGTTGGGCGTGTCGCGGCGCACCAGCGTGGCGAAATCCACGTCGCCGAGGTCGGACGGGCCGAACTGCGACCACAGCCGTTCGGGTCCGAGGATAAAGAAGGCCGCGGTGGCGAGGAGGATGAGCGCAAGGATGAGGACGGCGACGGCCTTGAGGAATCTGCGCATGGCGGCAGTCTACCACCCAGCCCATGGGCCGTCATCCCGGCGCAGGCCGGGATCCAGCTTCTTGAGCGGCAATCAAAGCTGGAGTAAAAACCATTAGAATCAGATACTTAGAGTGACAACTTCCGCTCCCCTTGAATTTTGGGCCGAGATGAGCCATTCTTTCGCTTCGCCCGGCGAGACACGGATTGCTCCGTGTCGCCGGGTGTCGTTTTTCCCAGACACGGATGGAATTTCGCCTCCGGGCCAGCCCCGGGGCTTGAAGAAACTGGACAAGATTGGACGAGACCGATGGACAAAGTGCCAATGACCGCCGAAGGCCACTCCGCCATGATGGTTGAGGTGAAGCACCTCAAGTCGGTGGAGCGCCCGCGCATCATCAAGGCCATCGAGGAAGCCCGCGCGCACGGCGATCTCTCCGAAAACGCCGAATACCATGCCGCCAAGGAGCAGCAGGGCTGGACCGAAGCCCGCGTCGCCGAGCTGGAGGACAAGCTGTCGCGCGCCGAGATCATCGACATCTCGAAGCTCTCCGGCGACACCGTGATGTTCGGCGCCAAGGTGACGCTGATCGACGAGGAAACCGACGAAAAGACCGCCTACCAGATCGTCGGCGAATTCGAGGCCGACGTGAAGAAGGGCAAGATCTCCGTCTCCTCGCCCATCGCCCGCGCCATCATCGGCAAGCGCAAGGGCGACTCGGTCGAGGTCAATACGCCTGGTGGCGGCAAGTCCTACGAGATCGCCAAGGTTGCCTGGCGCTGAGCGCCGCGCCACCTCCCATCACGCGAAACAGCCGGGCAATGCCCGGCTCTTGTCATTTGGCGGTCAGCGCCCTGTCGACGGCGGCGGTGATCTTGGGGCTCATAGGCTTGGTCGGCGTCGAGAACCAGTCGATGAAGCGGCCGTCGGCACCGATCAGGTATTTGTGGAAGTTCCACTTCGGGCGGCCCAGCATGCCAGCCTTCTCGCCCGCCCATTTGTAGAATGGATCCGCCTTGTCGCCCTTCACCACCGTCTTGTCGGCGAGCGGGAAGGTGACGCCATAGTTCACCTTGCAGAAGGTGGCGATCTCGGTGGTGGTTCCCGGCTCCTGGCTCCCGAAGTCGTTCGACGGCACGCCAACGACGATCAGGCCCTTGTCCTTGTAGGCCAGCCACAGCTTCTCGAGGTCCTCGTACTGGGGCGTGTAGCCGCATTCCGACGCCGTGTTGACGATCAGCATCGGGTGCCCCTTGAACTGGGCCAGAGGCATGGGCTTGCCGTCGATACCGGTCAGGGTGAAGTCATAGGCGGTGGTCTCGGCCATGGCGGCGGTGCTCGCGAGGAAAAGGGCGAAAAGGGTGAGAATGATCTGTCGCATGACTGTAAAACGCACGCAACCGCCCGGCGGATTGGTGGCTCACACGCGCCTTCGGTGGATCAGGTGCCGCACCCCGAACAACAACAGGCCCGCGACGAGCCCCCAAAAGGCGGAGCCAACCCCCAGGATGGTGAGGCCGCTGGCCGTGACCAGGAAGGTGACGAGTGCGCTCTCGATGTCGCGCGGCTCCTTCATCATGGCGGTGACCCCGCCCAACAGCGGCGAGAACAGGGCCAAGCCTGCAATGGCGGTGATCAGGTCCTTCGGCAACGCTCCCAGCACATGCACGAAGCTCGCGGCCATGAGGCCTATCAGGCCGTAGAGCACGAGATAGGGATAGGCCACGAGCCAGCGCTTCTTCGGGTCCGGGTGGCAGTCCGGCCCGGTGACGATCGAGGCAGTGATCGCCGCCATGTTGATGGCGTGGCTGCCAAAGGGTGCAAGCAGCGCGGACCCGATGCCGGTAACCAGAAGTGCGGGCTGCACCGGCGGCTGGTAGCCGCTGGCCCTCAGTACCGCAAAGCCCGGCAGGTTCTGGGACGCCATGGTGACGAGGAACAGCGGCACGCCGATCGACAGGATCGTCTGCCAGTCAAACGTCGGCGTCGTCCATTCAAGCGATGTGATGCCGAAGCTGCAGCAGTCTCCCGCGAAGCCGCCGCCGAAGGCCGCCAGCGCCACGCCCAGCACCACGACCACCGGAACGGCATAGAGCGGATAGGAGAGCCTCAACCCGAAGAACACCACGACCAGCGGCAGCACCGCCCAGGGCATGGCCATGGCCGCACCGGGAACGCCCAGCGTGTAGCGCAGCAGCACGCCCGCCAGCATGGCGGCGGCTACGGGAGCGGGAATCTTCTCGATGGCCTTCTCCAGCGGCTTTATGAGGCCGGCGACCACCATGAGCAGACCTGCGACCAGGAAGGCGCCAAGCGCATTGGGATAGGTGATGCCGCCGCCACTGGTGGCGATCAGCACCGCGCCTGGCGTCGACCATGCAGTGATCATCGGCATCCTGTAGCGCCACGACAGGATGAAGGAGGTGGCCGCCATCCCGAAGCACAGCGCCGCTGCCCATGACGCCTGCTGCGATGGCGATGCGCCGACGGCACGCGCTGCTTCCATGATGACGAGGATGGTCGAGGCGAAGCCGACCACGACGGCAGTGAGCGTCGCGGAAAAGATGCTGAACCAGCCGGAGCGGTCGCTGTTGAGCGCAGTCTCGGTCACGAAATGGGCACTCCAGGCTCGTATTTCGCCACGCGCAGCATGAGCGTGGACTTGACGTTCTCGACATTGGGCGCCGCCGTCAATTCGCGGATGATGAAATCCTGCAGCGCGGGAAGGTCGCGCGCCACGCATTTCAGGAGGAAATCCGCCTCGCCCGAGATCGCATAGGCCTCGCGCACCAGCGGCCACCGGGCAACACGGTCAGCGAACGCACGCAACTCGGCCTCGGCCTGGCTCCTGAGCCCCACAAAGGCGAAAAGCGTGACATCAAAGCCGAGGGCGGTGGCATCGAGCAGCGCGCGGTAACCGGCGATCACGCCCGCCTTCTCCAACGCCTGCACGCGGCGCAGGCAGGGTGGCGGCGAGAGGCCAACGCGGCTGGCGAGCTCGACGTTGGTCAGCCGTCCGTGGCGCTGCAATTCGCGCAGGATCTTCCAGTCGGTGGCATCGAGCTCCATGACGCTCGCTCTAGCTCATCATGACGGCGGATGCATCATGCAGAGAGAGGCATTTCTCCCCCATCAGGGCGCGAGGGATAGTCGCGCCAAGCCGTCCCGAAATCCGCAGGGCTTGGATGGTGCAGTGCCGCAGCAGACGTGCTGCCTGATGGCATGGCTGCCCACCACAAGCTATTGTAAAATAAAGAAAATAATGACTGCTGGCGCATGGCCATGAACTTGGCTGTGCCAATTGTTCACAACACCTTGTCGTGGCTTTGCCGTGGGGCCCAATTGAGCTATGCTGTTTTCTCATAGCAACTGGAGCAAACCATGTCCGCCCGCCACGCCCGAGTGTTGATCCTGGGATCGGGACCCGCCGGTTATACCGCCGCCATCTATGCCGCCCGCGCAATGCTGAAGCCGGTCCTCGTGCAAGGCATCCAGCCGGGGGGCCAGCTCACCATCACGACCGACGTCGAGAACTATCCCGGCTTCGCGGACGTGATCCAGGGTCCGTGGCTGATGGAGCAGATGCAGGCACAGGCCGAGCACGTGGGTACCGAGATCGTCTCGGACACCATCACGGAAGTGAAACTCACCGCCAAGCCGATCTGGCTCAAGGGCGACTCCGGCACTGAATATACCTGTGATGCGCTGATCATCTGCACCGGCGCGCAGGCCAAGTGGCTGGACCTGCCCTCCGAGCAGGCCTTCCGCGGCTTCGGCGTCTCGGCCTGCGCGACGTGTGACGGCTTTTTCTACCGCAACAAGCGCGTGGTCGTGGTGGGCGGCGGCAACACCGCCGTGGAAGAAGCGCTGTTCCTCACCAATTTTGCCTCGGAAGTGATCGTCGTTCACCGCCGCAACGAGTTCAAGGCGGAGCGCATCCTGCAGAACCGGCTGTTCGCGCACCCCAAGATCAAGGTGATGTGGGACTCCGCCCTTGAAGATGTTCTGGGTACGGACAATCCGAAGGGCGTGACACACGCCCGCATCAAGAACGTCAAGACCGGAGAAACGCAGGACGTGGCCGTCGACGGTATCTTCATCGCCATCGGGCACAAACCGGCGACCGAATTATTCGAGGGCCAGCTGCCCTTCAAGCAGGGCGGCTATCTCATCACCGAGCCGCGCTCGACGCAGACGGCCATTCCCGGCGTCTATGCGGCGGGCGACGTGACCGATGATGTTTATCGGCAGGCGGTGACAGCCGCCGGATTGGGCTGCATGGCCGCACTCGAAGCGGAGCGCTGGCTCCACACAAACACGGAGATGCGCCATGCCGCTGAATAACTCGGTCATGGACTGGGACAAGCTGCGCATTTTCCACGCAGTGGCAGATGCCGGAAGTTTCACCCATGCCGGCCATGAACTGGGGCTTTCACAGTCGGCGGTGAGCCGACAGATCTCGGCACTGGAAGACGCGCTGAACGTTCCCCTCTTCCACCGCCACGCGCGCGGCCTGATACTCACCGAACAGGGCGAGATGCTTTATCGCACGGCGCATGAGGTGTTCACCAAGCTCACCGCCGCGCAGACCCGCCTGATGGATTCAAAGGAGAAGCCGTCGGGCGAGCTTCGGATCACCACAACCGTCGGTCTGGGCTCCGTGTGGCTGACCCCGCGCCTGAAGGAATTCTCGGAAATCTATCCGGAGATCGCGGTGACGCTGCTGCTCGACGACCGCGAGCTTGACCTGTCAATGCGCGAAGCGGACGTGGCCGTGCGCCTGCGCCGGCCGACGCAACCCGACCTCATCCAGCGCAAGCTGTTCACGGTGCACCACCACCTCTATGCCTCCGCCGACTATCTCAAGAAGCACGGCATTCCGAAATCGCTCGAGGACCTCGACAAGCACAAGATCCTCACCCACGGCCAGGCGCCCAACTATCTCACCCCGGTCAACTGGCTCGAATTCGTGGGCCGGCCAGAGGGCGATCCGCGGCCCGTGGCATTGCGTGTCAACAATGCCTATGGCCTGCGGCGCGCGGTCCAGGCCGGCATGGGGCTTGCCTCGCTGGCTGACTACATCGTGCCGGAGGATTCAGGCCTGGTGCAGATCGATGTTCCCGTGGAGACACCCGAGTTCGACACCTACTTCGTCTAT
Source organism: Bradyrhizobiaceae bacterium (assembly GCA_947475225.1). Lineage (GTDB taxonomy): Bacteria > Pseudomonadota > Alphaproteobacteria > Rhizobiales > Aestuariivirgaceae > Aestuariivirga. Next base: position 7,249 of record CANJMQ010000109.1, read on the forward strand.
CCGGAGGAGCTGAAGGACACAAAGCGCGTGACGGTGTTCCGCGACTTCCTCGTCGCCAAGGCGAAGGAATGGAGCTTCTAGGAAAACCACTCCACGACCACGGGACGTGCCGTCACCCCGGCGAAAGCCGGGACCGAGCTTTCTTGCCAACCATGAGACAGACGCCCCAAGCTGGTCCCCGGCTTTCGCCGGGGTGACGCGCAGTGTGATGCATTCCCCAGCGGCATGGCTCCCATGAACGCCGCTTTCTTGCAGCCTTCACCACGTGGGATCATCCTTCAACTCGCCGCGCATTCCGGCGCGGATTTCGTCGCTCCACTGTCTCCCCTTGCGGAGCGGCGTATGGGCCCTCATCCCCGATCAGGTCGACGGGGCCAAACCCTCGGAGACGAGGGGGAACGGGTAACTTGAAAGGCCGGTCCGGGTGACTGGCCTTTTTCTTTTTACATGAAGAGCTTCTCGCTCTCGAGACCCATGTAGAGGGAGGCCACCTGCTCGCCATAACCGTTGTAGAGCCGTGTTGGCACGCGCTCGCCCGTGCCCAGCACCTCCTCCGATGCCTGGCTCCAGCGCGGGTGCGAGACCTCCGGGTTGACGTTGGCCCAGAAGCCATATTCCTCGGGCCCCAGATGCTCCCAGAAGCTCACCGGACGCTCCGCCACGAAGCTCACCTTGACGATGCCCTTGATCGACTTGAAGCCATATTTCCACGGCAGATGCAGCCGCAGCGGCGCGCCCATGGAATTGGGCAGCGGCTTGCCATAAGCGCCGGTCACCATCAGTGGCAGGTCGTTCATCGCTTCCGCCATGGTGACGCCCTCGATGTAAGGCCAGGGGAAGGAGGTGAACAACCCGTCCTTCTGGCCCACCGCCACCTCGGGCATGTTGAAGGTTTCGAAGCGCAGGTACTTGGCGTTGGAATTGGGCTTGGCAATCTCGACCAGTCGCTTCAGCGGAAAGCCCGTCCAAGGCACGACCATGGACCATGCCTCCACGCAGCGGTGGCGGTAGATGCGCTCCTCGAATGTCACCTGTTTGAACAGGTCGTCGATGGCGATGGTGCCGGACTTCTCCACCTCGCCGTCGATGGTGACTGACCACGGGCGGATGGGCAGTGCATTGGCGGCGTCTGAAATCTGCTTCGAGGTGCCGAACTCATAGTAGTTGTTGTAGGTGGCGTTGTCGGCCGCATCCGTCACCGGCCGGCCCGCATCGCCATAGGCGGGGTTGCGCTTGGCGGGATAGAGCGACGCCGACGGGTCCTCCGCCGCCTGGGCAGGCCTGACGGCGGCAAGCGCCAGCGCGCCTGCGCTGGCCGCCATGAAGCTGCGGCGGTTGAGGAACACGTGCTCCGGGGTGACGCGCGCCTCCGGAATTTCCCAGCCCCGAGTGCGCTTTATCAACATCTGAATAGTCTCCTGTGAGGATGCCACTATAGGCCTGGCTTTGAACGCTGACCAATCAAGCCTCGATCACTTTCTGGAGAGGCGCTGATGGCTTCTCCTCTGCTGACAGACGAAAAGCCCGCCCAAACGTAAAGTGGCCCGCCGAAGCGGGCCACCTCCTGTTGTTACCGTTTGCAGGGGTAATGCTTAGAAGCGCCAGACCGAGACGAGGTCGACCGTCCAGTTGTCGGTCGAAGCGTCGAGCGACCACTTGTAGCCCGAGGATTCGCTGCCCGAAGTGGTATTCTTGACGGACTGCTTGGCTTCCTTGGTGTACCATTCGCCTTCCAGGCCGATCGTCAGCTGGTCGACGGGGGTGTAGTACACGCCACCCAGGATGCCCCAGGTGTTGTAGTCGATGCCGGAAGACTTCCAGCTATCGGCATTATCGAGGGGCGAGGAGAGGAAGTCGTGGCTGTCGGTCTCGCGGTGCTTGTAGCCAGCACCGACCTCAGCATGCACCGAGTCGGACAGGTTGGCCGAGGCCAAGCCAGTCACACCCCACCAGTCGTTCTGGACCGGATAGGAGTCGATGATGGTACCGCTGCTGTTCACTTCATTGTAAGGGCCCGAACCCAAGGCGGCCGCCAGCGAGATGCTGGCGATGTCGCCGAGGTTGAAGCCAACGCCCGCACCGACCTGCCACAGCGAGTCGATGTTGGCCTTGTAGACGCCGGAGCCGATCGACTGGGTGTAGTCGTCAGCGTTGACCGTGCGATACACGCCCGAGATTTCGCCCGAGAACGCGTCGCCCGAGTACTTCAACTCGCCGGCAACGCCGAGGTTGTTGCCGTTGTAGTAGCTGTTGTCGTTGCCGAAGCCGTTGTTCAGGCCGGAGTCTTCCAGGGCGACAGCCATGGAGAACGGACCCGAGGCATAGCTCAGACGCAGCTGGGTGGTGTCACCCGGATCGAAGGCGAGGTCGGCCTTGTCGGTGTAGTAGCAGGTGCAGGCGCCATCATAGCCGTAGCCGATGTTGCCCAGCGAACCCGTGTAACCGCCGCCGAAGGTCAGTTCCGGGGTCATCGCCCAGTAACCCCACGCCGTCTTCATGTAGACGTCGCCGGCGCCGTTGCCGTTGAAGTCGGCGCGCATCTTCAGTTGGACGCCGACTTCGCCAACGGCGGTGTCGGTCGTGGCAACCACCTTGAGCTGGCCGCGAGCCCGCACATCCCAGTCGTCATCGGCGAGGTTGGAATACTTGATCTTGCCGTCGGTGTAAGTTACCGCATCTTCACCCGAACCAAGGGTGAACTCCTGAGGCGACGTAGCGCCGGCGGGGTCGGTGTACGTGAGCTTCAGGGTCGCGTTGCCCTGCTTGCCTGTGTAAACGACTGCCGCACGGACGTAGCCCGACCACGAGATCGTGGCGCCGGCCGGGGCATCAGCCGTCGGCATGACGGAGATGACGGTGGAACTCTTGTCGATCACACGGTCGCGATCGGAACCGAGCATGCCCGGAACCTGGAGGGCTTCGCCCTTCGAGATGGCGAGGAGCTGGTAGCCAGTCGGAACCGACGGAGCGGTTTCCATGGCGGCCATGCGCGTGTTGAGCGCCTCGACCTGAGCCTTCAGATCGGACAGTTCGTCGGCGTGAGCGGCAGCGGTCGTAACCGCGACGGCTGCACCCGCGAGGAGCGCGAGCTTAATCGATTTCATATAGACATCCCCAATAACAGTTTTCAGCTGCTCCCCCGCCCCCTCCCAGGAACGGAAGAACATCGCGTGAGTCCCTCACGCAACGCGTTGCTTTTCAGTTAGGCAGCTCTTGCTGTAAATTCGTACTTTCTGAAATAACTTGTTTTTTTAAAAACTGTGGCAATAACTCAACAAACTCTTATTTAATGGGAATAACTCAACGTCTATAGTAGTCATTCTACTGTAACTTATTTGACACAGAGTGGTTACTTAGTGTCTGTCCAGAGAGTTCTTGAATCGGATGAATCATTTGTGATTCGATGTCTGCGGAGTGATTCTTTGGGAGGCCGCCGATGTGGACGCAAGATAACCGTGCCCGGTATGATCGCAACGGGCTGCGTTATCCCAGTGATTTAACGGA
>CANJMQ010000110.1 GCA_947475225.1 Bradyrhizobiaceae bacterium
GCGTAACCCCGGAACATGAAGATCCCCTGACATGAATGCGAAGGCCACTGCAGAGGCGAATGGCATGCCCGACACCAAGGCGTCGGTGAAGCAGCTCTTCGGCTTCGACACCACCATGGAAGTTCCTGCCTATTCAAAGACCTCGGAGCATGTTCCGGACCTCGATCCGGACTATCTCTTCAACCGAGAGACCACGCTCGCCATCCTGGCGGGCTTCGCCTTCAACCGTCGCGTCATGGTGACAGGCTACCACGGCACCGGCAAGTCGACCCACATCGAGCAGGTGGCCGCCCGCCTCAACTGGCCGTGCATCCGCATCAACCTCGACAGCCACATCAGCCGTATCGACCTCATCGGCAAGGATGCCATCGTGCTGCAGGAGGGCAAGCAGGTCACCGAATTCCGCGAAGGCATCCTGCCCTTTGCCTATCAGCACAACGTGGCGCTGGTGTTCGACGAATATGACGCCGGCCGCCCGGACGTGATGTTCGTGATCCAGCGCATCCTCGAAAGCTCGGGCAAGCTGACGCTCCTCGACCAGTCGCGCGTCATCCGCCCGCATGCCGCATTCCGGCTCTTTGCCACAGCCAATACCATCGGCCTCGGCGACACGACGGGCCTCTACCACGGCACGCAGCAGATCAACCAGGCGCAGATGGACCGCTGGTCGATCATAACCGCGCTCAACTATCTGCCCCATGCGCAGGAAGTGGGCATCGTGGCTGCCAAGTCGAAGCACTTCGACACGGAGAAGGGACGCAAGACCATTTCCAACATGGTGCGCGTGGCGGACCTGACCCGCAACGCCTTCATGCAGGGTGATCTCTCCACCGTCATGTCGCCCCGCACAGTCATCACCTGGGCGCAAAATGCCGAAATCTTCGGTGACGTGGGCTTTGCCTTCCGCCTCACCTTCCTCAACAAGTGCGACGAGCTGGAGCGCAGCGTGGTGGCCGAGTTCTACCAGCGCTGCTTCGGCGAGGAGCTGCCGGAATCCTCTGCCCACATCACCATCGCCTGAGTGATGTAAGGTGGCGAAGGAGAAGGACACACCTTCGAACGAGTTCAAGCGCGTCCTCACCGTCGCGATGAAGACCATTGCCGAAGACCCGGAACTCTCCGTGGCCTTCGGCAACGAGGCGCCGTCTCTGGCCGGCAACCGCGCCAAGCTGCCGCAGGTAGCGAATGAGCTGAAAGCCTCCGACATCGCCATTGTGCGCGGCCTGTCCGACAGCTTCGCGCTGCGGATTGCCAACCACAACGACAAGGTCCACGCCCGCTACCAGCCGCAGGGCAAGAATGCGCGCGCCGTGTTCGAGGCTGTGGAACAGGCCCGCATCGAGGCGCTCGGCGCCAATGCCATGCAGGGCATGAAGACCAACCTCGCGGCCATGCTCGATGACCGCTACCGCAAGAAGGACGTCGCCCGCTACACCGACCGCAAGGACGCGCCGCTCGACGAGGCCGTCGCGCTTCTGGTACGCGAGAAGCTGACAGGCGCGGTGCCGCCAGAGGGTGCGCGCTCCATGGTGGACCTGTGGCGCCCGTGGATCGAGGACAAGGCGCACGACCAGCTTGCGCATTTGATGGACAACATCCACGACCAGGCGGCCTTCGCCCGCATGTCGCGCGACATCATCGCCGCACTCGACATGGCCGAGGAACTGGGCGAGGACCCCGACCAATCCGACGAAAACGACGAGAACAACGAGCCCGAGGAAGATTCAGGCGAGCGCGAGGAAACACCGGACAGCGAGGAGCAGGAAAGCTCCCAGCAGTCCATGGAGGAGATGCAGGACGCCGAAGGCGAGTCCGAAGCCGCTGAAATGGACGCCCAGCAGATGGACGTCGAGGACCAGGGCGAGGACCAGGACGGCGAGGAAGAACAGGATGGCGAGGAGCCGTGGAAGCCGCAGTTGCCCTTCTCGTCGCTCTCCAACGAGGATTTCTACAAGGTCTTCACGCCGCAGTTTGACGAGGTGATCGCCGCCGAGGACCTCTGCGACGCAGAGGAACTGACCAGGCTCCGCAACTACCTCGACAAGCAGCTTTCGAGTCTCCAGGGCGTCGTCGCGCGCCTGGCCAACCGCCTGCAGCGTCGCCTCATGGCGCAGCAGAACCGCTCATGGGACTTTGACCTCGAGGAGGGCGTGCTAGACGCCGCGCGCCTGATGCGCGTGGTGATCGATCCCATGCACCCGCTCTCCTTCAAGGAGGAGCAGGACACCGAATTCCGCGACACGGTGGTGAGCCTGTTGCTCGACAATTCGGGCTCGATGCGCGGACGCCCGATCACGGTCGCCGCCACCTGCGCCGACATCCTTGCCCGCACGCTGGAGCGATGTGGCGTGAAGGTGGAAATCCTCGGCTTCACCACGCGCGCGTGGAAGGGCGGTCAGGCACGTGAAAAGTGGCTGGCCGCCAACAAGCCTGGCAACCCCGGTCGTCTCAACGACCTGCGCCATATCATCTACAAATCGGCTGACACGCCTTGGCGCCGGGCGCGCAAGAACCTCGGGTTGATGATGCGCGAGGGCCTTCTGAAGGAGAACATCGATGGCGAGGCGCTGATCTGGGCGCATAATCGCCTGCTCGCCCGGCGCGAGCAGCGCCGAATTCTGATGGTGATCTCGGACGGCGCGCCGGTCGATGACTCGACGCTGTCCGTCAACTCCGGCAACTATCTCGAGAAACACCTGCGACAGATAATCCACGACATCGAGCAGCGCTCACCCGTAGAATTGATCGCCATCGGCATCGGCCATGACGTGACGCGCTATTACAAGCGCGCCGTGACGATCGTCGACGCCGAAGAACTGGGCGGCGCCATGACGGAGAAATTGGCCGAACTGTTCTCGGAAAACGCCAAGCCCAAGGTCATCTCCAAGCCTGCCCCAAAGAAGCGCGCCAGGGCCTGAGAGCCCTCATCCGCGAGTGGCGCCCTATTCGTACTTCGCCAGAAACCCTTCCACACCCAGCACCCGCATGTCCTCCGCTGCCTGGGCAAGGCGGCCGTGCTCCCAGTCCCACCAGGCAAGCCGCATGACGCGTTCACTGACGTCGGGCGCAAAACGCCACTTGAGGAAGCGCGCCGGCACGCCTGCCACAATGGCATAGGGGGCAACGTTCTTCGTCACCACCGCACCCGCCGCGACAACCGCGCCGTGGCCGACCGTGACACCCGGCAGGATAATAGCCCCATGCCCGATCCACACGTCATGCCCGATCATCACCTTGTCGGCGATGCGCTGCTCGCGGAAGACCTTGTCGAGCTTGGCACCGACGAAATATTCGTTGGGCCGATAGGTCATCTTGTGCTGGCTGACGCGCTCCACGGGGTGGTTCAGCGCATTGATGCGGCACTGCGCCGCGATTGCCGTGAACTTGCCGATCTCGCTGTAGATCGCCTCTGAATCCCGCTCGATGTAGGAATAGTCGCCAAGCGCCGAATCGAGGAACTGCACACGCTCCTTCAACTCGGTGAAGCGGCCCAGAATCGCGTTGCGCGTCACCGCCGAACCGTGGACGCGAGGGCTGCCGTCACGCGGACCGTTCCCCCGTCTCGTTCTTTCGTCTTCGCTCATGGCACAACCCATAAAGCAAAAGCCGCCCCGGTTGGAGCGGCTTTCGAATTCAGTGCCGATCCGAAGTTCAGGCGGCCTTGGCGGCTTCCAGCTTCTTGGCGATCGAACGCTTGAGGCGCGCCGCTTTGTCCGAGAGCTTGGTGGTGTCGGCCTTCATCAGGAAGGCATCGAGGCCGCCAACATGCTCTACCGACTTCAGCGCGATGGCCGAGATGCGGAGGCGATAGGTCAGGCCCATCGCATCGCTCATCAGGCTCACGTCGCAAAGGTTCGGCATGAATCGGGTCTTGGTCTTGTTGTTGGCATGGCTGACCTTGTTGCCAACCAGCGCGTTCTTTCCCGTCAACTCACAACGGCGGGCCATGGGCTTAACTCCAGAATAAGAATGGTCACCAGTCGGCAGGATGCCCCCGGTTCGGATGGCGGGTCTATAGTGGGAGCCAAGCGCGGGGTCAAGCCGGAAGGACCTGTCTTCCAATCCTTTCGCCCTCCCCTCTCCGCATGTCGGGGAGAGGAATGATTGTGCCATTCCGGCACAAGCTGGTTAACAGCGACACCTCTGCGCAACCCTGCCAGATCGAATTTCTCTTTCCAGCTTGTAGACTTAGCGGCGGCGAACCACAACATGTTGAGAGAACAAAAGGTGAAAATCTGCGCTTCAGCGATTCGGGCGCGATCCGTTCCGGGGATGGTCCACTCCGTTAAGAAGTGGCCGGAACAGGCCACCGGGCGCGGCACAATCCGTCAACCATAAGCGGCTGCCCGTTAAGCTTTGACGCCGCTCGTCCACCGCCGAGCAAGCCGCACGCAGGCTTGTGCACCGAGATGGCCCACTGAAAAGGCCCACAAACGCTGCATCAGGGTTCGGGAACAAAACCGGAATTGCCAGCCTGCAGCGATTCGGGCCAGCTTCGTTCCGGTTTGAATCCATTTCCTAACGTGCCGGTTCAGAACGGGGCAAAATACCTTGACCGTCAGGGGCATGAGCCCCAAGTCTGAGCCTCAAGGATTTCGCGAAGCCACTCTAAATGCCGTCCCAGAAAACCGTCACTGCCGTGCTTGGCCCCACCAACACCGGCAAGACCCACCTCGCGGTGGAGCGCATGCTGGGGCATGGCGGCGGCATGATCGGCCTTCCCCTGCGCCTCCTCGCCCGCGAGATTTATGACAAGGTGCGGCTGCGCGTGGGCGATGCCGCCGTGGCGCTGGTGACGGGCGAGGAGAAGATCATCCCCGTCCAGGCGCGCTACTGGATCTGCACCGTCGAGGCGATGCCATCCGACGTCGAGGTCCCATTCCTCGCTATCGACGAGGTGCAGCTCTGCGCCGACTTCGAGCGCGGCCACATCTTCACCGACCGCGTCATCAGCCGCCGTGGCCGTGACGAGACGATGCTGCTGGGGGCGGCCACCATGCGCCCCATCCTCGAAAGGCTGCTGCCAGGCACCAGCTTCGTCTCGCGCCCGCGCTTTTCGCAGCTGCTCTATGCAGGCCAGAAGAAGCTCACCCGCCTGCCGCGTCGCTCGGCCATTGTCGCCTTCTCGGCGGACATGGTCTACGCCACGGCGGAACTCATCCGCCGCCAGCGCGGCGGTGCCGCCGTGGTGCTGGGCGCTCTCTCGCCCCGCACCCGCAATGCACAGGTTGCGCTCTACCAGTCGGGTGACGTTGACTACATCGTCGCCACCGATGCCGTGGGCATGGGCCTCAACATGGATGTCGACCATGTGGCCTTCGCCTCGACGCGCAAGTTCGACGGCTTCCAGTATCGTCAGCTGAACCCGTCTGAACTCGGCCAGGTGGCCGGCCGCGCGGGCCGCTATATGAATGACGGCACCTTCGGCGTCACGGGCGAGGCCGATCCCTTTGAGCCCGAGATGGTCGAACGCCTCGAAAGCCATAATTTCGATGCCGTGCGCATGCTGCAGTGGCGCAACCGTGATCTCGACTTTGGCTCGCTGGAGCGGTTGAAGCAGTCGCTCAACATGCTGCCGCAGCAACAGGGCCTCACCCGCGCCCAGCCCAATGCCGACCTTCTGGCGCTGGAGGCGCTGGCCCGCGACCCCGCCACGCGCGACCTTGCCAAGTCGAAAAAGGACGTGGAGCGGCTGTGGGAGGTGTGCCAGATCCCCGACTACCGCAACATCTCGAACTCCGAGCACGCCTCGATCGTGTCCAAGATCTACCAATATCTCCAGACCGCTGATGGCTTCATCGACGAGGACTGGTTCGTGCGGCAACTGAAGTTCTGCGAAAACACGGCGGGCGACCTCGACACGCTGTCGAACCGCATCAGCCATGTCCGAACCTGGACCTTCGTCGCCAACCGGCCGGATTGGCTCAAGGCACCTCTCTATTGGCAATCCTACGCGAGAGAGATAGAGGACAAGCTGTCGGATGCCTTGCATCAGAGGCTGACACAGCGTTTTATCGACCGCCGTACCAGCGTGCTGATGAAGCGCCTGGCCCAGAAGGAAGAATTGATGTCGACTGTTGAAGAAGATGGCGCCATCCACGTCGAGGGCGAGTATATTGGCCGGATCAAGGGTTTCCTGTTCGTGCCAGACGGCGCCACGGAAGGTGCGGAGGCCCGGGCCCTGAAGGCCGCTGCCATGTCGGCGGTCGCAGCCGAGATCACTGCCAGGGCCAAGGCCGTCGCCGCATCAGCCGACACAGACCTGAAGCTGGCGCGGGATGGCCAGATCGTCTGGAACAACGCCCCGGTCGGAAAGCTGGAGCCAGGAGCAACACTCCTGAAGCCACGCGCCGGCGTCGTCGCCGGCGACCAGCTTTCGGGTGCGGAGCGCGAGGAAGTGCAGGCGCGCCTGCAGAAATTCACCGACCGCCACATCGCCACGGTTCTCGAGGCGCTCGTCAAGCTCGAGGAGGGCGAGGGCCTCGAAGGCATTTCGCGCGGGCTGGCCTATCGCCTGGTCGAAACGCTCGGCGTTCTGCCGCGTGACACGGTGACCGAGGAAGTGAAGGGCCTGAGCCAGGACGACCGCGCCAAGTTGCGCGCCCTTGGCGCCCGCTTCGGCGCCTTCAATGTGTATGTGCCGGCCCTGTTGAAGCCGGCCCCCACCGAACTTCGCCTGCTGCTGTGGGCGCTGGGCCTGCAAAAGGAAGGCAAGCTTGAGCCGGCAGCGCTGCCCCAGCCTCCGGGCCAGGGCCTCACCTCCGCCAGTTTCGACCGCTCGACGCCCAAGGGCTTCTACGGCGTCTGCGGCTATCGCATCTGCGGATCGCGCGTCGTGCGCATCGACATGCTGGAGCGCCTGGCGGACGTGATCCGCGACCGCGTATTCTGGCGCTCACGCTTCCCGGAGGAAGCGCGCCCGGCGGGGTCCGTCGAGGGCGGCGGCTTCACGGTGGTGCCGGACATGATGTCGCTCGTCGGCTGTTCCGGGGAGGACTTCCTCGGCATCTTGCGCAGCCTCGACTACCGTATGCAGAAAAAAACGGTTAAGCGCCCGGCCACCGCCGCCGCACCCGGTACGCCGCAGGAAAGTGCGGGCGAGGCCGCGCCGAGCGAGGCGCCAACGCCCAACGCCGAAGAAGCCCCCTCACCCGGCGAGCCGGTGAGCCTGCTGCCGGTCGAGCCGGCCGCCGAGCCCGGCACGCCGCCCGAGACGCCTGATACGCCGGCCGATGGTGCCGCGACATCCGCTGCTCCGGCCGCCGAGGATGAAGAGCAGCCGGTAGCCGAGGCCGCCATCGCGCCGGACGTGGTTCTGGAGGACATCGAGGTCGAAGTCTGGTGGCCGAAGGACACCGGCCCCTTCCGCCACCGCCAGGAACGCCAGCAGCAGAACCGCCGGCCGCAGCAGCGCCGTGAGGCAGCGCCTGCGCAGCCCGCCGAGGGCGGCGACAAACCCTCCGAGGGCGAGCGCCTCAAGGGCGGTCGTCCGCACCGCCACCATGGCAAGGGCAAGCCTCGCGAGGGGCGCGGCGAGGGCCAGGATGGGCGCCAGGACCGCAAACCCCGCCGTGACGACCACAAGCCGGAGTTCCATGAGCGCAAGCCCCGCCCCGAGAAGCCCATCGACCCCGACTCGCCCTTTGCTGTGCTGGGGGCTCTGAAGGCCAAGCTTGGCGGCAAGTGACGAGGCGTCGGGGCGCCAGCGCCTCGACAAGTGGCTGTGGTTCGCCCGCGTGGTGAAGACCCGGGAGGACGCCGCCAGCCTTGTGGGATCGGGCCACGTTCGCCTGAATGGCCAGAAGATCCTCAAGCCCGGCCATGGCGTGAGGCCGGGCGACGTACTGACAATCGTTCTGAACGCCCGGGTGCGCGTCCTGCATATCGAGGCGATGGCCGAGCGCCGGGGACCTGCGGAGAAGGCCCGGTTACTTTATCGCGAGCCCAACATGTCCCCTCCGGACGGAAAAACGCCGGAAAAGATGGTGCAAACCCCGCCAGAAATTGCTAGAAAACGTTCGGTTTAAAGAACGGTTGAGCTTATGACCTATATCGTCACCGACAACTGCATCAAGTGCAAGTATATGGATTGTGTGGAAGTTTGCCCTGTGGACTGCTTCTACGAGGGCGAGAACATGCTGGTGATCCATCCGGATGAATGCATCGACTGCGGCGTCTGCGAGCCGGAATGCCCCGCCGAGGCAATCAAGCCGGATACCGAGCCTGGCCTGGAATCCTGGCTGGAGCTCAACACCGAATATGCCGTCCAGTGGCCTAATATCACCACCAAGCGGGACGCACCGTCCGACGCCAAGGAATTCGATGGCGTTCAGGACAAGCTGGAGAAGTTTTTCTCCCCCAACCCCGGCGAGGGCGACTAAGGCCCTTGTCCATGCCGTGGTTGCAGACCCGGCATGCAACACCTTCCGGGCATTAACCCTTTTCCCCAAGATTCGTCCGTGTGCGGCACAAGATTCCGCCGTACACGGACATCTCGCCCTTTAAAAATACTTAAACCTGTGATATTTAAGCCATCATGAGTATGTAATCCGCGTTGGGTGAAGGAAACCGGGCCAAGGGCTCGGATTTTTTTATGCGAGTGCCGGCAATCCACAGACAGCGAACGGGGCCCAAGGGCGCCCTTCGGGTGGGAGGGCGACGAGGCACCGGTTACGTGAACTGGACAAAGAGGCAAGCTGCGCAGACCTCAGGGCCGCGCCGCACGTCATCCCGTTTGCCGCCGACGGATATGCATATTCCATAACAAGACTGGGCAAAGGGCGAAGGACGAGACATGACAAAAGCAAAGACGAAGGCAGCGGTCACCAAGAAGCCCGCCGCCAAGGCCAAGACCAAGTCGACCCCCAAGAAGACCTCGAAGCCGGTCGTGGCCGCCAAGGCGAAGCCTGCCGCAGCCCCAGCCAAGGCCAGCAAGCCGGTTTCAGCCAAACCGGCCGCAAAGCCCGCTGTGAAGCCCGCCGCCAAGCCTGTTGCCTCCACGAAGCCCGCCGCAGCCGCCAAGCCTGTCGCTGCCGCCAAGCCCGTTGCTCCGGCCAAGACTGTCGCACCTGCCAAGGCTACCACTCCTGAAGCCAAGAAGGCCGCCAAGCCCGCCAGCCCGGCTCCGATGGCCAAGGCCGCTGTACCCCAGCATGCCCCGACTGCGAAGCCGGTCGCCGCTGCCGCGCCGGTGGCGCCTGCCCCAGTTGTCCGCAAGCTGGTGTTCAAGGTTGGTGAACTGGTGGTTTACCCAGCCCATGGCGTGGGCAAGATCAGCATGATCGAGGAGCAGGAGATCGCCGGCGTGAAGCTCGAGCTTTACATCGTCGAGTTCGAGAAGGAGAAGCTCCGCCTCAAGGTGCCGACCAGCCGGGCTGAGCAGAAGGGCATGCGCCGCCTGTCCGACAAGGCGCAGATCGAATCCGCCCTCAAGGTTCTCAAGGGCCGCGCCCGTATCAAGCGCACCATGTGGTCGCGCCGCGCCCAGGAATATGATGCGAAGATCAACTCCGGTGACATCATGGCAGTGGCCGAGGTCGTGCGCGACCTCTACCGCTCGGAGCGCCAACCGGAACAGTCCTATTCCGAACGCCAGCTCTTCGAGCAGGCGCTTGACCGCATGGCGCGTGAAATCGCCGCCGTAAGGAAGATGGACGACGACCAGGCGGTGAAGGAACTCGAGGAGTACCTCTCCAAGAACGCCAGGCGCGCACCCTCAGGCGAAAAGACCGAAGAGGACGTGACCGCCGACGAAGCCGCCTGATCAACGAGAAAAGAAAACGGAAAATGCCCGACCCCGCGCCGGGCATTTTCAATTTGCGAGACACCTTCCCAAATCGGGCGGGGAACGTTAGAAATGCCTCCGGCGTGGTCCCGTAGCTCAGCTGGATAGAGCATCAGTTTCCTAAACTGAGGGTCGCAGGTTCGAATCCTGTCGGGGCCGCCAAATTCTTCTCAATAAATCATATACTTACCTGAGACCGCCATGGAGATCAAAGGGTCCGCCTCGTTTACGGTAAGCGCACGGTAAGCAGGATTGACGGTTTCGAGCGAGCCCAGAGCCGACCTTCAAATCCGGCGCGACCGTGCGGGGCGATTTCGCTCAGGAATTCACGGCGAAGACTGATGAGCGTTTCGCTCATGCGCAAGACAGCCTTATCTTGGATACCGGCTGAAATCCGCAGCTACACGCCACTGTTCAAGGGACGGCGCTTCTGGGTGTTCGAGAACGACTTCACCCGGCCCTACGATATCCACACAGATAGCCAATACGATCAGGTGCTTGTCTACGACAGCCAGATCGATGCGGTGATTGCGAACGGCAATTGGGCCGAAGATGGCACCATCCACGGCTGCTCCTTCTGGGGGCAGGGCATCTCGTTCGCCAGTCCGGATCCAGCGGGGATGGTAGCCGCGGTCAAGGACATTGACCGTATGATGGAAAGATGAGCCGTAGCGCGCCGTTGCTTCAAAAAACCCATCGTCGGGATTGGGGTCGAGCGCCAATCTTCTAAGGTACGTTCGCCACCTGCCCTACGCCATTGCCCGCCGCGGCGATGGCCTCCTGTGGGCTTCACAAGCCCAAGTCTGCCACCTTCCAGCCACAGCTACGCAGAATTCCCGCCGCAACGGCAGGCCATGATCGACACCATGAAAACGATCCAGAAGCCCGCCAATCTCTTTCTCGTCGCCGCCTCGGCGGTGGACCGGCGGATTCC
>CANJMQ010000111.1 GCA_947475225.1 Bradyrhizobiaceae bacterium
CGGGCGCAAACTGGCGGAACTTCAGATCGAGGACAGTCTGCCTCCGGCCCGGGTATCGCTGCTCATGCCGTCCGGCATGAAGCCGCGCCGAATCATCGAAATCCTCGCCGCCCACACGCGGTCGTTCTTTCTGGACTTGTAGATTGGATTTCCGGTACTGGCGGCTATCGCACGGCACGACGACCGCAGCCCTTGCGCCAGGCCGACGGATCGTTCCAGATCGTAGCAAAATGCCGTTTTCTTGTCGCTCGGGCCTGACGGGCACGAACCAGGAGACTCTCGCTACGCGGCAAGCGGCGCCCGCAGGGGATGAAGACGGCGGCAATGGCACGCCCAGATGAGTCCAAGATATGTCCACATCTTCAAGCCCTAATTGACCGGAATATCATTCGCTGGACGTGAAGAGCAGGTGATGGGCCTGAACTTCTGCCGTGCAGCGTAACGCCGCCGATAGTGCCAGCACTGATGGTGACGGCCACCGCACTTGCGTTCTCTACAGGCATGGATCCGAGGCAGAAATTGGTCCTACCGACCGTAGGGTTGCCGGCATAGCAATGGTTCGATGAGAGGCCCTCGCGCTAACCAGAAAGAGGATGCAAAGTACGGCAGCAAGGTCAATATAAAATCAAATAATTTCAACTACTTGCTGCCGCCGTACCATTTTCGGGCAGTCAGGAGCTTTGGAGAATACGGGGCTGAGAGAGACCAAAATAGACCCGGCCGCCATGCCGGCAGTCAGGAGCTTTTCGGGAGGAAGCCCGCAAATACTGGGGATTTTAGGCGCTCAGAAATCGCGGAGAGAGCTTTGCCGAAGGGTTAAATGGCGGAGGAAAAGAGACTGGCGGCAAACTCTTTCCGTGATTAAACCATTGATATTGTTAGGACAGAAAATTGTCAGAGTTCGAATCCCGCGCTGGCATCCCAATAGGAGGCCCGCAGAACTAAACCGTGGCCTAAAGCTCGACCATGGCGTGCGGGACTTGGTGTTCAAAAGGATCTGAGCGATGCACATCCCGACACGTCGCGGCGTGGGCCCCACTTGCGTATTCCTGCCCGCTGGCCCCTGGCCCACGGTGCTGGACTTTCTAGTCGAGCGCATGCCCCACATCTCGCGCGAAGCATGGACCGAGCGCCTGCGCAGCCAATCGGTGCTGAACGCGGAAGGCCAACCCGTGCTGCTCACGCAGCCCTACACGCCGCACACGCGCCTGTTTTACTACCGCCACATCCAGGACGAACCGCAGCTGCCGGAGCAGGCCAGCATCGTGTTCGAAGATGACCATGTGTTGGTGGCCGACAAACCCCATTTCATGCCCGTCACACCGGGGGGGCGGTATGTGCAGCAAAGTTTGCTCGTGCAACTGAAGAACCTGACGGGTCATGACGATCTGGCGCCATTGCACCGCATCGACCGCGAAACCGCAGGCCTGGTGTTGCTGGTCAAACGCCCGGCCGACCGCAACGCCTACCACACCCTGTTTCGCCAGCGGCATATCCACAAGACCTACCTCGCCGTCGCCCCCTTTCGAGCTGAGCTGACATGGCCCCGCACCCACACCAGCCGCCTGGTGGCGGGCGAACCCTTTTTTCGGATGCAAGAGGTGCCGGGCGATGCCAACAGCGAAACCCGCATCAGCCTGCTGCGCACCGATGGTTCTCGCGCGCTGTATCAGTTGGAGCCGGTTAGCGGCAAACGCCACCAGCTGCGGGTGCACATGCTGGCGCTCGGCCTGCCTTTGGAGGGTGACCTGTTTTACCCCGAGGCGCTGCGCGGACCGGATGCGCCGGAAGACTTCAGCCAAGCCTTGCAACTGCTGGCGCAGCGCATCGCTTTCACGGACCCGGTGACCGGTGCTGAGCGATTTTTCGAGAGCCAACGCAGCCTGCGCTTTTAAGCGCGCTACAAAAAAGCCGTTGCAGCTTGCGCGTAACGGCCTCGGAGTGAACGACTGTTGGAATCAGCCGTTCAGCTGCTGCTCCAGATTGTGCCGCACCTTGTATGTTGATTTGCACTGAGAGTTGAGCCTGGAGGGGCACGAGATTCCAATGAGAAGAATCCCATGTTCAGACCTTCGTCCGGGCATTCTGACCGGGGGTGACAAACGTTTGTGGCTCGGTGACAGGCCCTACTCTGGGAAACTGTATGTGGACACGCCAAGGCGCTTGGTGTCTAATTCTACTGTGAATAAGGTTCCGACAGGCGATTTCTTCTTTTTTCTGCACAGGCCGACCCGCATGAAGGCATTTTACGAAAGCGTAGGCAACTTTCCCAATGAATCGTCGTGGAACTGTAGGGACGCCAACCGATCGACGGATAAGCTTCTCTTCAACGGCAGACAGTAGGGCGGAACCTAAACACTGCGCCAATTTCTACCCCGCCGACCTCGAAGTGAACGGAGACTTCGTTGTTTTATAAGGAATATTGAGCGGCGACATGACCGTCGGTTAGGTGGCTACATATACCAAAGTGCAATCAATAAGTGGTTTAACTCCAACCCGAATGAGAATGTGGACTACCAAACCGGGCTCGACTCGTTCGGCAATTAGTCACATCGACTATTAATGGGCTCCTACCGGTTCTTCTCTTTTGAATCCAAGGCGGAGAATGGTCGGCCTTTTCTCCGCCCTGCTGCTCCTTCGAACTGCCGCTCCTATGCGATGTAAACTTCAAAGTAATTGGTGCCAGCATGCTCTCCAACACTGCGAACCCAATCAAACAGGTAGATGCCGGGTTTGCCTTAGCCGCGTATCGTGAAATGCTCTTCATTCGTGCATTCGAGCAGCAGTGCTTCGACCTTTCGACGTCAACGCCACCAGCTATCGCCGGTTCGATCCATCTCTGCGCAGGGCAGGAAGCAATACCTGTCGGTGCCATGGCGGCTCTACGGCCTGGTACTGATCGTATTGTTGCAACTTATCGCGGTCATGGCTGGGCGCTTTCGGGGAATTTAGATCCTGAGCAAGTACTTGCGGAAATCTGTCATCGAAAGAACGGGATCAATGGAGGACGAGCTGGCTCCGCACTGATCACCGCGCCCTGGGCTGGATTTATAGGGGAGAATTCAATTGTCGGAGCAGGCGGGCCGATTGCCTGTGGCGTAGCCTTTGGCGCCAGGCTTAAGAAATCGGTCGTTATCGTCTCGTTTGGCGAAGGAGCTACTAGCCAGGGCGCACTACATGAAAGCCTGGTTTTCGCTTCCACTTTCGCGTTGCCGGTGATTTTCATCTGCGAGAACAACGGCTGGTCCGAGATGACCGCCAGTTCCGAGATCATTAAGGTTGATCGCCTCGCAAAGCGCGCTAGTGGATACGGAATGACCGGCGTTACCGTTGACGGTACAGATCCCATAGCGATCCGCGATACAGTCGCCCAGGCTGCTGACCATGCACGTGACGGCCACGGCCCCAGCTTCATTGAATGCCGCGTCTCTCGACTTTGGGGCCACTACAACCGCGATGTCGAACACTATCGACCAAAGGAAGATAGATCGAAAGCAGTTGAAAATGACCCGCTTACAGTATTGGCGAAGCGACTGAGGCAAAGTGGAATTGCCGATGAACAGGCGCTGGAGCACTACAGCATTGCAGTCGTCCGAGAGATTGCTCTTCTGGCGGCCAAGGTTGCCGGATCGGCAGCACCAAGTCCCGCCGATGCCCGACTCCACGTAATCGGAGATATCAAGCCAGCGTTGCGAAGCACAGCGTCTCTTACAAACCGGCGCGCGGCCGTGGAGACAACCTATATCGGCGCGGTGAACGAAGCGTTGCGCCGCATCTTGGCGGCAGACGATCGAAGCCTGGTCTACGGAGAAGATGTCGGCAAGGCTGGTGGAATTTTTGGCGCCACACGCAATCTGCAGCGCGAGTTTGGGGTAGACAGGGTATTCGACACTCCGATTGCCGAGGCGGCGATTCTGGGCTCTGCAATTGGCGCGGCCCTCGAGGGATTCAAGCCGATCGTCGAGATTATGTGGGCCGATTTCCTATTGGTGGCGCTTGATCAGATCATTAATCAGGCGGCCAATTTCCGTTATGTTACACAAGGCCGTTCTTCCGTACCAATTGTAATCCGGACGCAACAAGGCGCGACGCCGGGTTCTTGTCCCCAGCACTCTCAGTCACTGGAAGCGTTACTATTCCATATACCAGGCCTGCTACTTGGCTTACCATCAACACCACAAGACGCGTACGATATGTTACGATCCGCGGCCGAAGCCTGTGATCCCACCATACTGATAGAAGCGCGGGGTCTATATCAGCGGCGGGGTGAGGTGATTTTCGATAAGAATGTAGAGCCAATCGGTACTGCTCGGCTTGTCCGAGATGGTAAAGATCTCGCAATCATAACCTGGGGAGCGACTGTTCCTGAGGCATCGGAGGCTGCGGTTCGTTTGGCGGCTGAGGGCATCGATGTCGCTATTCTCGATCTCCGTTGGCTGTCGCCGCTGGATCAAGAGTCATTGTTCTCGATAGCAAGCCAATGCCAGTGGCGCGTACTGGTCGTTCATGAAGCGAATCTCACCGGTGGGGTAGGAGCCGAGATCGCGACACGTATAGCGGCTAGACATTCAGAATCCATCGTGCATCGCCTTGCTGCTCCCGATGTCCGCATACCGGCATCACCAGTTCTACAAGCTGCATTGCTGCCAAGGGCAGACGCGATCGTGAATGCAGCGAGGCTACTGGCAAACGGTGCTTACCCCTTAGGCAACGTCTGAGCGAGGCAATCTATGACCATGAGTCAATCTAAAAATCGTAGACGGGTTTTCATCACAGGCGGCGGCGCAGGAATTGGCGCGACAACCGGTCGAATGCTAGCAGATCGTGGTTGGCAAGTTGCTCTGTTTGATCGCGATGGGGTCGCGGTCAAGAAAACTGCTGCGGATATTGGCGAAGCCAGTGCGCTGGCCTATGCTGGCGATGTAACTGATCGACTCTCTTTCGAAAGTGCACTCGACGACATGGTCAATCGCTGGGGCGGGATTGACGATCTCGTTAACAATGCCGGCATCTGGGACCACGACCCATTGCTCGATTTGACTCTCGAGCGTTGGCAAAAGGTCCTGGCCGTCAATCTACTTGCGCCCATAGAGATATCGAATGCTGCGGTTAGGCGCATGCAGACGGGCGGCGCCATCGTCAACGTTTCGTCAGTCTTGGGGCAGGTCTCCGCGCCTGGACGGGGACCGTATTGTGTGTCAAAAAGCGCATTGATAAGCCTTACCAAGATGCAGGCAATAGAATGGGCCGAAAGAGGAGTGCGCGTTAATGCTATCGCTCCGGGCTACATAATGAACGCGACTACTTTAGAGCTTGCTGCTTCCGGCAGTTTCGATCCAACTGCCATCTACCGGCGAACGCCAATGGGCCGAATGGGTAGTGAGGACGAGGTCGCTGAGGGGATCTCCTTTTTGCTGTCGCCGGACAAAGCTGGGTATGTTTCTGGCCACACGTTGGAAGTCAATGGTGGTTGGACCGCCTATGGATTTCTGTAGGAGCAAGCGATGATTACCGGCTTCAACCATACTAGTTTCACCGTTGCAGATATAGACAAGTCCGTGGCGTTCTGGACGGGGCTACTCGGGTTCAAAGCGGCTTCAGTATCACCGCGCGAGGGCAAGTGGCAGGAAGAGGTCACCGGTATTCCGGATGCTTGTCTGATGGTTGCGCATCTATTCGGTCATGGGCATCATGTAGAATTTATCCAGTATCTCAGTGGCGCGATTGTTGGACGTCCGCCGCAGCCAGCGCTACCGGGCGCCGGCCATGTCTGCCTAGAGACAGATAATATAGAAGTGACATGGAAAGTACTGATTGATGCAGGTGCTTCTCCGCAGGGTAAAATTGCTGATGTCAGCTCTGGCGCAGTTAGAGGCGCAAGGGCCGGCTATCTTAGGGATCCTAACGGCATATTGATCGAGTTGCTGCAACTTGCCGCCCAATAGGCCAGTTTGAACCTAACGAGCCGAAGGGAGTTCCGCCAGTGTTCGACTTCTCTGAACGAGTTCTTTTAGTTACTGGTGCGGCTGGCGGAATCGGTCGAGCGGTAGCCCAGGAATTTGTGACCGGTGGCGCAAATGTTGTTATGACCGATATCAACTACGACGCAACAATCGAAGCTGCACAGGCTGTTGATCCTCTTGGCACCAGGACGGAAGTCATCAGAATGGACGCGACCGCGACGGCCGACATAGAGCGAGCCATTGAGCGGTGCATGACGCGTTTCGGTAAACTCGACTATCTTGTCACGGCCGCGGCGATCTTTGAAGACAACCCATTCGACACTATGACAGACGAGCAATGGCGCCGCACTATTTCAGCTAATCTTGACAGCGTCTTCTATATTTGTCGCCGAGCCGTGCGAGTGATGACCGATGGAGGCGCCATAGTCAACGTTGCGTCAGAGGCCGCTCATACCGGCGGAAGTCCCAAGCACGCCCACTATGGCGCGACAAAGGCGGGTGTTCTGGCATTCACAAAGACGATAGCCCGCGAGCTCGCACCAAGAATCCGCGTCAATGCAGTCTCGCCGGGAACCATCGACACGCCTATGGTTTCGCGCTGGTTGGAAGAGCATGGACCTGATTACATCAACACCATACCGATGCGCCGTCTGGGTACTCCCAGAGATGTCGCCCAAGCCATCGCATTCCTGTGCAGCGAAGCCGCAGGCTACATTACTGGCACTACGATACACGTGAATGGCGGTAGCTATGTCGGTGCTTGAGAGAGGTGAATATGTAATGGCAGATGCCGACTTCGGCGGAGCTCGAAAGAGCTACGACGAGCACCGAGTGTTGCATCGCATTGACTTCATGCTCTAGTTCATGACCGCGTACGATAGGAGTCGACCGTTTCGGGGTTTAGCGACACTCCGAGGCCGGGTCGGTTTGGCACCTTTACCCGGCCGTCTATGCCGATTGGAAACTCCTCGTTGGTGAGCTTCCAGCGCAAGGGAGAATTGCTCGTCGAATACTCGAGCGGCTCATCCATCCAGTGCTGTGAAAGGAAGGCCAAGTTCGCGGCGATTGTAATATTCGATTTGTAGCCATGGGTAACTACGCGACGCCCGAGTTGCCGGGCCAACGTCGAGATTCTCATTAACTCCGTCAAGCCGCCAGCCATGGTAACGTCCGGCTGCGCGATGTCGATTTGTCCGCGTCGAAATGCCTCCTCATATTCGAAGTGCGTGGTGAGCCCGAGATCGCCGCCGCCGATAGGGATACCAAAACCCTGGAAGCGCGCATGGCCATCGAGGTCGTCAATAGGTAATGGTGCTTCTACCCAGACGAATCCGTTCTCCCGGAAAATGGGCATCAGTGGCAGCCCCTCATCGACGGTAGACCAGGCGGTCGCGGCATCGACCATCAGACATATGTCATTGCCTACATGTTCACGCGCGGTGCGGATCAGATGAGCGGTCTTGTCCAGGTCGTCGCGCCAGAACGGATCGGCGACGATCTTGATGGCCTTGAGGCCGAGTTTCAGACCGCGGTCAATGTTGTGCCTGACGTCGTCAGGCTCAGTGCCAAGTGGGTATACAGTACCATAGGCGAGAACGCTGTCGCGCTGCGGCGTACCCAGCAGTTTGCCGACACTTTCGTTCAGCAACTTGCCGCGCAAGTCCCAGAGGGCGATGTCGACGGCCGAAATGGCATGGATGACGACGCCCCGCCGGCCGTAGTAGCTGGTCAGATCATACATCCGCTCCCACAGTCCTTCGACGTCGGACGGGTCTGCACCCAGCAGTACCTGCTTCAGGCCCATGGCATGAGTGTGCGAGCGCGGCGCGTCGACAATGGCGCGGATAACGGAAGGAACGCTGTCGACTTCGGCGATCCCGGTTGCGCCCTCGTCTGTATGGACAAGAACAAGGCAATTGTCATAGGAACCGTCGAACGTTTCTCCCGTCCAGCCGGGCACCCGCAACTCGACAACTTCAATATCGCTTATCTTCATGAGCTTCCCCACCCGCCACCGGTTAAAACTTCCCGTTTCAATATACCGGACTAATGTCTAGAATACCGGAAATGAGCATGGACACAATGGGTCGCAAGAGCCACAAGGAGCGAACATCTGCAATGCCAGCTGCTGAAGAGAGCGGCGAAGGCTCGCGCAGCGTCAGGCGGGCGATCGACATCCTAGGGCTGATGATGGCGCGCGGCGGGCCTATAACGGTCGCCCAGATAATCGCCGAACTGAAGATTCCGAAGTCGACTGCCTATGAACTTGTGCGAACGCTCATCGAGGCCGACTATGTGGCACCCGCCAGCAAGGGCACTGGTTTTTTTATTGGCCGTAAGCTTTATGAACTGGGCATGGCCTATCACAGCCACGTGGATCTCCTGCGCGACGGCGCGCAGATTGCAGAAGAGTTGCGCGACGAAACAGGAGAAACCGTTCAACTTTCGGTCTTGGACAACGGGTTGATGATGGTTCTAGTCAAGGAGGAGGGCCGCGGCCATCTGCGGATCATCAGTAACGTCGGTACCCGTGTGCCGGTGAACTGGGCGGCGGCCGGAAGACTCCTGGTTTCGGACTATTCCGATGCCGAACTGGAAAGCCTCCTAAAAAAGACCATTCGCCAGTCGCCGACCAGCAACGCCACAATGAACGTGGAAAAGATTATCGCGCAGATCAGGAAGTTCCGACGCCTCGGCTATGCCACGGAACTCAACGAAGCCAATGAACATGCGGGTTGTATCGCAGCGCCAATTCTCGATTCGGCCGGACGCTGCTTCGCGGCGATCAGTGTCGTAATTCCAGAGCAACGGTTCAACAAGGTCACTCGCAAACGTCTGATTGTCAGTGTCATGACTGCCGCGGAGAAGCTGTCACGCCGCCTGGGTTAGGTCGCTCCGTGCAAGTGCTGAAGCCGGTCGAGCATGGCTGTCTCGCTGGTTTTGCCCCTGAGATGGGCTTCTATTACTTCACCCGCGGCTTCCTGAAAGCGAAGGTAGCCGTCGTAGCGCGGCCTGATCCAGCATTGATCCATGGTGGTACGGGTATCCCTGTAGCAGCAGCCGAAGTGATCGTTGATAGCTTGATCTTCCCACGCAGCGTGGTGGGCAGGCTGGCCATGGTGGCGCGCGAACAGCAGCTGCGTTTTCTGTTCGGCTGCGAAGCGTGCATAGGCGAGTGCGGCTTCCGGATGGGCGCAACTTGCCGACAGGCCAAGCCCGGTGCCGCCAATAGTCGAGCCGCGGGGGCCCAGGGGCCCCGGAAAGTCGTGAAAACGCAGCGGACGGTTGTTGTCAGCCTCGGCATAAGTCGCATAGCAATAGACCGCCGGGCAGAACACGAGATCGTCGCGTGAGGCCATCTGTTCGTGCAGCACGATGCTGTTCCAATCCACCGCTTCTGGAGGACAAAAGGCGAGAAGCGATCGCATCAGGTTCAGCACTTGGCGTGCCGCCTGAATTTCGAACAGTGGCTCTTCCGGGTTTGTGGCGCATGGCGTGCCGAGATTGGCCATAAGCGTAAAAAAGGTCATTAGGCTGTGCACGCCCTTGAGCCCGATTGCGAGCCAGAGGCCGCGCTGCCGCGCCAGATGTCCGAGGCCGAGAAGTTGCTGCCAATCGAGTGGAATTTCAACGCCGATGCGCGCCATGAGGTCAGGCCGTGACACCGCAACCTGGCAAGCCGCATCCACGGGAACCGACCAAATTTGCCCAGCCATGCGGTAGGTGGCGAGTGACGGGCCGACGAAATCACCGTCGTGAAGCTCGAGGCTGGTCCCGAGCGGCATCAGGCAGCTACTTTGCGCCACCTGCCCCATGAAAGGATGGTCAAGAATGATGAGATCGTAGGTTTTGGCGAGCACTTCGACAGGCGTGAACTCGAAACCGCTGAGCGGACGACTATGCCATGTGATGTCAATGTCCGGATGGCGCTTGCGGAAGACCTCTTGCGCCGCAATCAGCGGATCGACCGCTCGCCGGTGATCCCACGTCATGCCCCTGAGTTTGATTTTTGCCAAGCGCGCCTCCCGTTCTCTTGACTGATAACTTATTGCAGTACAAGGTCTGTCTGGCAAGACGTACAGTTGTCCGGCATTTCGGAATTGCATGTCTGCTGCAAAAAAAGCTGGAGGGTAATGCCCATGAGAATGAACAGATGGTTGTTGGGAGCGGCTGCCGCCGCGATCGGACTTTCCGCCGCTTCGCCCGTATGGGCGGCCGCCGGCGATGAATGCGTGAAGATTTTGGGGTATGAATGGAGCGGCGAGAAGCAGTCGATGGATCCCGCCGACATGCACTCAGGCGATGATGCCTATCATACCTTCGCGGTCTACAACCGGCTCGTCGATGTAGACGACAACTTCAACCTCAAGCCAGAGCTGGCAACCGAGTGGTCGGTTTCGGGCGACGGCCTCACCTGGACCTTCAAGCTCCGCCCCGGAGTGAAGTTCCATTCTGGCAAAGACTTCACCTCGGCCGATGTGGTCTACTCCTTCAAGCGCCTGCTTGACGAGAAGACCGGCTCGGGCGCGCGCGCCGTTCTGGCCTTCCTGGATCCGGAAGGCATCAAGGCACCAGACCCGATGACCGTCACCTTCACCACCCCGAAGCCGGTGGTGGAACTCCCTGTGCTCATCACCAACAAGTTCACCAATATCGTGCCTGACGGC
>CANJMQ010000112.1 GCA_947475225.1 Bradyrhizobiaceae bacterium
CCGGTAAATGAGCCGCCCTCGTAGCCAAAGAGTTCGCTCTCGATCAGGTTTTCCGGCAGTGCCCCGCAATTCACCGGAACAAAAGGTCCCTGGGCGCGGGCACAGGATTGATGGATCGCCTTGGCAAGGTATTCCTTGCCCGTCCCGGTTTCGCCGCTCACCAGGACACTCATATTGGTATTGAGAAGGCGTGAGAGCTTCCTGAGGCTGCGCTGTATCGAGGGATCCTCGCCTGCCACAGCCTTCAGGGCATTTGGTATCTTGTTTTCTTCCGGATGGACCGGCGCCGGCAGGACGCGGATCGTGGCCGGCGGCACGACCTGGATGAACAGGCTCCGCCCCGAACCGGTGAGCCTCATCACGTTGCGTTCTATGGAATTCGGTCCCACAAAACGGGTGAGGCCATCGATCTCGCAGTCCAGAAAGTCAGAAATGGGGCGGCCAAGCGCCTGCGTTGCGTCACGCCAGCCGGTCTTCATCTCCTCGGCAAGGAGCTGGCGGGCATGGTGATTGAAACCGGTGATGCGTCCCGAGGAATCGAGCGCCAGCACATAGTCGGTGTCGACTTCTGCCAGCGCCTGGTTGGCCGTCAACTTGACGATCCAGTTGCGAGAGCAGGATCGGATGAAACTGGCCGTCTCGATGCGGTGGGCGAAGTTCCTGACCATTTGCAAGGCAAGGAACTGGCTCGATTTTTCGCGCGGTGAACGGAGAGCCGAAATATCCAGGACCGCCGACAGGTTGCCCACCGGATCGAAGATTGGCGCCACCGTGCAGGTCAATGGAATATGCATGGCATCGAAATGGTCACACTGGTGAATGGTGACGGATTCGCCCGTGGCGATGCAGGTTCCCGTACCATTGGTGCCGGCGCGTGCCTCGTTCCAGTCAGCGCCCATGTAGAGTCCGGCCGTCCGCAGGTAGTCGGTGGTTGCCTCGTCGCCGATGTAATCGACTGTGATGCCCTGATTGTCGCTCAGGAGCACGACATAGCCGAGCCCTGCCACCTGCCTGTAGAGCGCCTCGACACCAAAGCGGGCGGTACGCAGCAGTTCCTCCATGGCATCACGATGCTCACGAAGCCGGGGATCTTCAACGATGACGGCGGGCCGCAGGACGGCCGGGTCGAGCCGGTGATTGCCCACACAGCGTCGCCAAGATTCCAGAATAAGCGGATCACGTTCAGTCGGATCGCCTTCCGCGACTCGAATGAGTTCCTTGATGTGATCTGTATGCGACGATGAGATCGCGACCTCCTCTGTCTGGAGCGGACATCAGACGTGAAAAATTCGCATGTCAAGTCTCAAGCGCGTGAAAACCTTCTTCTGCAGCGCAAGAAATCTGCTGCACTGCACAGTGGCACACGATCTGCATTGCGCAACAGACGAAGCCGTCTGTTCGTTCGCAGCTGCAAGAATGGGGATTGTCAATATGAGTTGGCTCACCAATAGCTACATGGGTCGAAAGGCGGTCGCCCGAGGCGCCGAAGGCAAGACGCACCTGCTGAACAAGGCTGTCCAGGGCGACTACCATTATGTCTATGGGCCCTACGCGAAGCCCGTCATGGCGATCAGTCCCGGCGACATTGTCATCGCCGAGACCGAGGATGCCTTCGGAGGTGCGATCAAGACCGTCGATGATTTGCCTTCCCAGAAGTTGCGCATGCCATTTGTCAACCCGCAGTGCGGGCCCATTGCCGTCGATGGTGCTGAACCGGGGGATGTGCTCTGCGTCTCGATCAAGTCGATTGTTCCGCGTGGGCCGCAGCCCGTTGGCACCTCGGCCCTCATTCCCGAGTTCGGCGGCCTCGTTTCGAATGGCCAGACGGCGATGCTGAACCCGCCGCTACCCGAACGGGTGATGAAATATGAGGTGACGGAAGCCGGGGTGAAATTCAATGACCGCATTACCCTGCCCTACGAGCCCTTCATCGGCACCCTCGGCGTCTCGCCGCTGATCGAGGCCGTGCTCTCGCTGCAGCCCGACTACTGGGGCGGCAACATGGACCTGCCGGACGTGGCCCCCGGGGCGGTGGTCTACTTCCCGGTTCTGCACAAGGACGCGTATCTCTATCTCGGAGACTGCCACGGACGGCAGGGCGACGGTGAACTTTGCGGAGTGGCCGTCGAGATGCCTTCGACCACCACGATCCAGGTGGATCTCATCAAGGACTGGCAGATCGCCTGGCCGCGGCTCGAGACAGAGGAGTTCATCATGACCATCGGCTCCGCGCGACCGATGGAGGATGCTGCCCGCATTGCCTATCGCGAACTCACTCGCTGGCTTGCAGCGGATTACGGCTTCGACGAGCTCGAGGCCTATTTCCTGCTCACCCAAGCGGGCCGCGTGCGGGTGGGCAACATGGTGGACCCGAAATACACACTCGGCGCCTCGATCAAGAAGACATATCTCGGACAATAATGAAAATACGCAAGGGAGAGAAAACATGGATCTCGGCCTCAAGGGACTGAACGTGCTTGTGACTGGCGGCACCAAGGGCATTGGCCGGCGTGCCGCCGATATGTTTGCAGACGAAGGTTCAAACGTCTCAGTCTGCGCCCGTAATGCCGCTGAGGTGACGGATACGGTTGCTGCTCTCGGGAGAAAGAACGTAAAATCATTCGGCCAGGCCATCGATGTCGGCAACAAGGTGGAACTAGAGGGCTGGGTACATGAGAGTGCGAAGGCCCTCGGCGGCATCGATATCGTCATTGCCAACGTGTCCGCACTGGCAGCCGCCGAAGACACCGAAGAGTCCTGGCGGGCAGAATTCGAGATCGACATGATGCACACCGTGCGCACGGTGAACGCCGCCCTTCCCTATCTCGAGACGTCGAAGTGGCCGTCCATCGTTGTCGTTTCATCGGTATCGGGGCGCGAGATCGACTTCACGACACCTGCCTATGGGGCCTTCAAGGCGGCGCTTATCCATTATGCGCATGGGCTTGCCCATAAGCTGGCGCCGAAACTCATTCGCGTGAACTCAGTGTCGCCCGGCAACGTCTACTTCAAGGACGGCATCTGGCATCACATCGAAAAGAACGTGCCGGATCTGTTCAAGCAGGCCCTCTCACTCAACCCAACGGGCCGCATGGCAACCGCAGAGGAAATCGGCAAGGGCATCGTCTTTCTCGCAAGCCCGGCCTCGAGTTTCACCATGGGAACCAATCTGGTGATCGACGGTGCCCTGACAAAGGGCGTTCAGCTTTAGGAGCAGCGGAGCAACGATGGCAAAGAGCAGACAGATCGCGCTTCCAGGCGGAGCAGTGCTGAACGCCGTTGAGGCCGGCAGTGGCCCCGCACTCCTCATGATCCCCGGCTGGTCGCAGTCAGCGGCGGAATACGGGCGCAACATCGAGGAACTTGCCCAGGGAAGGCATGTGATCGCACTTGACATGCGCAGCCACGGCGAGAGCCCTGACGCCGCCTCCGGCCATCGCATCCAGCGGCTGGCAATGGACCTCCGCGAGGCGATCAACGTTCTCGGCCTTGATCGCGTGGACGTGCTCGGCCATTCCATGGGAAGCTCGGTCATCTGGAGCTACCTCGATCTCTTCGGAGAGGACAGGCTGCGGCGCCTGGTCATCGTCGATCAGGCACCCATGGTGGCTGCCCTGCCCGGATGGGACGCTGAAACCCGCAAGACTTTTGGTTGCCTCCTGCCTGACGTGCAGTCAGTGGCCGGCTTCTGCGATGCGGTGCGCGCCACTGAGACGGTCGAGGGCACCATGGAGATCCTGAGAGGCATGTTCACACCCGGCCTCCCGGAGAAGGAACTCCACTGGATTGCCAGCGAGAACCTGAAGATGCCGCGCGCCGCTGCAGCCGACCTGCTGTTCGATCACTGCCTCAACGACTGGCGGGACGTGATCATCAATGCGCGCTTGCCCGCGCTGGTCATCGGCGGACGAAAGAGCATCTTCTCGGCAGAATCACAGGAATGGATCGCATCGGTCAATCCGAACGCCAGGGCCTCGATCTATGAAGAGCATGAAGGAGGAAGTCACTTCATGTTCTTCGAAAACCCCCGCCGTTTCAATGCCGAGGTTTCGGCATTCCTTTCAAACTAGTCAAAGCAGACCGGAGAAGACATGGCTGTCAAACGCATGATCGTCGAACTTGGCATGGGAACGGACCTCACCGGGGCCGACTATACCAAAGCCGCCATCCGCGCACTGAAGGACGCGCTGTGGCACAACTCGCTCACCATTGCCAATGCCATTGGCCTCAGCCCGCATGACATGCATGTCAAGGTGCTGGTGGGCGTTCCGAAGCCGCATCTGGTTGACAAGGCCGCGGTCGCAGCGACGCTGCCCTATGGCAAGTCGACCGTCGAGGTCGTCGAGGGTGGCCTCGAAATCATGAATGACGAAGGCACGAACCTGACGCTGATGGCCAATGCCGCGGCTGTCGTCTACCTCGATATTCCGGAGAAGAAGTGATGTCACTGAAGCGCGTCATCCTCGAAATGGGCCATGGCAATGACATGCATGGCGGCGACTACACCAAGGCGGCACTCCGGGCAGTTCAGGACTGCATTCACCACTCGTCCCTTCCCTTCCTGCGCACCCTCGGCGTTGAGCCGAAGACGATGCAGATCGAGGTCACCATCGGTGTGCAGCAGCCCGAGAAGGTCGACAAGGCCGCCATCGCGGCCAGCCTCCCGCACGGACAGGTGACGGTGAAAGTGGTGAAGGGCGGGCTCGACGTTCCAGACGAGGAGCGCGGAGGAGTGTCAGTCATCGCCATGGCTGGCGTGGCCGTGCGGCTCGACCTGGAGGCGCATCTCGGCCTCGCATGACGCCTGCGCGCAAGACGGCCTGCCGCCGCCGCGGCACGGTTCGCCGCCGTGAGGGATCAGCGCGGGCCAATTTTCTGTGCAAATTCGCGGGCAGCGACCACAACGCGGCCTGCGACGGGGCTGGCCCGTGCCGCGCTCAACCGGTTGGCGAGGCCGGATACCGACAGCGCGCAAATGGCATCACCTTGCGGCGAAGACGCCACGGCGGCGACGCAGCGCAGCCCTGCAACATGTTCCTCGTCGTCGATGGCGAAGCCGCGCTTGCGGATGGTCCGGATGTCGGCCATCAAGGAGGCTAGGGTGCGGTGCGAATTGGGCGTCAGCTTGCGAAACCCGTTTTGCTTGCAGAACATCGCAATCTGCTCGTCAGTCCATGTCGCAAGAAGGGCCTTGCCCATCGCCGAACAGGTTGCGGCCACGCGCCCGCCCGGGGGCGAAATGGCGCGCGTAATCTCGCGGCTCTCAACTTGCGCAAGGGTCACCAGTTGCCCGTCCTCGAGAATGCCGAGATTTGCGGTCTCCCGGCTTTCGTCTCTCAACCGGCGCAGGAAGACCATCGCCGGAGCAACGAAATCGCGGCGCTGCACATATGCCGCGCCAACCGCAAAGGCCTCGCGCCCCACGTGCCATTCGCTGCGCGCCGGATCGAAGTGCACGAAGCCCGCCTGCTGCATCGTGGTGAGCAGGCGATGGACCGTCGATACGGCAAGCCCCGCCGCGCGCGCCAGTTCGCTCAGCCGCTGGCCTTCCTCGGAGGAACCCAGCCGCGTCAGCAAATCCAGCGCGCGTGACACGGACTGAACGTCGCCCGTTCTCTCCATTGTGGTTCTTCCTTTCCGTATGATGGAAAAAATATACCACACAATTCCACAATTCGGAAAAGCGCGCTAGCGGTTGCGGAGAAGGGAACTCTCCATGGCAGACATATCTCCACGCCACATTGCCTGTGCCGGCTTGATGGTCGCAGCGCCGCTGGTCGAGCTGGTTGAGCAGGACATCCTCCTGCCGGCCGACGATCCGGAAAGCTTCTGGCGTGGGTTCGAGGCCATCCTGCGGGACATGGCGCCGCGCAACGCAGCCCTGCTTGCCAGGCGCGAGGCGCTGCAACGTGACATCGATGCCTGGCACACCACGAATCCGGATGCATCGGCTGACAGCTATCGGTCATTCCTGACGAAGATCGGCTACCTCGAGGGAGAACCCGAGCCCTTCTCCATCTCCACCTCCGGTGTCGATGATGAAATCGCCTTGCTGGCGGGCCCCCAACTCGTGGTACCAGTGAACAATGCGCGCTTCGCGCTGAATGCCGCCAACGCCCGCTTCGGCTCCCTCTATGACGCACTCTATGGTACCGACGCACTGCCCGGCGACCGTGGAACAACAGGATATGACGAGGCACGTGGCCGCGCCGTGGTCACCTGGGTGCGCGCACACCTCGATGCTGTGGCGCCTCTCGCGATGGGATCATGGGCGGAGGTTACGGAGCTTGCGGTGGAATCCGGCAACCTCGTTATCGGCCTCGGTGATGCGTTCACGCGGCTTGCTGACCCAGCGCAGTTCGCCGGATATCGAGACACCGGCGACATTATCCTGCGGATCAATGGCCTGCTGATCGAGATACGCGTCGACCGCAACCACAGCATCGGGCGCAGCGACCCGGCGGGAATCTGCGACATCGTCGTTGAGTCGGCCCTGACTGCTATTCAGGACTGTGAGGATTCGGTGGCGGCCGTTGATGCCGAGGACAAGTGCCGCGTCTATGCCAACTGGCTGGGCCTGATGAAAGGCGACCTCGCGGAGAGCTTCAGCAAGGGTGGAAAGGCTGTGACCCGCCGCCTGGCCGCGGATGTCTCCTATCTCGCACCCGACAGAACGCCGGTTGTCCACCCCGGTCGCGCCCTGCTTCTTGTTCGCAACGTCGGTCACCTGATGACCACCGATGCCGTGCGGCTTGACGGGCGGGAAACGCCAGAGGGCATCCTTGATGCGGTGATGACAGTGGCGGCGGCCCGCCATGACCTTGCCCGCAAGGCAGGCCCGCGGAATGCGCGGCAGGGATCGATCTATGTCGTGAAGCCGAAGATGCATGGGTCCGATGAGGTGCGGTTCACCAACGACCTGATGTGCCGCGTCGAAGACCTTCTGGGGCTTCCCCGCAATACGGTGAAGATCGGCGTTATGGATGAAGAGCGCCGCACCTCGGCCAATCTGTCGGCCTGCATTGCCGCCGTGAGTGAACGTTGCGTATTCATAAACACCGGCTTCCTCGACCGTACCGGCGACGAGATCCACACGTCGATGCAGGCCGGGGCCATGCTGCCGCGTACCGAGATGGCCGGCAGCACATGGTTGCAGGCCTATGAGCGCGGCAATGTGGCGCGCGGGCTGGCCGCGGGCCTGGCTGGCCGCGCGCAGATCGGTAAGGGCATGTGGGCCAAACCCGACGCCATGGCCGACATGCTGCGGGTAAAGGGCGAACAGTTGCGCACCGGCGCCACCACCGCGTGGGTGCCATCGCCCACCGCGGCCACCCTGCATGCCACGCATTACCACAGGTTCGACGCCCGCGGCCTGCAGCGGGACTGTCTCGGCATGTCCGTACCCGAACTCTCGGCACTGCTGACACCGCCGCTGCTCAAGGGCCGCAGCCTGCCACCAGACCTCGTGCGATCCGAAATCGAGGGTGCCTGCCAGTCAATCCTTGGCTATGTGGTACGCTGGATTGACCAGGGCATTGGCTGCTCGAAGATACCAGACATGCATGATATCGCTCTGATGGAAGACCGCGCCACCCTGCGGATCTCCTCGCAGCTTCTCGCCAACTGGCTGAAGCATGGTGTTTGCACACCAGCGGAGGTCGATGACGCCTTGTGCCGGATGGCGGTTCGCGTCGATGCCCAAAACGTCACTGACGCGTCCTACCACCCAATGGCGCCAAGCTGCAACGGTGAGGCCTTCCGCACTGCCCGCGGGCTGATCTTCGAGGGCGCGAGGCAGCCCTCGGGCTATACCGAGCCTCTCCTCCATGCCGCCCGCCGTCGCGTCAAGACGCGGCAGTCTTCGCACTGATCACCGAGGAATCCCGTACAGACGAATCGACGCCTCGACCTGAACGAAGCCCGGCTGCTTCTGGCCGGAGCACGCCGCCGCGCCGTGTCTCGACCTAGCGGGGCACCGACCCACCCACCAGCGATACGAAGCAGTGTGATGATGACATGGCCCTTGATGGCGCGGACAACGCGGGCAACGGTCCATGCAAATTCATCGAAACCGGCTGCACGGCTCTGGGGTATTGATCAAGGAAGGTGAGGTCATAAGGGTGCCGGGCAACGCTGATAACCCGCACCAAGACCCGTAATCTCCTGCATCCCGGGGCGGCACGGCTGGCAGCGAGTGCGATGATAGCAGGCTAACCGCCAATACGATTTACAGCAACTGTCTTCATCTCCGAGCAGCTCGAGACTAAACAACCGTGATAGTGTTGCCCTCAGTGCTTGTAGAGTGGTTGATTAGGATGCCACTCCACACCGTTTTGTTGGGAACGATCATTGTCAGCCCGTCGTCTGTCTCGATCACGGTGCTGAAGATCGTCACCGCCCTGACCTTTCCCTTGATGCCCGAGCCGATTTCGACCTTGTCGCCAACGTCGAAAGGCTTGTTCACCATGATCAACAGGCCACTTGCGAAGCTACTGAGAGTGCCCTGAAGCGCAAAGGCCACCAAGAATCCGGCGGTACCCACCGCGGCGAGGATTGGCGACAGATTGATTTCCAGTGCTGACAATCCCAGAAGAACACCGAAAAAAACGATTGCACGCCCCGACATCGCAACAACGAAGTCTCGGAGAAGATTGGATGAGACATTCGTCACGCTCATCAAACGCCGGACAATTCTTCGAACGATCCACGCTACAATGACTGATCCCAGTACATAACCAAAGAAAACACCCAGGTTGCGGGACCAGCGCATTCCCCCTTCGTCAGCGAAAAGCCAGGCTTTGGTTCGGGACCAGGTCGCAGTCTGGTCGGAGACGTCGATCTTGAAGCCACTGAGCGATGACACGTACTGGCGATACTCTGCCGGGTCTCCTCCCTTGAGTTCCCACTTGCCCAGGACCAACTTCAGTCGGTCGGCGAGTGCCGGCGAGCAGACTCATACAGAAAGACATGAAATCCTTGATCGGGAGCAGTTCTGACCGGATGCCGTTGCCAGTATGGTAGGTATGGGTTGCATAATAAGTTCGATTTCCCCTGTCTTCGAACTCGATGAAACTGGGTTCCTCGATGCCGTACGACTGAAAAGGTGTTATTGGAAAAATGACTCTCTCGCTGATGGAATGTTCCTCGCTGAACCTGACATTGACCTGCCACTGAAGATTTCCTCCAGATAGATTTAGAGTCCGGCCCAGGAGAGGGAGACGGACGATGAAGCGGAAACGGTTCACGGAAGAGCAGATCATCGGAGTCCTGCGTGAGCAGGAGGCGGGTGCCAAGACGGGGGACCTGGCGCGCAAGCACGGGGTCTCGGAGGCCACCCTGTATAACTGGAGGGCGAAGTTCGGCGGGATGGACGTTTCGGATGCCAGGCGCCTGAAGGCTCTGGAGGACGAGAACGGCAAGCTGAAGCGACTGCTGGCCGACGCCATGCTCGACAACACGGCCCTGAAGGACCTCTTGTCAAAAAAATGGTGAGGCCCGCCGCCAAGCGTGAGGCTGTCGCCCATCTGAGGGATAACTTCCAGATGAGCGAGCGCCGGGCCTGCAGCGTGCTTGCCGCCGACCGCAAGATGATCCGCTACACCTCTCGGCGGCCGCCGGAGACCGAACTCCGGGAGAGGCTGAGATCCCTTGCCAACGAGCGCCGAAGGTTCGGTTACCGCAGGCTGTTCATCCTGCTGCGGCGGGAGGGAGAACCCTCGGGCATCAACCGCATCTACCGGCTCTACCGGGAGGAAGGGCTGGGCGTGCGCAAGCGCAAGGGTCGCAAGCGGGCCATTGGGGTCAGGGCTCCCCTTCTGGTGGAAGCGAAGCCGAACGCCCGCTGGTCGCTCGACTTCGTGCATGACCAGATGGCCAACGGCCGGCGGTTCAGGATCCTCAACATTGTCGATGACGTCACCCACGAGTGCCTGGCCGCCATCCCGGATACCTCGATTGCCGGTCACCGGGTCGCAAGGGAGCGTAACCGCCCTCATCGAGCGGAGAGGCAGGCCCGGCATGATCGTCAGCGACAACGGCACGGAGTTCACCTCGCACGCCATCTTCACCTGGGCGAAGGATGAACGGATCGAGTGGCACTACATCATGCCGGGGAAGCCAATGCAGAACGGCTACGTCGAGAGCTTCAATGGCAAGATGCGGGACGAACTATTGAACGAAACCTTGTTCTTCAGCATAGACCTGGCCCGCCAGGCGATTGCCGCGTGGATAGAGGACGACAACAC
>CANJMQ010000113.1 GCA_947475225.1 Bradyrhizobiaceae bacterium
GAAGCGATGATTGCCTTCATCGATGGGCACCGCCCGGTGCTCGGGGTCGAGCCGATCTGCAAGGTTTTGCCGATTGCCCCGTCCACTTATTACGATACGGTCGCCAAGCGCACGGAAGTGGATCGCCTGGCCTCGTCCATCACTCGGATCGAGGAAGCCAATACCTCTCGATCAAGTATACTGAGCGATTGGCCGAGGCTGGCATCAAGCCATCGGTCGGCAGTGTCGGTGACAGCTACGACAACGCGCTCGCCGAAACGATCAACGGACTCTACAAGGCCGAAGTGATCCACAGGCGGGGACCCTGGCGTTCCTTCGAGGCGGTCGAGTTCGCAACACTGGAATGGGTCAACTGGTTCAATCACAGACGTTTGCTCGAACCCATCGGCAACATCCCGCCTGCTGAAGCCGAGGCGAACTACTACGCAGCAACTGCTGCCATGGACAAGCTGCCCGTGGCCGCATAACTTAAGCCAACAAGCCTCCGGTAATCCCGGGGCGGTTCACTGATGCCGGACAGTGAATCCCAAGGCATATGCTCGACTCCTATCCAATCAGGCTTGTGTAGGTTGCTTGAGTTCGCCCTGTTCGGAACCATGTTCTCGTCGAGTAGTGTGGGAAAATGGTCTGACAGAGGGCATTCATGTCATCTTCTCCACTCTCTCACACCGACCATTTGACGCAATTCCCTGACGGCCGCGTCAGGTGTTGTGATGACCCGGTCACCCCATCCCTGGGTTCTCATGGCATGCACGGTGCGCGCCAGCGTGAATTGCCCAAGGACCACTGCATCATGCCTACCCAGATTGCTCGTGGCGGCCACTACAAGGCGGTCGTGCTTTTCAGCATCGCCCTGCTTTAGGGCCACAAGCGCGTGATCAACGAACAGCGTTTCAATTGAAATTCTTTGATCGGCCGCCTCGGCCATCTGGTGGAGTTCTGTCTCAAGCGACTTTGCTGAAGGCGCGAAGGTTACGACGAGCGCAATCTTGTTGCCGCGCGTCAGAGCCTCCCTAAAGGCGGACTCATTTGGCCGCAAAACCGGTAGGTCGACTTCGGTCTTCACCCGGTCGATGGCGGGGCCGAAGGCCGAGCAGGTGAAAAGGATGCCGCACAGCCGACCGTCCCGGCCTTCATTGGCTGCGGCATAGCGGGCGAGCGTGGAGAAGCGGTTCATCATCACGCCATCAAGCTTGCCCCCTGCATGGGCAAGGTCCACTGCCAGGGACGAGTCCAGAAGATCAAACCCAAAGGCGTCCGGCCAATTCCGTGCTAGGGCAGCGCGGGCCGGAAGAACCGACTCTTCCAGCGCGTGGATGAATGCGATGCGGGTCATTCCTCTTGCCTCTCCACGTCGCCAAGTTTCCGCGCCTTGAGAACTGCAGCGAGGTTACGGTCGCGCTTGACCTCCAGTTCCTGGATCGTGCGTCCTCCCGCCTCGCGGGAGATGCCCTCGACGATCTTCTCGCAGACGCTGGGCGTTAGTGTGGGGTGGCCGAGTGTCGACCAGCGGCGTTCCTGGCTTGGTCCGAGATGCTTCAGGTAGTGTTCAATGCCGCCCGGTCCGCCGCCGAGGTGATAGGCCATGTGTGCGCCCACGGTTGACCAGCGAAGGCCGGGGCCATGGATGAGGGCGGCATCGATGCTCTCCACATCGGCGATATCCTCCGCCACCATGTATACGGCTTCTCGCCACAAGGCCGAGGCAAGCCGGTTGGCGATATGACCAACCGCCGGCCGCTTCAACAGGACCGGCACGCGGCCGATGCTGCGATAGAAGTTGGCCGCGTCACTGACGATATCACTCGAGGGGCCATAGATTTCGACCAGCGGCATGAGATGTGGCGGATTGAACGGGTGCGCGGTGATACAGCGCTCCGGATGCTTCAAGTCGGAAAAAATATCGGGCCAGGCAAAAGATGATGTGCTGCTGGCTATCGTCGTGAGGAGTGTCGCTTCCTCTTCGATGGCGCGAAAGAGCTGGCGCTTCAGCGATGCATCTTCTGGTGCGTTCTCCTGGATGAAGCTTGAGCGCCGTGCAACGCCAGAAACGGAATCATGGATGGCTATTGTACCAACTCGACCGGTAGGGCACAGTTCTCGAACCCAAAGCTCCGACGCGACCTTGTTGGCCCTGAGAACGAAGCTCTCACGGGCAGATTGTGATGGATCCCAGGCATGGACATTGAGTCCATTGGCCGAAAATAGCCCGGCCCAACTCGCACCGATGAGGCCACAACCGACAATTCCAATATCGGTGTGCACCTTAGCGTTTCTCGTCCTGGAGCAATCGAACCGATAGAACGATGATTGCCAATGACGCAACAACGATGATGGTGCCAATGGCGTTGATCTCGGGTGTGATTCCCTTGCGGAGTGTAGAGTAGATGTACATCGGCAGCGTATTGTCTCGTCCCGTCAAGAAGAACGTCACTGGAATTTCATCAAACGACAAGGTGAAGCAGATCAGTCCGCTGCCGAACAGCGCGGTCCGGATGCTGGGTAGGGTGACATAGAGAAAGGTCTGCCACGGCTTCGCACCGAGATCGCTCGAAGCCTCCTCGATCCGTCGGTTGATGCGCTGCAAGCGTGCGTAGACTTGCGTGACGACGATCGAGATGAGTGCCGTGGCATGGCCCAGGATGACCGTCTCTAGGCTGAGAGTGAAGCCCAGAACACGAAAGAAATTTAGCATTGAAATACCGGTAATAATGCCGGGCAGAACCAGGGGAAGCAGCACCAGGCGGCGAAACACGTTCTTTCCCGGGAAGTCGGTGCGATCGATGGCGAAGGCTGCAGCCGTGCCGACGACGAGGGTGATCGCGGTGGCAAAAAGGCCGACCTTGAAGGAATTGTATGTTGCCTTGAGCATGTCCTCGTTGGAGAAGACTCGGCGATACCAATCAAGGGTAAAACCACGAAGCGGGAGCGTGGTCACCTGATTGTCGTTGAAGCTGAACACGATCAGAACGACGATCGGCAAATAGAGCGCCGCCAGCACCATAAAGGTGAACAGCTTCAGGCCGATGTCAATGCCGTCATGCCTTTGCCTTGAATTGCCGACCATGCTCATCACCCGAGATCCAGCCGGCCGGATCTCTCGAACCGGTCGCTGATTGAAATGACGGTGAGCACGATGGCCAGAATCGCAATCGAGATCGCCGACCCCAGGGGCCAGTTCAAGGCTGTCCCGAATTGCGATTGCACGATGTTGGCGATCATGAAGCCATCCGGCCCACCCACCAGAAACGGTGCGACGAAATCACCGAACGACAAGCAGAAGGTGAAGGTGAAGCCCGCCATCACACCCGGCAGTGAGAGTGGCAAAGTGATTTTCAGGAATGTCCATCCGCGTCCCACCCCGAGGTCCTTGGAGGCTTCGATCAGGCTTCGTGGAATCTTCTCTAGGGAGGTGAAGATCGGCATGAACATGAAGGGAATAAAGATGTGGACGAGGGTGATGACCATCGAGAACTGATTGTAGAGCAGAAGGTCCGTGGGCTGCGCCAGAATTCCGGCCCAGACGAGGAACGAGTTCAGCACACCCTGTGACCCGAGGATCGTCTTCCACGTGTAGGCGCGAAGCAAGTAGGACACCCAGAGCGGCACGATGACAGCCATGTAGAGGGCCATCCGCAGCCTCAGGGAGCGGATCTTGAAAACCAGGCAATAGGCGACGGGATATGACAGCAGCAGGGCAAACAGCGAGACGAGGCTGGCAATCTTGAGGGTCCGCAGGAAGACCTGCCGGTACTGAACATCCTGAAAGAGTGCGATATAGTTGCCGAATTGAAAGTCGGGAACGAAGGTCGGGTATTTGCGGGTATAGAAGCTGTAGGTGAACATGATCGCATATG
Source organism: Bradyrhizobiaceae bacterium (assembly GCA_947475225.1). GTDB lineage: Bacteria > Pseudomonadota > Alphaproteobacteria > Rhizobiales > Aestuariivirgaceae > Aestuariivirga. Next base: position 3,858 of record CANJMQ010000113.1, read on the forward strand.
GCACGAACATGAACACGAGGGTCCATGCAAGTGGCGGCAGGACCAGCGCGCTCTTGAGCCATGCCTCTCGGGTGGAAGCCCTCACGGCCGGTGCGATCCTGCGAAGGCGACGATGCTGTCTTCATCCACACGCAGTCGGCAGGGAGAGCCGGGTGGCAGCTGCTGACCTTGCATTGCGGCGGATTTGATTTGTGTATCGACGAGAAATGGCAGTGGCAGCCCGATGTCGATCGCCGTTCGCAGCATTCCGCCGTGGAAGAAGTGCTCGATGATTCGTCCGGTGAGTTGCGCCGGTGTACCAACCGGCGATGATTCCGGGGCGATGACTTCAGTCTTTTCAGGCCGGATTGCGAGCGTGACGTTTGCCGAGGTCGGCAGCGAGCGCCCCCGTGTTCTGACGCGGAAGAGGGCATCGACGGCTTTCACGCGAATGCTGTCCAGTTCGGTGGCGTGCACATTACCCGGTATGAGGTTAGATGTTCCAAGAAAGTCCGCCACGTAGGGCGATGCGGGAGAATCGTAAAGGTCGAGTGGAGACCCGTCCTGAACGACTTTTCCGGCTTCCATGATCAGGATGCGGTCCGACATGACCATCGCTTCCGACTGGTCATGGGTGACCAGCAAGAAGGTGATGCCAAGCTTGCGGTGCAGGTGGCGCAACTCCACCTGCATCGCTTCCCGGAGCTTGGCATCGAGCGCTGACAGTGGTTCGTCGAGGAGCAGAACTTTCGGGCGCCGAACGATTGCGCGCGCAAGGGCAACGCGCTGCTTCTGACCTCCAGACAACTCGGAAGGGCGGGCCGCAGCCTTTTCGGAGAGGCCGACCATCTGCAGCGCGGCCGCAACCCGCTCGGAGATTTCACGCTTGGGAAGGCGCGCAACCCACATTCCATACCCGACGTTCTGCTCGACGTTCATGTGCGGGAAGAGCGCATAGTCCTGAAAGACTGTGTTCACTGGCCGCCGATATGGCGGCACATCGGTCACGTCAGTACCCGCTACGGACACCGACCCTGAATCGGGGAACTCAAAGCCTGCGATGAGTCGCAGTGTTGTCGTCTTCCCGCAGCCTGAAGGGCCCAGCAGGGTGATGAACTCACCCTGCCGGACACGAAGTGTCAGGTCATCGACGACGCGCCCCGCGGTGGGGAAGGACTTTGTGAGATGCGTGAGTGAGATGGCATTCATGTCAGTATCCCCACAAATTGGGCAAAGGTCGAACCTAGGGAGCCGCCTTCACGGCATTCCAGGTGTTTGTGTAGACGTCGATGCGTGGCGGGGCCTGCCACATGTGAAGTTTCTCGACGAACGAGATGTCATCCTGATGCTTGGCCTTGAACTCCTCTGGGGTCATGCAGGTCTTGGCGGCAACGGGGTTGGTTGCAGAATACCCTGTCACGGTAGAAACGCCGCACTGACCCTTGGGAGACATCATAAAGTTTATGTACTTGTAGGCGCAGTCAATGTTGGGCGATCCCTTGGCGATCATCCAGTTGTCGTTCCAGCCGTCGGCGCCTTCCTTTGGAGTGAATTCCGCGACGGGCACGTTCTGTTTCTTGAGGTCGTTGAGCATCAGCCCGCCCCAGGTATATGAAATCCACATTTCGTTGGACGCGAAGAGGTTCTCGAGTTCGCCAGCCGTGCTCCAGTACTTGCGTACGAGGGGTTTCTGCTCGATGAGCTTTGCCTTCACCTTCTCCAACTCTTCATCCGACATGTTGAAGGGATCTGCGATGCCAAGCATGCGTGCGGTGTTGTAAAGCATGCTCTTGTCGTCCCACATGCCGATCTTGCCCTTGTACTGGGGATCCCAGAGTGCGGCGATCGTATCGGGGGGAGTGGCGATCTTGTCGGTGCGGTAGATGAACGGATTTGCACCCCAGGTGAACGGAACGGCCCACACCTGGCCATCCGAGTTCAACGCCGGCAGCGTCCGGAATGATTCGTAGACGTTGTTGTATTCCGGCACTTTCGAGACGTCGACCGGCTCAACGAAACCGGCGGCGACGAGCACAGCCGCCGCATCGCTCGAAACCGACATGAGGTCATATACGCCGCCGCCGGCCGCGAGCTTGGGCGCAAAGTCATCGTTGGAGCCGACATAGGTGGCTTGCACCTTGCAGCTCGACTCTGCTTCGAAGTCCTTCACGAAACTGGGATCGGCATAGCCCTCCCAGACCAGCAGGCTCAACTGGCCCTCGGCCTGTGCCGGAGCGAGGGCAGAGAAGGCGAGCATCCCCAGGCTTGCCGATGCGGCCGCTAAAGCGACGTTTCTTACGATCCGTTTCATGTTTCCTCCTGTTTGTTAAGTCACGTCATAGGACACTAATGTTCGCACAAGTGAGACTGCGCAAATGGAGTTGCGCGTGGGTATCGTTATAGGGCGGGGATGAATCTTTGTAGGCATCCCACAAGTCTTCCTTGGTTCCGTCCCGTATCTCAACGACATCCCGAAACCCAGTGGTCGTTACCAGGGCGGCCTTGGACAGGCGCCTGGTGATCAAGGCATTCGTTGCGACAGTGGTCCCGTGGGTTAGCAGCCTGATATCCGCTGGCGTGATACTGCCTGCACGGATGCTTTCCAGCACCGCGAGTTCATGCGACGCCGGCGTTGACGAGACCTTGGCTACATGGCTCTTGCCCGTATTTTCATTGAAGAAGCAAGCGTCAGTGAATGTGCCGCCGGTATCGATCGCAACACGCCAGACAGCGGTATCGCTCATGTCTCAACCTCATTGGGAAGAAGCGCAGTGATTTCCTTCCGCAAATCACCATCGATGTGAGCCGAACGCCTGGTCGTCGTATCGAAACGCACCGATTTGCAGTTCATCCACGCGGCAACATCGGCTGAATCGTGTGAATGCAGGTCATGCCTGAACTGGATGGAAGAGCGGCCAAGTGAAAGCAGTCTCGTCGAGACTGTAATTGCACTGCCATTTCTCAGCTCGTGAACGAAATGTATTTCCTGGAGGACGTCAGCCCACCCCAGGCCGGAAACCGCCACCTGGCCAAAATCAGCTCCGAGTTGCGCCGCAAACACTCCGGTGGCGTCGTCGAAACATGCATAGATATGACGGGCGTTCATGTGACCCATCTGGTCACAGTGCCACGGCATGACGCATCCGCGGAAAGTCAACGAACCATCTGCCATCGTCGTCCCCTTCGCTACTTGAATGGTCTTTAGTGCGCGGATCGCTGTACACTATTGAACGCCATTCAAAAAAATGCAATGTGTATTTTCAAATGCCATTCGAATCTTGTAGCGGGGCCGCTGGGTCGGGCGGCGACAAAGGGTGTGCTTGAGGGAACGCAGGATGAAAGAGGCCGATTCAACCCAGACCGAACAGCGGCAGTTGCGTAGAGCTGAAGTTTTGGAGGCCGCAACCACTCTCTTCGCCGGCAAGGGCTTCGCCAAGACGACGGTGGTTGATGTTGCGCATTCATTGGGCCTGAGGGCTCCCGCGCTCTACTACTATTTTCCCTCGAAGGAAGCCTTGCTTTTTGCCGTCCTTGAGCGCGCGATGCTGCAACTCAATGCCACGCTTGATCGCCAGATTTCTGCTTCCGCTTCGTCAGACCCGGTGACCAGGCTCCGCATATTGGTTGCCGCACAGGTCATTGAGGAAGTGCGCGCGGCGAAAACGATGCCGATGATCAATGACTATCTCTACGGTGCCCTCCGTGACGCTGCCCATTTTTCGCCCGAGCAGGTTGAACGTTTGCGCGTGCTCCAGCGCCACACCGTTGATCTCTATCGCTCGACGCTCAAGGCCGGACAGACAAGCGGCGTCTTCCGGAAGTGCGAACTGGCGCCAACGGCTTTTGCTCTGCTTGGACTCGCCCAGTATGTCTCTGCGTGGTACCGGCCCGGTTCCGGCCGGCTTGACGTGAAAGCCATAGCGGAGCACCACGCCGACCTTGCCGTCCGCAGTGTATTGGCCTGACCTTGTACAAGGTCTGTCAGGAGCGGACAGCGGTTCTCCTTTCCACGTTATTGATTACAGACACTATCAAACAGAAGGAAACGGCGCATGGCCTGGGATACACATCCGCTCATCATCACTGTTGCACCCGTCGGAGCGGAGGTCACGCGTGATAATCACCCGGGCGTGCCCTACACCCCTGCCGAGATTGCTGCTGCGTCATTGGAGTCCGTCGAGGCTGGTGCAAGCGTGGTGCATCTCCACGCACGTGAGCCTGACGGCAAACCCAGCGGCGACCCGCTGCTCTTCGCGGAAGCCATCACCGCAATCCGCATGGTGGCAAAGCCCATCATCATGGTTTCGACGGGTGGCGCGGTGTGGATGACGATTCAGGACCGCACACGCGCCTTGGAGGCTGGCCCCGATATGTGTTCCCTTGAAACAGGGTCCATGAACTTCGGTGACGACTTGTTCCTGACGTCGCGGCCAGACAGCATTTCCTCGGCCGCGCTCGCATATGGCAAGGGCGTCGTGCCGGAAATCGAGCTGTTCGATGTCGGCCATTCTGTCGCAGCCGCGCGTATGCTGAAGGAAGGGCATCTGCGGGGTCCCCTTAACGTCAATCTCGTGGTCGGTGTTCCGGGAGGAATCGACGCAGTGCCGGAGGCCATTCCCGCACTGCTCCGCCCTTTGCCGGACGAGGTGCGCTGGTCCGTCACGGCCATCGGCAGGCATCAGCGGCGGATGCTGTCCATTGCGATCTTGCTTGGGGCCGCGGGTGTCCGGGTTGGCTTTGAAGATAATGTCTATTTGCGCAAGGGCCAGCTTGCGAAATCAAATGCTGAACTCGTGGAGGATATTGCCAGTGTCGCAAGGCAGTTGGGCCGGACGATCGCAACACCGGACGAGGCGCGGAGAATTCTGTCAGTCGGTTGAAGCCTGCCGAGCAGGCAATCATTTCCTTTCATGATGGAGTGACCCATGATCACCTATGACTTCTCCGGAACCGTCACGATCGTAACGGGAGCCGCCTCGGGCATCGGGCTGGCGACAGCGGGGGCCGTGGCCCGCGCAGGCGGTATGGTCTTCCTGAACGACTTGCCAGGGTCTTCCGCGCTTGAAGCTGCGGTCGCTTCACTGAAAGCCGGAGGCCAGGATGTATATCCATGCCCCGCTGATCAGTCCGATCCCGATGCCGTCACGCGGGCAGTGGAAGGGGTTGTCGCGCGGACCGGAAAGATCAACTATCTGGTCAACAACGCGGCGACGCCTGGCACGCGTGCCCCGATCCTGCCCGCCGATTTTGCCCGCATGGACGAGGCCTTCTGGCAGCGCCTGATTTCGATCAATCAAATAGGTCCGTTTCGCTGGGTCAAGGCTGCTGCACCGCACCTCAGGGCAAGCGGTGGCGCAATCGTGAATGTTGCCTCCACCGCCGGACTTGGGCGCGGCGGGTCATCGTCGGTCTATGCGTCGACCAAGGCGGCGGTGATCAATCTGACAACCGAATGGGCCTTTGCGCTTGGCCCGGAGGTCCGGGTCAATGCAATTGCGCCGGACGTAGTCGTGGGTTCCGGTTGGGATTGCGTATTCGACCAGGGCGAATTGGACCGAACGATCGCGCGCCTTCCCTTGCGCCGTGCGGGGACCCCCGCCGATTATTCACAGGCAATCATATGGTTTCTCGCCGGCGCATCATACGTCACGGGCCAGACATTGATCATTGACGGGGGCGGTGTGAGATAGGTTTTATGTCCTGCCGTTCAAAGGCATTTTTTGTATCCCTACCGACTTCCGGCCTGGGAAAGGTAGAGAATGCCTTATGTTCTATTCGTCGCATTCTACCTCGAGGTAACTAGTTGCTACACGGCACTTAACGGACTCAGCACATCTCAGTCCGTCACAAGAAGCCAACGAAATCAGATTTTCACGAGGTGTATCGAGAAATGGCGGATGCAGGGTGTTGGCGCTAGCCAGCGTGGAATACAAGCGAAGGAGATGGAAGTGAGAGCAGAAAACGAGTTGGAAGGTCAGTCCGTCGTTATCACAGGCGGGAGTTCAGGTATTGGTCTCGCGACTGCTGTTCGCGCAAGGGATGCTGGTGCATCGCGCATAGTCATCGCAGGACGCTCGCCTGAAAAGCTCAGTCGAGCTGCTGCAGTCGTGGGCAAGACTGCTGATCCGCGACAGCTGGATGTAACGGATGAAGGTGCTGTGTCGAGGTTCTTTGCGGACCTGGGTCTCATCGATCATCTCGTGACTGCGGCAGCAGGGACCTACCGGGGAAAGATCACAGAAACAGATACGGTCGCTGCAAAAGCTCTCTTCGAGTCAAAGTACTGGGGCCAACACCACTGCATCAAGCATGCGGGACCGAGGATTCGCGGCGGCGGTTCCATTACGCTGTTCTC
>CANJMQ010000114.1 GCA_947475225.1 Bradyrhizobiaceae bacterium
CGCATGGCGTCCGTTCCTACCGGTGCGGGCATCGGCGAGCACGTCACCGGCCATCGCGCTGAGGCCCAAGGCATCGTCGAGTTCGCGATAGGCCAGCAGCCCGGCATCGGAGGTGAGCCGCGAACCATGGAACTCAAGCTTCAGGCGCCGGTCGAAATCGAGCCTGAGGGTACCATCACTCGATTCACCCGCCAGGTTCTCCATGATGGCCTCATGTGGCTCAGGTTAAGCTCATGATATATATAACTGAATCGTGGAAAGTCTGCCAGAAATAAGTGTTTCATCTGGCGAATGCGGGTTCAATGTGAGGAGCTTTCTCTCGAAGGTGGGAGATGGCTGTGTCACGAAGCATTATTCCAAGGGCGCGACCGTGTTCCACCAGGGTGACCTGGCAGAAGCCGTGTTCTTCATCGACACGGGCAAGGTAAAGGTCACGGTCGTGTCGGAGCAAGGCAAGGAAGCAGTTGTCTCCTTCCTCTCTCCCGACGATTTCATTGAAGAGGCATGTCTTGTCGGCCAGACCCTGCGCATAGCGACCGCGACTACAGTCGTGGAGAGCACGATCATGTGCATCGAGCGCGCGGCGATCATTCGCCTGATACATCTGCATCCGGATTTCTCCAGCTTCTTCTTGTCGCACATTCTCGTCCGATCGATCCGCCTCGAGTCGGATCTGGTGGATCAGCTCTTCAATTCCAGTGAAAAGCGCCTCGCCCGGCTGCTCCTTCTGCTTGCCAATTTCGGCCAGGAGGGAAAGCCCGAGCCGATTCTTGCGAAAATCAGCCAGGAGACTCTCGCCGAAATGATTGGCACCACGCGCTCACGCGTGAGCCACTTCATGAACAAGTTTCGAAAGCTTGGTTTCATTGATTACAATGGGCACATCGAAGTACACAGCTCGCTTCTGAACGTGGTGCTGCATGAGCAGCCGACGATAAGAGGGGAAGAGCCAGATAGTAGCCGGGGCCTCGAAGGGTGAGGTTTGGTACTGGCCCATCCAATCGTGTCGACGTCGATGCTTTCCGGGTGGTACTTCCCCTCGTGCCATCTTCAGGTAATATTGCCTCATGGCCAAAGCACAACGGCAGAGTAAGAAACCGGCGGCGAAGCGGGCGGGCACGTCGGATGAGCGGGTTCACCTAGACCTCTACAAGGCGATCATCGACCACCGCATTGCGCCGGGCATGCCGCTCCAGGAAGATGCCCTTGCCCAGGCCTTTGGCGTCAGCAGGACGGTCATCAGGAAGGCGCTGCAGCGCCTTGCCCATGAACGGCTCGTCGAACTCGTGCCTAATAAAGGGGCATTTGTCGCGAAGCCTTCTGCCGAGGAGGCGCGCCATGTATTCGAGGCGCGGCACGCTCTCGAGCGTGTGCTCGTCGAGCGGGCCATTGAAGCCGGCTCTGACCGCGACATCGCCTCGCTGGTCGAAACGGCTCGCCAGGAAAAGAAGGCAGCCGAGAAGGGCGACAAGGAGGAGCGCGTCAAGCTCTCCGGCGCCTTCCATCTGCAGCTCGCGCGGATTGGCGGCAATCCAGTGCTCACCGGCTTTCTCACCGAGCTTGTCTCACGCACCTCTCTGATCATTGCGCTGTATGAATCACCGGGTGCCGTGCCCTGTTCGCATAGCGAGCACCTGGAGATCGCCACGGCGATCCGCCAGCGCAACCGGGCACGGGCCGTGCAGTACATGAACCACCACCTGCAGCACATCGAGGCGCAGCTCGACCTCAGCAATGCCCTGGTGAACGTCGACTTTGCACATCTCTTCAAGACGTCAGCACCACGGCGGGCCGCCAAGGCGCCGACCTGACGCGCGCTGGTCAGCCCCGGGCGCGGCTGAGCGGGGTTTTGGAATTGGTGCGGTCCGGCGGCGCATAGGCCGAGAGCGTGCCCTTGTAGGGCTTGTGCAGCGGATAGGCGAGGTCACCGCGCTTGGCAGTGCGAAGACCCAATGAAACAAGGGCTTCTGCGAATTTCACGGCAGCCGTCACTCCGTCGATCACCGGCACCCCAAGTTTTTCCTCGAGAAAACTGTTGAGGTCCGCCATGCCGGCGCAGCCCAGCACGATGGCTCCGGCCTTGTCCTCGACAATGGCCCGCTCGCATTCCTCGAGAATGAGGGTGCGGCAGTTCGATGTGGGGTTTTCGAGTTCGAGCACGGGAATATCCGTGGCGCGCACCCCGCGGCAGTGGTGCTCCATCCCGTAGTTTCGCACCAGGTGCTCGGCGATGACGCGCGTGCGCTCCAGCGTGGTGACGATGGAGAAGCCGGTGGCAATGAAGCTTGCCGCATGCATGGCGGCCTCCGCGATGCCAAGCACCGGACCGGTGGCGATCTCGCGGGCTGCCAGAAGGCCAGGGTCGCCGAAACAGGCAATCACATAGGCATCTGCAGCGGGTTCCTCATTGATGGCGTCGACCAGGCCCACGATGCTCATCGCCTCGTCATAATGGCCCTCGATCGATACCGCGCCGCAACGGGAGGTGGCTGGGATGATCTCGGTGCCGGGGGCTGCCACGGCCCGCGCGGCTGCGGCAATCGTCGCCGTCATGGACTCTGTGGTGTTGGGGTTGATGACCTTGATCTTCATGCAGGCGATCCGTTCCGCAAAGCTGGCCGGTCGTCGCCGAGCCTGATCAGAGATTGGGCAGGCTGCCTGAAAACCTAGCCAAGTGTATACACTTGTGTTTTTTCATTGCATGTTTCGACTTTCGAGTCCAACCTGATTTTTGACCGGTTGCTACAACCAGACCGCAGATCATGCGGCGGCGCCGGGCGGATTGATGGGAAGAACGTCAGACCCCACAGGAGGAACACATGCTAACTCTTTCTCGCCGTGCTTTGATAGGCGCTGCCAGCGCCATCGCCCTTTTCGCCGGCGCCCACGCGGCCTCTGCCGCCGACGCCAAGCTCAAGATCGGCTTCGTGGGCGTCACAAGCGGCCCAGCCGCCGCGTGGGGCACGTCCAACGTGCGCTCCATGCAGACACTTGCCGAGTGGTACAACGAGCTGGGCGGAGTCAAGATCGGCGACAAGACCTATGAGCTCGAAGTCATCACCTTCGACGACCAGAAGGATCCGAAGCGGGCCGTCGAGGGCATGGAAAAAATGGCCCAGGAAGGCATCCATTACGTGGTGGGCCCGAATGTCGATGACGGTGCAGCCGCGGTGCGCCCGGTGGCCGAGAAGAACGGGATCATGTACTTCCCGTATGCCTTCCCGAAGGAACTCTATACGGCGCCTGCCTCCAACGCCATCCTTGGCATGATCGCCAACTACCAATCAGGACCGGCGATCTACAAGTATCTGATGGAAAACAAGGGCGTGAAGAAGGTGGCTTTTGTTGCCGCCAATGAATCCGACCCGCTGAGCCAGCGCGACTCGGGCGTTGCCGCTGCCAAGGCTCTGGGCCTCGAGGTGGTTGCCGACAAGGACACCTACCAGAATGACACGCGTGACTTCACCCCGGTGCTCACTCCCATCGTGGCGCTGAAGCCGGATTTGTTGGTGCTGTCGGGCGTGGCGCCGGCCAACGCGCCGCTGCTGATCCGCGCTGCGCGCGAGCTCGGTTACGAGGGCCTGATCTCCACCGAAACCGCCCAGGACGCCAAGGTTCTGGAAGAAGGCGCTGGCGAACTTGCCAATGGCTTCATCTCGGTAGGCGGCGCCTCGACGCCGGAAATCGCTTCCGACCACATGAAGGAGTTCGTGGCGCGCTACACCAAGAAGTTCGGCGAATACAATGACGAGTCGAACACCAAGGTCTATGCCCTCGACTACATCCTTGAGGCGCTGAAGGCCAATCCCGCCGCCATCGACAATGTCGACGAGTTCAAGAAGACCATCGACACCTTCGAGGCTGCGAACCCCTACCTCAAGGATCCGAATGCCAAGCTGAAGTTCGTGGGCACGACCTCCTTCGGACAGAAGCGCCAGGTGGCGGTTCCGATGGTGGTGAACGAATACAAGGATGGCAAGTTCGAGACGCTGTTCGTCGGCACCGTCGACTGATGTCGAGCTGATCTGAAACGACAAAGGGGGTCCGGCCTTGCCGGGCCCCTCGATCACTTTCACCTGGTGGATCCGGCGACTGATGGAACAGGTAATCGCGAACGGCCTCTATCTGGGCGCCCAATATGCGCTCATCGCGCTCGGCCTGACCCTGATCTTTGGGCTGATGAACGTGCTGAACTTCGCCCACGGCCAGATGTATGTGCTTGGCGGCTTCATCACCTACACGGTCTATGGCCAGCTTGGCCTGCCCTTCGCCGTCGCGGTCATCTGCTCCGGCATCACGCTTGCCGTCATCGGCGGCTTCATGGAGCGTTACCTGTTTCGGACCGTGATCCGCAGAAGCCACCGCGAGGAGAGCACCATGATGCTCGCCGCAGCGACAGCCTTCTTCTTCGACGCGGTCATGCTGCTGGTGTTCGGTGAAAAGCAGCGCGGTGTACCCAAGATCGTCAAGGGCGTGTTCAATGACTTCGGCGTCATCCTGCCCTATGACCGCATTCTCGTGGGGTTGATTGCCGCCATCCTCATCCTCGGCTTCATCGCCTTCATGAAATATACCAAGACCGGCCGCGCCATGCGGGCGCTGGCGCAAGATCGCGTGGCTGCGCAGCTGATGGGTGTCGAGGTCGACCGCTATACCATGATCGGTTTTGCGCTGGGCGCCATGCTGGCGGGCCTGGTCGGCGGTCTCCTTGTGTCCATCACCGGCGTCAATTCCGGCATTGGCGGGCCGATCTCCATCAAGGCCTTCATGATGATCATGATTGGCGGCGCGGGTGTGGTCAGCGGCGCAATAGCCGGCGGCTTCATCCTCGGCATGATGGAGTCGGTCGGCCTCACCGTGCTGCGTGAGTATGGCGATGTCACCTATCTCGTCATCTTCGCCGCTCTCATGATGTTCCTCAGCATCCGGCCCAACGGCCTGATGGGCAAGCCCTGGGGGTGAGTGCAATGACCAAGAAGCTGATCGGCCTTGTTGTCTTCCTGCTTGCCGTGTTCATCGCTGTGCCGATGCTGATCGCGGCGACCGGCCGCACGGACCTCTACTATGTCTTCACCTCGGTGGCGCTGCTGTCGATTGCGAGCGCGGGCGTGTGGCTCACCTTCTTCATCGGTCGCATCAACATCGGGCAGGGAGCCTATGCGCTGATGGGAGGCTATGTTTCGGCAATCCTCATCATGTATTACGGCTGGTCTTTCTGGTGGACGCTGCCGGTGGCCGGGATCTTCTGCGCGGCGGCCAGCATTCTGATCGGGTTTCCGATCCTGCGTCTGCGTGGCGTCTATTTCGCCATGGTGACCTTGATCCTCACGGAGGTCATGCGGCTTCTTGCACTGGCGCTTCCCATCACCAACGGCGCCAAGGGCATCACCTCCATTCCGCCGCCAGGTCCCATCTCGCTGTTCGGCATGACGCTTGTACCAGATTTTGCAACGCTGCAGAATCCACGCATTGCCTTCTACTATCTCTCGGTCATGCTGATGATCGCCTGCTTTGCGGTGCTCTACCGGCTTGTCCACTCGCGCATTGGCCATATCTGCATGTCGCTCCAGCAGAACGAGGAGCTTGCATCCTCGATCGGAGTCAATATCGCCGCGCTGCGCGTCATGGCCTATGCGATCTCCTCTTTCTTCGGAGGCTTGAGCGGAGCAGTGTTCATCGGCGCCACCCAGTCGATCTACCCCTCGAGCTTCACCGTCACCGACAGCGTCAACTTCATGCTCAATTGCTTTCTCGGCGGGCTCGGTTATGTGTTCGGCCCGATGCTCGGTACGCTTGTGCTCTATCTCGGCTGGAATCTGCTGTTTTCGACAGGTGAGTTCCAGCTCCTGATCTATTCCACCGCGATGATCGTGCTCATGCTTGTGCTGCCCAACGGCCTGCTGAGCCTCGGCTCGTTTAAGCGGAGGGGCTGAGGCATGAGCCACATTCTCGAGGTGAAGGGACTGACGAAGCGCTTCGGCGGGCTTACCGCCGTCAACGACGTGAGCTTCGGCGTCAATGAAAGGGAAATCCTCTCGGTCATCGGCCCCAATGGTGCAGGCAAGTCCACGCTGTTCAAGCTGATATCATCCTTCCTCAAGCCGAGTGCTGGTGAAGTGACGTTCAGGGGCGAGCGCATATCCAATCTCGCGCCACATATCGCGGCCCGCAAGGGCGTGGTGCGCACCTTCCAGGAAACGACGATTTTCCGGAACATGAGCGTGCGCGACAACGTGATCGTGGCACACCAGCTGCGCGCCAGGGCCTCGCTTCTCGGCTTTTTCGCCGGTTCGGCGGAGGCCCGACGTGACGAGGTGCGCTTTGCGGAATCGGCTGACGAGATCCTGTCCTTTCTCGGCCTTGACGCCATCCGCTCTGAGCTTGCCCGCAATCTGCCGCACGGCCACTTGCGAGCGCTCGGCATCGCCATCGGTCTGGCGACCACGCCCACACTCCTCCTGCTGGACGAGCCCTTCGCCGGCATGAACCATGACGAGACCATGAAGGCCGTCGCCATGGTGCGGAAGCTCCGCGAACGCGGCCTCACTGTGCTTCTCGTCGAACATGACATGTCGGCGGTGATGAAGATCTCAGACCGCATCGTGGTGCTGAACTTCGGCGAAAAGATTGCCGAAGGAACGCCTGCCGAAATCCAGAACAATCAGCGCGTCATCGAAGCCTATCTCGGCGTCGAAGACGAGGCGATCGGACTTTGACGATGGGCCAGATTCTCGATTTCAGGAATGTTGATCTCTACTATGATCATGTCCACGCACTCCGCAACGTTTCGCTCAGTGTGAGCGAGGGTGAGACAGTTGCCCTGATCGGGGCCAATGGTGCCGGCAAATCTTCGATCCTTCGCGCCATCACGGGGCTCAGGCCCATTCGCAGCGGAGAAATCCACTACGCTGGACAGCGCATCGACGGCCGTAACCCTGCTGCACTGGTCAAGGCAGGTATCGCCATGGTGCCGGAGGGGCGCCGCGTCTTTCCTTACATGAGCGTGAAGGACAATCTGTTGATGGGGGCCTTTACCCGCACCGACAAGGTGGACATCGCCCGCACGATGGAGATGGTGCTCACCCGTTTCCCCCGCCTCAAGGAGCGCTATGGTCAGGCCGCCGGCACCATGAGCGGCGGCGAGCAGCAGATGATGGTCATCGGCCGCGCGCTCATGGCCAAGCCGAAGCTCTTGCTGCTTGACGAACCCTCGCTTGGCATCGCGCCCAAGCTGGTGCAGGATATCGCTCGGTCGATTGTGGCCATCAATCGGGACGAGAAGGTGAGCGTGCTGCTGGTCGAACAGAATTCCCGCATGGCGCTTCGTATCTCGCAGCGTGCCTACGCGCTGAGCACGGGCAGCGTGGCACTTTCTGGAAACTCCGCAGAGCTTCTCGCCGATGGCCGCGTGAAGGCCCTCTATCTGGGCGGTGAGCTGTGACGACTCCCTATCCGCGCGATATGAAGGGCTACGGCCGGGCGATCCCCGATCCCAAATGGCCGGGCGAGGCCAAGGTCGCCGTGCAGTTCGTACTGAACTACGAGGAGGGCGGCGAGAACAATATCCTCCACGGCGACGCGGCATCGGAAGCCTTCCTGTCGGAGATCGTCGGGGCGCAAGCCTGGGTGGGCCAGCGCCACTGGAACATGGAGTCGATCTATGAATATGGCGCGCGGGCCGGCTTTTGGCGGCTGTGGCGCGTGTTCACGGAACGCAAGGTTCCGCTCACCATCTATGGCGTCGCCACCGCCATGGCGCGCTCACCTGACCAGGTTCAGGCCATGCAGGAAGCAGGCTGGGAAATTGCCAGCCACGGTCTTAAATGGGTCGAACACAAGGATATGAGTGAGGAGGAGGAGCGCCGGCAGATCGCCGAGGCGATCCGCCTGCATTCAGAAGTGACCGGTGAGCGGCCGCTGGGCTGGTACACCGGCCGTTGCTCGATGAACACCACGAAGCTCGTCATGGAGGAGGGTGGCTTCCTCTATTCATCCGACGATTATTCCGATGACCTGCCCTATTTCCTGAAGAAGCCCGATGGCGGCAAGCACCTGATCATCCCCTACACGCTTGACGCCAACGACATGCGTTTTGCGACACCGCAGGGCTTCAACACTGGCGAGCACTTCTTCCAGTACCTCAAGGACAGCTTTGACTGCCTCTATGAGGAAGGCCGGCGTGGCAGCCCGAAGATGATGTCAGTGGGTCTGCACTGCCGCCTCGTGGGCCGCCCGGGCCGCGCCGTTGGGCTCGCGAAATTCATCGACTATGTGCTCTCGCACGACAGTGTGTGGCTACCCCGCCGCATCGACATTGCGCGGCACTGGCACAGGACGTTCGGCTGAATTGACAAAGGATTGAGCCAGTATCTCGTGGCGATGGGCTGCCAGCCTGTCATTGGCCAAAAGGGCTGAAAACTTTCGCCTCAGGTCATCCAGAAAATGTGGCAGAGCAGTTCCTCATCGATCAGAAAACTCATCCACGACCCCACTCTTGGCCCATAGGGTGACCGTCGCCGTGCGCCTCCGTTTAGTGTCTCATTTTGCACAGTATCGGGCGCCGGGCGATGATAGCCTTTGAGGGCACATAAATCTCGGGCTCAACACAGGGTCTGCTTGCATCAGGCCTGCCCCTAGCACGTTTCCACAACTCCGCGCATCGGAGGACAAAATGGCAACCAGAGCTCGTTGACTTCTGCGGATGCACCTCATGTGTGTTCTGTTGAAGGGTGAGGGCATCGCTGGATTGATTTGGGAGTGGCATACTGATGCAACTCGCTGGATAGGAATCGACATAGGAATTTCCCACCTTGTGATTCTGCCACTGTTGGCTGTTGGATCTCAATCAGTTCCCTCTGTCTGTCCAGGCCTGAAGTGGACGACTGCCGGAAAGTTGCAGAGATGATAGCCGAATCTGGAAGAAGGTGGCGACATGTATGTATCGGACTGCTGATCATCAGTACCGCGAGCTCAGGAGCGCTGTGGACCTATCACCCCAGAGCAGGGTGTTCACGATGAAGAAGATCATCGCTTTTGATCTTGATGGTACGCTCGCATCCAGAAAGAAATCCGTTGATGGCGGCATGGGGCGTTTGCTCGCAAGTCTCCTGACGCGCTGTCAGGTTGCCATCATTTTGGGCGGCGACTGGCAACAGTTCCAGAAACAACTCGTTGGCCGTTTACCGACCAATTCACAGTTGGCCGATCTTTTTCGTCTGCCTGCTACTGGGACAAAGTTCCATCGATATGACAATGGCTGGAAATTGATTTGCGCAGAACTATTGACGGCCAAAGAGCGAGTAAGAATCCTTGCGAGCTTTGAAAGCGCTCTCTCAAAGACGGAGTTCAGGAAAAAAGAGGTCAGGAGCGTTATGATCGAGGACCGTGGCAGGCAGATCATGTTTTCCGGTCTTGGCCAGCAGGCCCCTCACGATACCAAGTCCGCTTGGGACCCCGACGCGCACAAGAGTACTCAACTCAAGACTTTTCTCGACAGGTTCCTGCCTGATTTCAACATACGTATCGGTGGTGATATTTCCATCGCAACCTCCTTGTTGGCATTGCCTTGGCGCCTCATCACGATGTCTTGCTTTCCCCAGATTGCCGAATGGGGTGTCCATGCGAAATCAACTGCCGCTGCACATGGACTGGAGATGCATGACATTCGAAATTGGGCTTCCGCACCAAAACCTGAAAGGCACATTCGCTCGCTGACAACCGACTGACGCCGTCTCAGTAGGACGTTCCTGACCTGCCACTGAACTTTCATCCAGCAGCTTTTAGAGTCTTGGCCTGTTGTATGCCCGGTTGGGCGGGTTGAGCAACAGGTTGGCATGCGGAGCCCCGGAGGGGCGTAGCGTGCCAGCCTGTTGCAGTGAACTTCGCGGCGTAAGCCGCGGGTGACTCGTAGGCCAGTGACGAGTGCGGCCTGGTGGTGTTGTAGTCCTCGGCCCACGCAGCGACCGCCTCCCGGGCCTGGGCGAGGGTAAAGAACAGCGTCTCGTTCAGCAGCTCGTCCCGCATCTTGCCATTGAAGCTCTCGACGTAGCCGTTCTGCATTGGCTTCCCCGGCATGATGTAGTGCC
>CANJMQ010000115.1 GCA_947475225.1 Bradyrhizobiaceae bacterium
CACAACTTCGTCAGGACCGCCCGGTGACATGAACCCTTCGCCCCAAATCATTTCCAACTTGCCAGGCGTCGGATAGCCGCCCTCTGTTTGCGCATGCTCCTGTGTCACTCTTAATCCCTCCTGTTCGCGAATGGTCAGGCAGACTTCGTGAGAGCTTCTCACTCACTGCCGGCGAAGTCAAAGCCGCAACCAGGCTCAAGTCGATGAAGTTCGTTTAGGAATCGCGTTGGCTTGATTAGCTGGTTGGAGGAGGCATTCCTCACAATCAGACAGATCATGTTCGACGCCCCTGCTGCCTGTGAGAATCTTACTTGCAGTTTCCTGAGTTTGAATTGAATGTTTCGGCATCCGTTCCGATCTGCGGGGGTCATTTGGGGGAGGGCACAATGGCAAAGGCAGAACGTCCGGATATACGCGGCAAGCTGATGGCAACCGGTGGCGGCTTCGAGACATGGATGCAATACGTCGATGGCTTCAAGCTTCGGCATTTTTGCGGGTTCGAGTTGCTGAATGATGCGAGGGGCTTGTCATGCCTGCGGGATTATCATCGTAAGATTGTCGAGGCCGCAGTTGCGAACGGATTTGGTGTGATAAATGAGGGCCTGCATTATCGGGCCAGCCGGGACTGGGGCGATCTCACGGGCTATTCAAGAGAGGGCCTGGAAGAGATAAACATCCGCGGCATCGAGTTCTATCGGGACTTCGTCCGGGAGTATGCCAATCCGCAGACGCCGATGTTGATCGGCGGGGCGATCGGCCCGCAGGGCGATGCCTATAATGTCGGTCGCACCCCCAATGCAGCAGAGGCCGAGGATTATCATTCGGAGCAGATACTGACGTTTCGCAAGGCCGGAGTTGATCATGTCACGGCGATGACCTTTTCGAGTGTGGAAGAGGCGATCGGTCTGGCAAGGGCAGCGAAATCCGCCAACATGCCTGTCGTCGTGTCCTTCATCGCTTCAAACCGGGGGCGGCTTCGCGGAGGTGAGACGCTTGAAGAAGCGATCACGCGCGTGGACGCAGCCACCGGGAGCGCGCCGAAATACTACATGATCAACTGCACGCATCCGACCGAGTTTGAACCCGGCCTCACACCTGGCGGCTGGACGCTGCGGCTTGGTGGCTTCATGCCGAATGCGGTGGCCATGGAGACGTTGGACCTGTGCAAGCTCGGTCACCTCGAGGACGGAGACCCCCAGGAACTGGGCGCTCAGATGGCAGGTCTGGCCCTCAGGTTTCCCCACATCAATGTGTGGGGCGGGTGTTGTGGAACGGACGGACGCCACATAGGCGAGATCACAAGACAGGTCGGTGAGGCCCGAAGGACGTCAACTCTTTCTTGAGATCGGATTGCCGCCCGAGCTCGACATCTTCAAAATAGGGCTCCGATCGAGTTCCACTAACGGGCGAGCGTCCTTTTTGGGGCTGGCGCACCATGCGGAATGAAGACGCTAACTCGTATATTGTTGAAATAACGATGTAATTGATAACACCCCAATTGTGCTGGATCCGGCAGAGGACCGATCGAGGCGCAGCGGCCCTCCTTCTGGTTCAAGTTCGGGTCACGACTGGGCAAGGCGCTGCTTCCGCTGGCATGGCGCTACGTCTCGAAGAGGATGACGCCAGAGGAGGAGGCGGCTTGGCGTCAGGCCGAGACGCGGGGGCAGGTGGATGAGTGGTTGAAGCAGCGGTGCCGGGTGAGTCGAAACACACAGACTTGAAGGCGGTGTAAAAAGGCTAAGGTCTCTGCTCGGCTCCCAACCTCTTCTTCGGCATAGGCCTTCTCCTTTCCAGGCTATCTTCTCTCAGTTCGCCTGGTTCCGAAAATACATGCACGTCACTGCCCCGGAATAGCTCCGGGCGAATATCTGTCTTCTACGGCTGAGGTATGGCTTCCGAGGCAGATGGAGCCTTGGTGTCTAGTAGAGGTTTCCTTGGCTTCGCTTGGCAGTTTCCTTTATCATCACACCATTGTGTTGTGCTGTCAGTCTTTGTGCATTCAGTGAAATTAACACTCACACGCACGCATTTGTATCCAGACTTGACAAGATTGCTCTTGGTCTCGGCTGCTGCTGGATTTATCCCGGTTATTGTCAGGGCTGTGAGCATGGCTACTAACATTGGTATCCCAGAGTTCTGAAACACTATCATTGTTCTGTTCCTTTCGTGTTTGGAAGGTATCAGTCATTGTCAGGAATGTGGTCGTTCCTGATGCGAGTGTCAGCGCCGGAGAATGATGGAACGGCAGACTGGTGAAGAGCTGTGCTGAACTTTGGTCTTTGAGATGAAGGAGCCCAAAGTCGAAGTTGTAAATTACTTACTCGCTTCGGTGCTGCCCCTGACGAGGTTAGCGCGGGCCCCCTTCTGTCTGCCAAACACATGGCATTCGTCATTGGCGCTCGGGCAGTGGATTATCTCGCCAGTAGGAGGAAAGATGTCGATTGAGCCAGTTTTATTGAACCTCCACTTGCAACCGGGTAGATCAATACACATGCCAACAGCCGCCCGGCCATTCGTGGCGTGAGCTGAAGACACGGTCAAAATGGACGTGGTGGCCACGAAAGCTGCGGCGAGAATGTATTTGGCGGTCATTAGGGCTATCCCTCTCTAGCTTCACATGATTGTGGGCTGGTGTCGATACTGGCAGATACGCTAAGGGCTGAATGTGCTGCTCATCACATGTTGCCCGCGGCATTCGGGTGAGGCGGAATTTGAGATTGGCGGCACTAATCTTGAATGTCTTGGAAACACGCGGCGATGGTCATTGACTATTCCGGCAATGCCGGCTTCGGAGACTGGCGGTCTTACACCACGCCGTGGGACGCTACCTTTCTATTCCACCGTGCTGCTGGCAGCCGGAGGCTTCTTCACACCGAGGTTATTCTAGAGATTTTTGCGGATTGCTTGGCCCCAGCACCCTTGTCCGCCGGGACACTGACTACCTGCACAGCAATTAAATGTGCAGATTTTGTCGCCACAAGGTACCTCGCATCCCATGACGTAGGCATCAACACATTCTGCTCCGCCTCCGCCTAACTTGTCACCGCATATTCGTACTACGTCTGCCTTGGAAACCGTTTGCTTTGCTGCAGCAAAGGTTTCGCTAGTGAAAATTCCTAGTGTCAGAACAGCAAACACGACCAAAAGAAAGCGCATCAAGTTCCTCCGTTAATCCGATGTAATAGCCTCACAAGTCA
Source organism: Bradyrhizobiaceae bacterium (assembly GCA_947475225.1). Lineage (GTDB taxonomy): Bacteria > Pseudomonadota > Alphaproteobacteria > Rhizobiales > Aestuariivirgaceae > Aestuariivirga. The sequence goes on from CANJMQ010000115.1 coordinate 3,198, forward strand.
GGCTGGCCGCGGCGTGAGCGACCGCGCATCAGGCCGGGGAGATATTCTGGTTCATCCGGAACAGGTTGTGCGGATCGAACCGGCGCTTGACCTCCCGGAGACGGTCATAGGTCGTCTCGCCGAGCGCGTTGCGCACCAGGGATGCATCCTCGCCGAGGCCGGGGAAGTTGAGATAGAGCCGACCCGTAGAATGGCGCTGCATGGCGGTCCAGGCATCGCGAACCCATGCGATGTTGGCCGCATCGTTCGAGGCATCCGCCCAGATTGCGTCGAGGCTCAGCATGAAGGGTGCGGAGCGGTCGCCAAAGCCCGATGCGTCCGGCGCAACCCGCTGCATGGCGCCCCCGAATTTCCAGATCGAGGCGAAGGTCATGTCGGACGGGCGCTGCGAGAGACGCGAGGTGATGTCGCGGATGACCTCATCATCGAGCCCCTTGAGATAGGTGGATTTCCAGTAACAGCGGTCGCGCCCCTTGGGAAAGATCGCGTCATAGAGGGTCTGGATGGTGCAGTAAGGCATGGCGCCACTGAAATCGAGCAGCGTGTCCCCGAAGGCGCGCAGCGGCGCGATGACGCGCTCACCCTCCTCCGCCGGACCATCATAGACATGGGCCAGCGCCAGCACGCGGCGGCCCCAGCACTCCTCGGGATAGGCGGGATCGGACGGGATGGTCGAGAACTCGGCGAGCCCGCTGAGCCGCTCCGGCGCTGTCGCCATGAAGTCACGCCACCGGGGCAGGATCTCGTTGGCCCGCTCCTCTGGATAGATGGGTGCGCAGAACATCAACTCAGAGGGAATCTCATGCAGTCGGAACTCGAAACCAACGACAACACCGAAGTTTCCACCACCACCACGCAGCGCCCACAGCAGATCGGCATTCTCGGTTTCGCTGGCGCGCACGAGGCGGCCCTCCGCCGTCACCACATCCGCGGCCACGAGGTTGTCGCAGGCCAGCCCGTGCCGGCCACGCAGCCAGCCGATGCCGCCGGACAGGGTGAGGCCCGCAACGCCGGTGGCCGAGATCAGCCCGCCGGGCGTGGCGCGGCCAAAGGGAGCAGTGGCCATGTCGACGTCGCGCCATTGCGCGCCACCCTCGACGAAGGCGCGGTCAAGGGACGGCGACAGGCGAACGGCGTTCATGTGCGACATGTCGATCATCACCCCGCCATCGCAGACGGCATAGCCCGCCACATTGTGCCCGCCCGAGCGGACAGCGACGACCAGCCGGTGGTCGCGCGCGAAGCTGACGGCAGCCGCCACGTCGGCGGCATTGCGGCACCGCACGATGAGCGCCGGCCGACGGTCGATCATGGCATTCCACACTACGCGGGCCTCATGATAGCCGGCATGCGCCGGATCGAGCAGTTCACCGCGTAGGCTCGACCTCAGCGCGTCAATGGCGCCGGAATCGATCAATTTGGGGGCCTTGTCGGACATTGCGCATCCTCCTGTTACCGCCGAAGCTAGCAAGTCTCCGGCATGGCCGGTAAAGTCGATTTTCCACAAAGCAGGTCATTTGCGCCATGGCGAATACTCCAGAGCCCCTGAAGGTTGCGATCGTGGCGGTGCCCGAGGTGACGGCCTCGACGCTGTTCGGCATGTTCGACCTGTTCTCCTCGCCGGGCCGCGACTACCAGTTCATCACCCGCGGCATTCCCGGCGAACAGCGGATGAAGCCTTTCATCGTGGCGCGGCAGCAGCAGGACTTCACGGCGGCGAACGGCATCCGCGTCACGCCCGATCACAGCTTCGAGACGGCGCCGCAGCCCGACATCGTGTGCATTCCCGATTTCTTCGTCAATCCGGGAGACAGCGTTGCCGGGCAATATCGCCCCGAGGCAGACTGGCTGAAGGAGGTGCACGCCAGGGGCGCCGTGCTGGCCAGTGCCTGCTCAGGCGCCGTGCTGCTCGGCGAGACGGGGCTTCTCGCCAATTGCGATGCCACCATTCACTGGGGCTATGTGAAGACGCTCACCAACAACTATCCGGGCGTCAAGGTGTCTCTCAACCAGTCGCTGGTTGTGAGCGGCACCGCACAGCGGTTGGTAATGGCAGGGGGCGGAACAAGCTGGCAGGATCTCGCACTCTATCTCATCGCACGCTATGTCGGCCTCAAGGAGGCGATCGAGGTCGCCAAGACCTACATGCTGGAGTGGCACGATCTCGGGCAGCAGCCCTTTGCCACGCTGTTATCCTTCCGCCAGACCGATGACGCCTTGATCAACAAGTGCCAGGCCTGGGTGGCCGACAATTATCGAAATCCCTCCCCCGCCAATGCCATGGCGGACGTCTCGGGTCTCACGAGACGCACCTTCATTCGCCGTTTCCGCGACGCCACCGGCATGACGCCCCTCGACTATGTGCACGCGCTGCGCCTTGAAGAGGCCAAGCAGATGCTGGAGACCAGCGACATGAGCATCGAGGCCATTGCCAACGAAGTCGGCTACGAGGACACAAGCTTCTTTGGCCGGCTGTTCCGCCGCAAGATCGGCGTTTCCCCCGGCGAATACCGCCTGCGCTTCGGCGCTTTGCGCAGGGCTTCCCGTGCGCGGGACAATGCGACGGGAGACCCGGCATAGCGTCCGGAACGGCAGCCAACCAGACATATCAATTCGCAAGATCGGCGCAACATTGGGATACCGACCGCCAGCGCCCATCACCATCGCACCACGAGCCGCACTCGACGGAAGCGCAAACATGCAACAGTCTCTCACTCGACCTTTTCGTAAAGGTTCAAACTTGCTGAAGAAATCGCTCGTCCTTGCAAATGCAACCCTCTTATCTCTCCTCCTCGCTTACCTCCCTGCCAAGGCCGGTGACGCAAAAAGTGGCGGAGTAGGCGCTTCCCCGGGTGGCCCACGACCCGTCACCAACGGTACAGCCGAAATGAAGTGGAAGAAGGTCCCTGGAATTCCCTACGTTTGCAAGTCGGGCGAGCAGATCTGCATCTGCAAGACTGGCAGCGATGTCATTGATTGCCGCAAGGCGCTCCCACCTGTAAAAGAAGCTGATTAGCGGGCTGACCCTGAGGCGAAGTGATCAGGATCTGAAATACTATTCGCCTTTCGAAGTTTAACACTCACGAGAATTTCGCCGCTGCGTCAGAAATACTCGGTCGCGACGGCGGTATCGTGTGGGAGAGACGGTTTCCGCGCTAACCCCATGTAGATTATGGTCGTGAGCGGCAGGGGGCCGAAGATCAGGTCCAGACGGCGGTTCAGGCCGCAGGGACCAAGGCCCATCGTGGGGCCGGGCAACAACCCCGCGCCTTGCAGCGCGTTCTGCAGTTCGGGCGGCTTAATGAACATTGCCGGATCATGCGTGCCGCGCGGCAACAGGTGCAAGACATTCTCTGCCAGAGTGATGGTGACGAGACGGGCCAGCAAGTTTCGGTTTATTGTGTCGAAGAGAAACAAACCGCCCGGACGAAGGACACGCGCGACCTGCGCCAGCACCATCCCCAGATCGGACACATGTTCCAGCACGTCCACGCAAACGACCGCATCGAAACTGGCAGCGTCATAGGGCAGTGCCTCGCCCACGCCGACGTCATAGGCAATGTGTAGGCAACTATCACGGGCATGACGGCGGGCTGCTTCGATTGCCTCGGCGGCGGGATCAATGCCCGTGACTTTCGCTCCGCTTTGCGCCATGGCCTCAGACATGAACCCCCCGGCGCAGCCAAGGTCCAGCACCGCCTTGCCCTGCCAGTTGATGTGGCGGTTGAACCAATTGAGCCTTCCAGGGACGAGGTTCTTCAAGGTACGTACCCAACGTACCTCATCCGACCACCAACGATCCGCCACAGCGTCATAAATCGTGAGGTCATTGCGCATCGGGAGGGTCCTTTGCGGACGTGAGGCGTGGCAACATGTAAGGCACGGCGGAGCGATATCGGTGGAACCGGTCGCCATGGCGCGCCGCAAAGCGGCGTTCCTTCAGGCGCGGGGCCAGCAGGCAATAGGCGGAATAGCTGACCGCGAGGAACAATTGGTCCGGCGTCCAGACCGGCACTGTCCACAGCGTCATCGCGAAGGCAACGTAGATTGGCTGCCGGATGAACCGGAACAAACCTTGCGTCGGCATGTCGGGGAACACGGGCCGACTCCACGCCATGAGTGACATCCATCCAAGTGCACCCAGTTGCAGCTCGGTCCCGGCATCGAAGATGGCTTTCATGAGCAACATCCAGCTCGCGGCGTAAGCGGCCGTGAGAACCCACAGCACCGCTCCTTCCGCCCGCCACCACACGATGCCCGACGGAGTCCAAAGCATGAACAGCGCGAGAATCTGAATCGAAGCAATCATGGCATAGGTGGTCGTGGCCAACGTCGCACCATGTGGGCCAGGGATGAGGCGGGCAAGGAGCCGTCCACCGGGACCCGTCAGCAAGGCCGAATGTGCCACAGGGAACTGCAAGATCAGGTACGCGTTGGCGAGTGCGGCCCATGGCCATGGCACGTTTCCGAAGCTTTCGCTCAGGCCGTAGTACATCACCACGATCATTGCCAGTACACCCGCAACAAAGAACGCATGGCACAGAATCCCAACGGAAAGCGCAAGCGCGATCCGAGCCATACCTGGTGGTGGCCGACGGATGCCGCGGACCAGCACGATGAGCCGGGCAATGCGCGGATCCGTGAATGTCATGCCAGTTTCAATACGAAGATGCTGTGAGCGCCGGAGGCTCTTGCGCGAGAAAGCGAAAAGTCATGACCGGTCATGGGAGAAGTACATTCTCTTGAGTGCCACAACAGCTGAGAAGATACTCTTCCGAGCCGCGGCAAAGAACACGCAGCATTGAGTTTCTACCACAAGAAGGACATCCAACGCCCGTTTCCGATGTCATTGCCTTATCCTCTTTGTTGACCAGATCCTCGCATATTCTAGGGCTTTCGTCGAGACTGGTTACCTGCTGAACGATCAAGAACCCAGCCCAAGGAAGGCAGTTGACGATCCTGGTTCAGGCGCGATCCGTTGGCCTGAAGCAGATTGAGATCGCGAAGATCAAGCAACAGTGACCGGCCTCCTCACGTCGCTTCCTATCATTCAAGCTCGACGTTCCTATTTCTCGGGGTACGGCGTGCGGGAAACCATTTCTCAAATCCTTGGAGGACTAACCTGATCACCGCTGGAGAACGGCCACCATCACTGAGGGTCAAGATTCTGAGATGGCACTTGCCGGATTTAAGGTCCGCCATTGGTCACCATCGGCTCAATCGCGAAGGCCACCAGACCGTGATCGGCCCCCAACGAGTGGTCCGGCGTGAATATTAGTGCATGGGCGGCCTCGGCGATAGGAGCAAGGAACAAATCTGCCGGATTGAACGCATCAGGCCTGCCATTCGCGTCTGTATCGAGTGTGATCCGTGCATCCTTCGTGGTCGCCTCGCTACCGCGCGCATCACTGCGGCGAGTTGATGTCCAATTAACGACTCCCGCCAACTGTTCAAACAAACCGAGCCACCTCTGCTAGTGCAGCTCACTAAAACCAATTCTGAAAATCCCTGTGCGATCCTACACATTTGTGCTAATAAAGGGTATGGAGACATATAATATCAAGAAATACCTCTTGATTGTGCTTGCGGCGTTCTTGCTGTCTACTGCGCCTCAATCTGCATTTGCGGAATCCCCAACACCGCTTGAGAGCGGTACCTTTGACTGCTCATGCAAAGATGGAACCGGAACATGCACCTTTAAAACGGGCACAACCGGGGTGAGTTGCTACAGAGGGCCAGCCAGTAGCTGCTCGGGTACCTGTACGCTTACCCTGACGCCAGACGCTACGGGTGGTGCGGCCCAGAGGAAAGCGCCTGTCGGCAAGCTCGGCAAGCCTGTTGTCAAGAAGTAACCTAAAATTCGGAGGAGGCTATGGCTGCTTTCCGGCCAAATTTCTTGGTGGCGTTCTATGTCGCGATAATTCTTGGTGCCACTGCAGTCTTTCCTAGCATCGCTGCAGCTGCCCAAAAGAATGCCATCTCCGGCAGATATTATTGTGGATGCTTTATTGGGGAAACAGTAGTTACTGGGACTTGCTCTACGCAGAGCACCGGGGGCTGTGGAAAAAACACTGGTGACACCTGTACGGCTACCTGCAAGATGGTGACTTTTACAACTGGGGCAACCGGCAGTGGCGGAATTCCCAATAAGGGAAGCTCCTCAACCCTGGGCGCGACTATTAAGCCTAAAGCTGTGAAGTGACTGCGATCTGAATAGATCCCAAGTGATCGGCCCCGATCAGAGCGCCGAGGCGAGGCCAGCGGTGCCCGTGAGAGCGAGGGCGTCGCTGGTATCGTAGCCCGTCTCGCCGGTGAGGGTGAGGCTGGCGCCGCTGTCCGTCTCTTAGGAGAGGTCAAGACCCGCGAAGCCACGCACCGTCGTGTCGTCGTCGCTGACGTTGAAGTTCAACGACTGGCCCAACAGCCTGGCGTTGACATCTTCGATGTTGGTATAGGTCGCATCGGCACCCTGACGCAGGGCGGCATCGAAATGCCCGCCATTTGTTAGCATCGGCGCAATCGCAAAGGCCACCAGACCGCGCAGATAGAAGAGGTTCGCCTAGCGTGAGTCACCCGAGAGGTCGGCCGTCGATCCCCGGCAGTCAAGGGCAAGAAGCGCTGTCGTATGCACGGCGGCACAAATCCCGGCGCGCCTAAGGGTAACAGCAATGTCTGGATGAGCTAGAGGGGGCACCGATTGCGAAACAAAATTTGCCGCCCACAC
>CANJMQ010000116.1 GCA_947475225.1 Bradyrhizobiaceae bacterium
CGACGAGGTCGACCACCCGCATGTGCAGGGCATGTATGACACCTTCCACTCCAACATCGAGGAGAAGGATCCGGTCGGTGCGATCAAGACCATCCGCCCACACATGGTGCACGTCCACATCTCCGAGAATGACCGCGGCACGCCCGGCAAGGGCCACGTGCCATGGGCTGAAACCTACAAGGCGCTGAAGAAGTCGAAGTATGACGGCTTCCTCACCATCGAGGCTTTCGGCCGCTCCATGCCCGCACTCGCCGCCGCCACCCGCGTGTGGCGCGACTTCGCGCCCTCGCCGGAAGAGGTCTACAAACTCGGCTTCCGCAACATGAAGCAGGGCTGGGCCAAGGCGTGAAGCCGGTCTACGTCATCGGCACCTGCGACACCAAGGAGGCGGAACTCCGCTACGCGGTGGCGCAGGTGATCGCCGCTGGCGCACCTGCCCTTCTCGTCGACATCTCCACCACGCCGAGCACGGCCATGGCCGACGTGACGCCGGAGATGGTGGCGAAACACCACCCACAAGGTGCCGACGCCGTGCTGGGCCATGCCGATCGCGGCACGGCAGTAAGCGCCATGGCGGAGGCGCTTGGACACTTCCTCCTGTCGCACACCGACATCGGCGCGGTGCTGGGACTGGGCGGCGGCGGCAACACCTCGATGGTGACACAAGCCATGCGGGCGCTGCCCATCGGCGTACCGAAGCTGATGGTCTCCACCATGGCGTCGGGCAATGTCGCCCCCTATGTCGGTCCCACCGACATCATGATGATGCATGCCGTGGCGGATGTCGCAGGCCTCAACGCCATCACCCGCACGGTGATCGGCAATGCCGCGCACGCGGCTGCGGGCATGGCGATCAACGGTGTTCCCGGCGCGCACGAGGCAAAGCGCGCCGTTGGCCTCACCATGTTCGGTGTGACCACGCAATGCATCACGCAGATCCGCCACCTGATCGAAGGCGACTGCGAGTGCTTCGTCTTCCACGCCACCGGCACCGGCGGCCAGTGCCTCGAGAAGCTGATCGACTCACGGCTCATCACCGCAGCGCTCGACATCACCACCACGGAGGTGGCAGACCATTTGTTCGGCGGCGTGCTGGCATGTACGGATGATCGCTTCGGATCAGTGATCCGCACACGCATTCCCTGGGTGGGTTCGGTGGGCGCCTGCGACATGGTGAATTTCGGTGGGCGCGAGACGGTTCCGGCACAGTTCAGCCAGCGCAATCTCTATGTCCACAATGCGCAGGTGACGCTGATGCGCACCACGGAGGAGGAGAATGCCGCCATCGGCCGCTGGATTACCGATCGCGTCAACCGCATGGAAGGTCCGGTGCGCTTCCTGCTGCCGCTCCATGGCGTCTCCGCCATTGATGCGCGAGGCAGGCCCTTCCATGATCCCGCTGCCGATGCCGCGCTGTTCGCAGCGATCCGCAGCACGTGGAAGCCTGCGCCCAACCGCCAGCTCATCGAGATCGACGCCCATATCAACGATCCGGCCTTCGCCGAGGCCGCGGGGCATTATTTCCGCGAGATAACGAGAGGAACCTGAAATGGCCCGTGCCTATGCCTCGATCATCCTGAAAGCGCCCGTCGAGACCGTGTGGTCCATCGTGCGCGATTTCAACGGCCTGCCGACATGGACCGGCGGCGGCGTGGTCAAGTCAAAGATCGAGAACGGCCTCGACCCGGACGTGGTGGGCTGCGTGCGTTCCTTCCATCTCGCCAATGGCGCGCATGTCCGCGAGCGGCTGCTGATGCTGGATGATGCGAAGCGCTGCTTCACCTATAACTTCGAGACGCCCGCCTTCCCGGTGAAGAACTATCTCGCAACGCTGAGGCTCTACCCCGTCACCCACACCGACCAGACCTTCGCCGAGTGGGAAGCGACGTTCGACGAGGCGCCGGGCGATGAAGGCAAGTATCAGAAGATCGTCTCCAACGATGTCTTCGCCGGAAACTTCAAGTCACTTAGCAGCCTCATTGCCAAGACCAAGCCTGCGAAGCCCGCAGGGGCGGAGCGCTGGAAGGGCTTCCAGCCCAACAAGGTGTGGACCTCGCGCGTCATCAAGGCGCCGGTGGACGATGCGTGGAAGATCATGCGCGACTTCGCGGGCATGGGCGGCTGGCACGGTGAAATCACCCGGATGAAAATGCTGAAGCGCCACCGCTCCGACAAGGTCTCCGGCATTCGTGATTTCCATTTCGGTGACGGCCATCTCAACGAGGAGCTGTTGCATCTCGACGACATGACGCGCAGCTTCTCCTACCGCATCACCAAGTGCGAAATCCCGTGGATGAACTACGTCTCGGGGCCCAGGCTGTGGCCGGTGACGGCCGACAACACGACATTCGGCGTGTGGACCGGCGACTGGGTGGCAAGCCCGCAGGACGACGTGGTGCTGATCCCGCGCACGGAGCAGAACGTCTACCAGCGCGGCTTCGCGGAGCTGGAACGGAATTACTTCGGGAAGAAGCGGAAGAAGTAAAACGGCCCTCAATCCGTGTGGAACACGTCTTCCATGTCCGCCCACCACTCGCCGTCCTTGCGTGTCTCGAAAGGCACCTGCATGGGGTCGGTGATCTTCCACCACTCCTGCATGCGCGGCACGTGGGCCATCTTGCGCATGTCGATCTCGAAGTTGCTGCCGTGATACTCCCAATAGGCAAACAGGATGTTCTCCGGCTCCTTGAGGAAGATGGTGTAGTTGCGGATGTTGGAGTCACGGATGGCCTTCAACACCTCCGGCCAGACGGCGGCGTGGATGCGCTTGTATTCCGGGATGATCTCCGGCTTCAGCTTGATGACGCGTCCCATTCTCTGCATGTGCGGTTCCCTGTCCTTGCCATTGACCGGCGGCGTTCTCCACACGAAGATCGCCAAAAATGGGAGGCGAGACAATGGGTGACTGGACGAAAAGATTTGGCCTGAAGGGCAAGCACGCGCTGGTGACGGGTGCGAGCAAGGGCATCGGCCTCGAGACCGCCAAGGTGCTGGCTGATGCCGGCGCCGACATCGCCGCCGTGGGCCGCGACCGCGAGGGCCTGGCCGAGGTGAAGGCTGCGGTGGAGGCACTTGGGCGGCGCTGTGTGGCGATCTCCGCCGACATGGCCACCGCTGAAGGCCCGGTGAAGGCCGCCCATGACGCCCTGGCCTATTTCGGCCACATCGACATTCTGGTGAACAATGCCGGCGTCGCCCTCATCGACCGGTTGGAGGACGCGACGGTGGCGGACTGGGACGCCACCATGGCGGTGAACCTGCGCGCCCCCTTCCTGCTCGCCCGCGCAATCGTGCCCGGCATGATTGCGCGCAAGGGCGGCAAGATCATCAACATCTCGTCCCAGGCGGGTGTTGTGGGCCTCGAGGGCCATGCTGCCTATTGCGCCTCCAAGGGCGGCCTCAACGTGCTGACCAAGGTGATGACGGTGGAGTGGGGCAAGCACAACATCCAGATCAACACCGTGTGCCCCACCGTGATCCTGACGCCCATGGGCGCGCAGGTCTGGGGCCAGCCGGAAAAGGGCGACCCGATGAAGGCCAAGATCCCCGGCGGCCGCTTCGGCATGCCGATGGAGGTGGCCGACGCCGTGCTGTTCCTCGCCTCATCTGCCTCAGACATGATCTGCGGCCACGACCTGCTGGTCGACGGCGGCTATACGGCGATATGAGGCTGAAGCTCGGCCGCGCGCCTCAGTAGGTGGCGCGGCCGCCCGAGACGTCGAACACCGCACCTGTCGAGAAGGAGCACTCCTCGCTGGCCAGCCAGCAGACGAGGTTTGCCACCTCGTCCACCTTGCCCAGCCGTCCCATCGGGATCTTGGAGAGCATGAAGTCGATGTGGCTCTGCGGCAGCTGGTCGAAGATCGGCGTGCGGACGGCGGCGGGCGTCACGCTGTTGACCGTGATGTTGGTCTTGGCCAGTTCCTTGGCCAGCGACTTGGTGAAGCCGATGACCGCCGCCTTGGAGGCCGAATAGGCAGAGGCATTGGGGTTGCCCTCCTTGCCGGCAATCGACGCGATGTTGACGATGCGGCCGTAGTTGCCCGCCATCATATGCGGCACCACCGCGCGGTTGGTGAAGAAGGTGCCGTCGAGATTGATGGCAATGGTGCGGTGCCAGTCCTCGATCTTGACGTCGAGCACGGTGGCTGTGGGGCCGGCAACGCCCGCACTGTTCACCAGAACGTCGATGCCGCCCAACTGGCGCACCGTTTCCGCGGCCGCAGCCTGCACCGAATCCCAGTTGGAAATGTCGGTCTTGATGCCGCCCTGCATGTCCCACACGACCACCTTGCCGCCCTCGGCTTCGATGCGCCTGGCAACCGCCTCGCCGATGCCTGAGAGCCCGCCCGTAACGACGGCACGCCTGCCTTGAAATCTCATCGCTTGATTTTCCAGTTCTTCATCTTGTCGAATGTGTCTTCGAAGGAGACGATGCCGGCGTCCGAGCCCAGCCCGGTGGCCACGAGGCCCGCCGAGGCCTGGGCAAAGCGCAGCGCCGTCTCGACGTCCATCCTGTGGTGGAGCGACGTGATGAAGCCCGCGTCGAAGGCATCGCCGCAGCCCGTGGTATCCACCACCTGGATGTCATAGGCCGGGGACTTGAGGCGCGTGCCGTCCGTATGGGCAAGATAGGCGCCATCGCCGCCCAGCGTGAAGACGCAGCACTGGGCGCCCTTGTCGAGATAGAACCTGGCGCAATCCTCCGGCGTTTCCTGCCCCGACATGTCCTTGGCCTCTTCGATCGAGGGCATGAAATAGTCGATGTAGGGCAGCAGCGGCGCAACAATGCCGATGGTCTCGGCACTCGCTGCGATCAGGTCGAAGGTGACGGTACGGCCGCGCTTCTTGGCTTCCTTCAGCAGCGTGACCGAGGCCGGGCCGTCGAGCCTCTTGAGGAGCCCCGTGCCACCAAGGTGGATGATGGGCGCGTCGAAGACCTTGTCATAGGCCGCGGGCGGCACGTCGAAATGGTCCGATGCACCGCGCACGTGCAGTGCCGGGCGATCACCGTTTGGCCGCACGTTGAGGATGGTGGCGGAGGTGGGCACGCCCTTGATGCGCTGCATGGCCGAGGTGTCAATGCCATGCTTCTCAAGCGTCATCAGCACCCAGTCGGCCTTCTCGTCGTCGCCAACGGCGCCGACAGCGAGGCTCCTGAGGCCCAGCTTGGCGGTATCGACCACAGTACCGCCGGCGGTGCCGGCGACGGTGAGGCGAATTTCCTCGATGAAATCGACGTTGCCCTTGTCCGGAATGCGGGTGACGGGCCGGCCCAGCACATCGAGGATGTAGAGGCCGATCACCGAAACGTCGTGCGCCATGTCAGTCACGAACCTTGTTCATCGCGGTGATGGCCAGCGCCAGAACCGCCGCCACGGCAGCGATGCCCCAGACCAGCGGCTGGCGCCAGAAAGGGGGTGTTGCCAGTTGCGCCTTTCCGGCCAGCGTGTTGGGGTCCGGCGGCTTGAGGAAGAAGGCACCATAGAGATGCGCGGCGCCAATCGAGATCAGCAGCACGATGCAGAAGATCATCGCCACCACCATGGCGACCGTGACGACGCTGCGGAACTTCACGCCCGGCTGCGCCATGGGCAGCAGGTTGTTGATGAGCCCGGCGATCACCACCAGCACGCTGCCGATGGCGAAGAGCTGCAGGCTGAAAGGCTGGAAGATCAGCAGCAGCGCGAAGATGCCCAGGCCAATGATGAAGAATTCGAGGCGCAGCGCCTGTTGGCGCGTCATGCCCAGATCTTGTCTGTGCTCATGGTCGCTCATGCGCGCACCGCCTTGCCATCCGCGCCGAAGAAATGCGTCTGCCGCGGGTCGGGCTTCAAATGCAGTGCCTCGCCCACCTTCACCCGCTTGTCGCGCGGGACAACGACGCGGATGTCGCCGCCGGCCGAGGTGCGGGCATGGATCAGCGTCTCGGCGCCCATCGGCTCGATGAGTTCGGCCTGCGCGGCGATGGTATCGCCACTCTTGTCCTGCACGGTGGTGAAGGCGCGCGGGCGGATACCGACGGTGACCTTGGAGGGCTTCAGCCGCGACACGGCCGGGTCCGCCGCGATGCTGAGCGGTTGACCCGCCAGCACGACGGATGCCTTGCCGTCACCGAAGCTCTGGAGTTCAGCCTCCACCAGGTTCATCTGCGGCGTGCCGATGAAGCTCGCCACGAAGACGTTGGTGGGCTTGGCGAAGACCTCATGCGGGGTGCCAACCTGCTCGATCACGCCGTCCTTCATGATGGCGATGCGGCTGGCCATGGTGAGGGCTTCGAGCTGGTCATGCGTGACGATGACGGTGGCCTTGGACAGGCCGGTCAGCACTTCCTTGATCTGGCCACGCATGGAATGGCGAAGCTCGACGTCAAGCCGCGACAGCGGCTCGTCGAAGAGGAAGCAGTTGGGATCGCGCACGATGGCGCGGGCCACCGCGAGGCGCTGCTTTTCGCCCTCCGAGATCTGGTTCGGCATGCGGTCCAGCACCTCGGTGAGGTGCATGATCTGTGCAACCTTCATGACGCGTGCATCGGACTCGGACTTCGAGAGATTCTCGTAGTGGAGCGGCATGGCGATGTTCTGGCCCACGGTGAGCGCCGGATAGAGCGCGTAGAACTGGAACACCATGGCGATGTCGCGCTTCTGCGGTGTCAACTCGTTCATGCGCTGGCCGGCGATGATGACGTCTCCGCTCGTGGCGCGCTCGAGCCCTGCGATCATGCGCAGCGTCGTGGTCTTGCCGCAGCCCGAGGGGCCGAGGAGACAGACCACCTCGCCAGCCTCGACCTTGAGGTCGGCGTCCTTCACAGCGGTGAAGGCGCCGAACTGCTTGGTGACTTTCCGGATTTCAATCGTCGACATGTCAGCGCTTCACGGTACCGAAAGTCACGCCCCTGAGCAGATGGTTCTGCAGGAAGAAAGTGACGAGGAAGACGGGAATGAGGAACAGGGTTTCAATCGCCGCCAGCAGCGTCCAGTCGGTGCCGCGGCCACCAGACGAGACAGCCTGGTTCATGGCCACCGGCACGGTTCGCGTGTCGGGCCCCGACAACAGCAGCGCGAAGAGGAATTCGTTCCATGTGAGGATAAGGCCGAAGACGAAGGTGGCTGCAAGTCCGGCGACGACCTGCGGCAGCGCGATCTTGAAGAACACCTTGGTATCCGACGAGCCGTCGATGCGGGCGGCGTCCTCCACGTCGAGCGACAACTCGTCGAAGAAGCTCTTCATCATCCAGATGGTGAAGGCCAGGTTGAAGGCCGTGTAGAGCAGGATGATGCCGGTGTAGGAGCCCGACAGACCCACCACGCGGAACATCAGGATCACCGGAATGATGACGACGATGGCGGGCAGCATGCGCGTCGTCAGAATGATGAAGAGATAGGTGTCGTTACCCTTCAGCGGATAGCGCGAGAAGCCGAAGGCGGCGAGCGTGCCGATCACCAGCGCGAGGAGCACCGACGACGAGGCGATGACGATGGAGTTGAAGAAGTAGCGGTCGAAGCCGGTTGATTCAGGTGCACCGCCCGACGTCATCGAGCGCTTGAAGACGGAGCCGAAGTTCTCCAGCGTCGGGCTGAACACGAACTGGTCCGGGATCAGTCCAAAGAATGAGGTTGGCGACAGCGTGGGTGGCACCGAGAGGGCGGCGTCCTGCGGCTTGAAGGCCGTGAAGATGATGAACAGCACCGGCAGGAAGTAGATGAGCGAGACGATGGCGACCGCCAACGTGCGACCCCAGCCTGCCTCACCGACTCCGCTGGCCTTGCGGAAGCCCAGCGCCTCCCAGATCGAGTTGTGTTCGGCCATGGTTCAGTCTCCCTGGCTGCGCCGGTTGGCGATGTAGAGGTAGAGGTTGGTGAGCACGATCACCATGAACAGCATCAGGTAGGAGATGGCCGCACCTTCCGAGGTTTTGTTCTGCTCGTTGGCGATACGGATCAGGTGATAGGAGATCGTCATCGTGTCATTGCCACCCTTGGTGAGCAGGATGACGAGATCGGCGAGCTTGAACGCCTCGATGGTGCGGAACAAGAGCGCCAGCATGAGGAGGCCGCGGATATAGGGGAAGGTGATGGTCCAGAACTGCCGCCACTTGGAGACGCGGTCGATGGCCGCTGCCTCATAGAGGTACTTCGGCACCGACACGAGACCGGCCAGCACCAGCAGCATGACGAAGGGCGACCACATCCAGGCATCCGCGAAGACGATGCCGGTGACCGCACCCACCTTCGAGTCCATCAGGATGAACTGGCCGCCGGTGATCGAATTGATCACATAGCTCAGGATGCCGAAGGTCGGGTCATAGTAATAAGTGAAGAACACGCCCGAGGCGACGACCGACAGCATCATCGGCGTCAGCACGAGGATGAGCAGATACTTGCGCAGCGGGAACTGCTTGGCGAAGAGCATGGCCAGCAGGAAACCGACGATCATCTGCGCCGTGACGGTGAGGACGACGAACATCGCCGTGTTGACGAGTGCCGCCCAGTTGGCGGGCGCCATGATGTCGTTGGTCAGCACCTTGATGTAGTTGGCGAGGCCGACGAAGCGGATCGACTGCTGGTTGGACTGGTAGGCGAAGAAAGAAAGTCCCAGCGACCACAGCAGCGGGAAGATGTTCATGACGAAGAGCACGGCGATGGCCGGCGCGACGAGAAGGCCGCCATAATACTTGCGGCGATAGGCATTGACCACGAAGGCGGCGGCAATCAGCGCCGCCATGACGCCAATGACCCAGAAGGATGCAGAGGCGGGCAGCGCAATGGCCGCGAGGACCGACACGATCAGGCCGACAAGAATGGCAAGTTTCCAGTTGTCGGGAGACAGGCGCATCAGGGCCGGTGGCGATGCTGTCGCGGTCGTGGAGGTCATCGGCAAAGCGTTCCGGAAGAGAAAGAAGAGGGTGCGGGGATCATCTCCCCGCACCCGGGGTTCAGGCGTGTTACTGGATCAGGCCGGCGTTCTTCAGGAGGTCTTCCTGGAACTTGGCGATGTTATCCAGCGTGGTCTTGGCGTCCTGCTTGCCGGTGATGGCAAGGTCGAACTGGTCCTGCTGCTGCGTCAGGAGCTCGAAGAACTGCGGCACGTGCCACACGTCCTTCTGCCAGTCGAGCTGCGGGGCCCAGGCGCGGTTCCACGGGCGGTAGGTCACGTACTTGGGGTTCTCGTAGACCGACTTCACAGCCGACTGGCCGCCGCCAGCCGCGAACTGGTTCTGGATGTCGTCAGACAGCCACCACTTCACGAAGTCCACGGCTTCCGTGGTCTGCGAAGGCGTCGTCCAGGTGGTCAGCACGAAGGGCTGGCCGCCGATGTTGGACCAGCGGATCATCTTGCCATCCGCACCCATGGTGCCGGGCATCTGGCCGAACACCAGCTTGTCCGAAACCTTGGACGACTTCGGATCGAGCGAGGCTTCGCCCAGGCCGATCCAGTCGATGTTCATCGCGACCTTGCCTTCGCGGAACAGTTCGTCCGACTTGAAGATGTCCATGGTGCCGGTCTTGGCGACGGGCGGCATGTACTCAAGCATGCTCAGGTACTTCTCACGGGCCGCAACGGCCTCGGGAGAGTTGACCACGCCTTCGGCCTGGCC
>CANJMQ010000117.1 GCA_947475225.1 Bradyrhizobiaceae bacterium
CGTCTCCGTGCTGACTGGTTACATGGCGGTGGGCGGCAATTTCGCGGCGCGCCGCGATTGCCTGCTGAAGATCGGCGGCTTTGACCGGTCGATCGCCTTCTACGGTGATGACACTGACATCGCGCGGCGCTTGTCGGCTGTCGGCCGGGTTCGGTTCCTGATGGAACTGGTGATGCAGACGTCGGCCCGCCGGCTCAAGGCTGAAGGCATGTTCCGATCCGCTGCCGTCTATGCCCTGAATTATCTGTCAGAGGTCGTTTTGAAGCGTCCCGCGACCACCACGTACCGCGATATCCGCTAGGTCACGTTGGCGGCAGTTGCACGGCGGCCGGATTCGCATTGCGCACCGGACCCATGATCCACAGCAGCACGATCGCCAGTGCCGTGATCGCCGCAAATATGAGCCACGCCTCGTTGATGGCCAGTGTGACGCTGGCGTCCTGGATCGAGTCCATGATAGAGATCAGCCCCATCGCGTCATCCGGGTCCGGCAGGTCGCTGACCGACAGGCCCAGAATGGGCGCAGCCTGTGCCGGAGCGCTGCGGATCAATTCGGTGAGGAACTCCGCGTGGGTGGGTCCGCGGCTGAAGATCACGGTGTCGGCAAGTGCGATGCCGATGGCGCCGCCGAGGTTGCGTGACAGATTGTAGAGGCCGCTGGCGTCGCCCACCTTGTCGATGGGCAGGTGCCCGAGCGCAAGGCGGGTCAGCGGCAGCATGCACAGCGCCATGAAGCAGCCGCGGACAACCTGCGGCCAGTACAACGCGTCATAGTCGGAGTTCACGGTCTGGAACCCGCTCATGGCGAGGCCCACCGTGAGGCCGGCAAAGCCGAGCGCGGCGAGGGGTCGGGCTGGAAAGCGGCGGTCGAGCAGCACCGCAATGGGCGCCGTGATCATCTGCGTGATGCCGGTGACGAGGATGATCGTGCCGATGTCGAGGGGATCATGCCTGCGCACGAAGGCGAGGAACACCGGCATGATGTAGCCCGAACCATAGAGGCTGGCGCCGAGCAGGAAGCTGATCGCGCAGCCATAGGCGAGATTGCGGTCCCGCAGCAGGGTGAACTCGACGACCGGCTGCTTGCGCTGCGTGGCCGCGCCAAGGCAGAGCACCGCGACCGCGAGAAGCGAAAGCACCCAGGGCGAAAGCCACCCGTCATTCGGCGCGTTCTTGAGCCCCATTTCGAGCGCCGCCAGGCCTGCGGCAATCGCCACCAGCGACAGCCAGTCCATCCTGCGCAGCAGTCCATATTGCCGCGCGGCCGACGGCAGGCAGAGGAGACCCAATGCCAGGCTGGCGATACCGGGCAGGACGTTCACCAGGAACAGCCAATGCCAGGACAGGTGATGCGTGATGTAGCCGCCGCCGATGGGCCCGAAGGCAGGAGCCAGTACGGCCAGAACGCCCGCGATGGAGGTTGCGACCGTCTGTTCGAGACCAGGCCGGAAGAACGTGAAGATGGCGGAGAACACCAGGGGAATGAGCAGGCCGCCGCAGAAGCCCTGGATCACCCGCATCACCACGAGGGCGGCAAAGCCATTGCTCAGCGCGCAGCCAATCGAGGCCAGGGTGAAGCCGGTGATCGCCATGGCGAACACGTATTTGAGCGAGAATATCCGGGTCAGCAGACCGGTCAGCGGAATGGCGATGACTTCGGCGATGAGATAGGCTGTCTGCACCCAGCTCATGAGGTCGGCATTGATGCGCAGCGCGGACTGGATCGTCGGCAGCGAGGTGACGACGATCTGGATGTCCAGCACCGCCATGAACATGCCGAAGGACATGGCGGCAAAGCCGAGCCACACCATCGCGGATGCGGCGGGTGGGCTGCCTTCCTCAGTGCGAATCATTGATCACCGGGGAACATGGCGTGCTGTATCCCGGGCATGCGGGACGGTCGAATGGCGTGCTGGGGCGGAGGCTTGGCGCATGTGAATCGATGTTAGGTGCCTTCGCCGCTGCGGTGCAAGTCATCTTCGCGACGTATCAGATGGTTCTGATCCGGAGGGACAGGCTCCCGGCCACGCCTCTGTCCGGTCCCCCGGCGGGGAGAGCCATTTATGGGTGCATCTGGTGTCGTGATCTTTTAAGCAACGGCCATGACCTCGCTCCGCGCCTCCGCCGAAACCAATGCGCTTCGGCACCCCAAGTTCGTGCTCTACTGGATCGCCATTGGCTGCGCATCCTTCGCGGTACAGATCATGTCCGTGTCGGTGGGCTGGGAGATCTATGACATCACGCGCGACCCGTTGTACCTTGGCTATGTGGGCCTGGCGCAGTTCCTGCCGCCCTTGCTGCTGGTGCTGGTGACGGGGCTGGCGGCCGACCGCTTCAACCGCAGCCTCATCATGGCGGGCTGCCTGGCACTCGAGGCGCTGTGTGCGCTGGGCCTGCTGCTGTTCACGCTGTCACACCCCACCAATGTCACGCCGGTGTTCGGCATTCTCGTGGTGCTCGGCATTGGCCGGGCCTTCATGAACCCGGCGTCTGATGCGCTGGCGCCCAACCTCGTGCCGAAGGAGGCGATCGCGCATGCCATCTCGCTCACCACCATGATCTGGCAGACGGCGAACATCGCCGGGCCGGTGGCGGGCGGTCTGCTCTATGGCATTGCCGGGCCGGTGGCCTATGGCGTGGCGCTGGCGCTGGTGCTCATCGCGGCTGCGCTGATCTTCGGCATGGGCCGCGTGCCGCAGACCCGCGAGGCGGACAAGGAGGAGACGACGCTCGGTTCGCTGTTCGCCGGCTTCGCCTTCATCCGGCGGGAGAAGATCGTATTGGGTGCTGTCTCGCTCGACCTGTTCGCGGTGCTGCTGGGAGGTGCCGTGGCCCTGCTGCCCGTCTATGCCCGTGACATCCTTGACGTTGGACCATGGGGCCTGGGCCTGCTGCGCGCCGCTCCGGGCGTTGGCGCTGTATCGATGGCGCTCTACCTCGCGCGCTACGGGATCAGGGACCATGCCGGGCGTATCCTGTTCGTCTTCGTGGCACTGTTCGGGTTTTTCACCATGGTGTTCGGGCTGTCGAAGTCCGTGCCGCTGTCCATCGGCGCGCTCGTCCTGATGGGGGCCTGCGACATGGTGAGCGTCTATATCCGCGAGACGCTGCTGCAGCTGTGGACGCCGGACGAGGTGAGGGGCCGCGTCAATGCCGTGAACCGGGTGTTCATCGGCGCGTCGAACGAACTGGGCGAGTTCCGGGCGGGCATGGTGGCGCGGCTGATCGGGGCGGTGGCAGCGGTGGCGCTCGGCGGGGCCGGGACCATGGGGGTGGCCTTCTTCTGGTCGCGCTGGTTCCCGGAACTCCGCACCGCGAGGCGGCTGGACGGGCAGGGCTGAGCCAGGGTCAGGCGGCGGTGCTTGTCCTCGCGAGGGCTGCCGAGATTTCGTCAATGTGGCGGTGGTCAGTGCCACAGCATCCGCCCAGCACGTTGATCTGGGGATGTTGGGCCAGGAGACGCAGATAGTCGGCGCTGAGTTCCACGGGATCGCCAGCGTCGAGTTCGGTTGCCACATCGAGTTCGGCATGGCTCTGACGTGATGCGTTGGCACGGACGCCGCGCACCCGCCGCATCCAGTCAGCACCGCTGTCCAGCCCGCCACGGAAATGGTCGGGGTGGGCGCAGTTCACCATGTAGTAGACCGGTGCATCGCCCGTGGTTTCATCTGTTTCGATGATGGCCTCGGCCAGAGTCTGGCCGGTGGGCAGGCGGCCATCCGTCTCGACGGTGAAGGAAACGACAACCGGCAACCCGGCCGTCTGGCCGGCGAACGCGATGCCCGACGCCTCGCCGACATGGGTCATGGTCACGGCGGAGGCCATGTCGGCGCCCGCGTCCGCGAAGCTTGTCATCTGCGGCAGGTGATAGGCGCAGGCCTCCTCAGCCGTCATCAGGCTGTCCGGCCGGTAGCCATCACCACGCGGCCCGAACACGCCATTGACGACGATGGGGGTTGCCGCCGTTTCGGCGCGGGCCCGGAAGGCGAGGGCCGAGGCGACAGCCTTCCGGTTGATCCGGTCGAGCTCCGCCGGGCTGTAACCCATTTTCGCACCCCAGTCGGTGTTGGCGCGCCAGGTGGGCGTGTCGAGGATGAAGCCGCGGCCGTCGCGGAACGCAATAGCCAGGTGGCGCTCGACATAGCGACCGAGGGCCTGCTGGCCCTCCGGCGTCTCGAGCAGCGGGAAGGCCGCGAAGAAGGGGAGGTCAATCCCCTCGAGGAAGACCAGCGTCGTCTCGAGGCCGCTGTCGGAGAGGAAGGGTCGCCCGCTCAGCTGGGGCAGGCTCGTGCGGTATTTGCTCATTGTGACTTCTCTTGCGGGTGAGGATGCAGCACGGCTCGGCACGGATGGAGGAGCTGAAGCCTGCGCCCCCATGCCCGGACAGACAAGCGCATAGCGGTAGTGCGGACCGCCGTTTGGCGGCCCCGATCAACTCTCTGGCGTGACCCCGGCAATTTCGCTAATTCCCGGCCATCATGGCTGGAACCGACAAGACGAAGAATCAGGTGCTGGGGCCCGCTCCCATCGCGGTGCTGGTGAGCCCGCAGCTCGGTGAGAACATCGGCACGGCGGCGCGCGCCATGGCCAATTTCGGCCTGCACGAACTGCGCCTGATGGACCCGCGCGACGGCTGGCCGAACGAAAAGGCCTTGACCTCCTCTTCAGGCGCCAACTGGATCATCGAGAACGCCACGGTTCACCAGACGCTGGACGATTGCCTGAAGGACGTGAACTACGTCTATGCCACGACCGCCCGCCCGCGCGGCATGATCAAGGAAGTGATCACGCCGGAGCAGGCGGGCCACGACATGCGCGCGCGCGTCACCCGCGGCGAGAAGGTGGCGATCCTGTTCGGGCGCGAGCGCACGGGCTTGTCCAACGAGGAGATCTCGCGGGCCGACGTGATCGTGACGGCGCCGGTCAACCCTGCCTTTGCTTCGATCAACATCGCGCAGGCGGTGCTGCTGATGAGCTATGAGTGGTACAAGGACCAGGCGGAGAGCCTCGGCCAGAAGACGCCGGAACTTCCCGCCCTTGAAGGACCGGGCCTGCAGACGCCCGACACCCGGCCCGCCACCAAGGAGGAGCTGTTCGGTTTCTTCGACCACCTTGAGCATGAGCTCGACGTGGCAGGCTTCTTCAAGACCGAGGCCAAGAAGCCCGGCATGATGATCAACATCCGCAACATCTTCGGGCGCGCCCAGCTGATGGAGCAGGAGGTGCGCTCGCTGCGCGGCATCGTCTCATCGCTCACCCGCGCCCATGAGAAGCGCAAGGAACAGCGCGACAAGGAACGCGCCGAGAGGGAACGAGACGAGGAATGAGCAACGCGCGCATTCTGCTGTTCGACAGTGGCATGGGCGGGCTCACCGTGGCGCGCTCGGTGCGGCACGAACTGCCCTTCGCGCACCTCGTCTATTCGGCCGACAATGCGGCCTTCCCCTATGGCGCGTGGGAGGAGCAGGCGCTCGTCGAGCGCATCCTGCTGGTGATGGGGACGCTCATCGAGCGGGTGGAGCCCGACATCGTGGTGATCGCCTGCAACACGGCCTCCACGATTGCGCTCGCCCAGTTGCGGGAGAGGTTCACGGTTCCCTTCGTCGGCACCGTTCCGGCAATAAAGCCCGCTGCGGCGCAGTCCAAGTCGCATATCATCGGGGTGCTGGCGACGCCGGGCACGGTGCGGCGCGAATATACGCACACGCTGATCCACGACTTCGCCGCGCACTGCCACGTGACACTGCATGGTGCACCGAAACTGGCCGAGATTGCCGAGCGCAAGCTGAAGGGCGTGCCTGTCGACCTCGAGGAACTCAAGGCCGAGATTGCGCCGGTTTTCGTAGAGGAGGGAGCCCAGCGCACCGACGTGGTGGTGCTGGGCTGCACGCATTACCCGCTGCTGGCCGACGAGATGGCAAAGGTAGAGCCCTGGGTGGTGCGCTACATCGACCCCGCCCCGGCGATTGCGCGCCGGGTGGCGGACGTGTTGAAGGGCGTGGTGCCGAAACAGCCCTCGAGGCCGCCGCCGCCGCACAACTCCGTTCTGCTGACGTCCACCAAAGCGGCGGCGGAGGATGCGCTGCCGGCCTATGCCAGGATGAGCTTCCACCTGCCGGAGTTTCTGGACGTGAAGGTCTAGAAAAGGAAATTAGTCCTTGACAGCGCGCGCTCGCTGGGTTACAAAGGCGCATTCTCCGAAATTGGGTTTTCGATCAGGTGGGGCGAGAGCGCTCCCACATTTCGCCTTGCCGCGGCTTGACCGGGGCATCTTCTCGTGTGGCGGCAAAAAGGATGCGCGGATCAAGTCCGCGCAAGGTGAATTGCGGGGACTGGGCGGCGGAAGAGGATGTTCGGGACGAGTCCGGGCATGATGAGATCGGGGGGCGTGAGATACGCGAGGGAACTCACCCCTTCGTCAGCCCCATCGTCAGGCCGCGCACCAGGTGGCGCTGGACCAGGAGGACGAAGAGGAAGGCGGGGAGGATGCTCGCCGTGCTCAAGGCGGAAGTGAAACCCCAGGTCTGGGTGACGACGAGGCTCAACTGCACGGGCAGCAGGCGGATGGAGTTGGTGAGAAACAGCGCCATGAGGAACTCCGTCCACGAGAAGATGAAACAGAGGACGGCGGAGGCCGCGATGCCACCCCTGACCAGCGGCGCGTAGATGCGGGTGAAGCACTGGAAGTGGGTGGCGCCGTCGATGGTGGCGGCCTCGCCCACTTCGCGGGGTACGTCGTCGAAGAAGGACTTGAGCAGCAGGATGGCGAAGGGGAGGTTGACGGCGGCATGGGCGAGGATGACGCCGATGCGCGTGTCACGCAGGCCGACTTGCGCGTAGGTGAAGACGAGGGGCACCAGCACGGCGATGGGCGGCAGGATGCGGTGGAACAGCACCCATAGGAAGACGAAGCGTTTGCGGGTGAAGTGGATGAGTGACAGCGCGAAGGCGGCGGGGAGCGCCGCGATGAGCGTGAGGAGGGTGGCGCCCATGGCCACCAGCAGCGTGTCGAGGATGGCCTGGCGGGAGGCGAAGAAGGCGGGGCCCTCGCCCGCGAGCGTCACGCGGTAATTGTCGAGCGTGGGGGTGAAGTCGAACCAGGTGACGCTGAAATTCTCGAAGATGGCGTTGGCGGGCTTGATGGAATTGAGGCCCCACCAGAACAGCGGAAACATGAAGCAGCCGACCGTGAGGACGGCCGCGAGGTCCCGGAGATAGCGGAGGGCTGGGTTTTGGGGCATCGGGGAGAAGCTATGTTGAGAAATCAAGGAGTTGTCCAGAGCGTCCGATCCCGCAACAATAGCGGGAGAAGACATTGTGAGGGGGATTTGACAGCATCCGCCGCATCCCCTATATGCGCTGCAGCACGGAGCTTTCGGGCTCCGTGTTTGCTTGCCCGTGCCCCTTGTGGGCTGTCGGCCGGGAGACCGGTGTCGAGGAGGGTAGGTTCTCAACACGTCACAGGAGACCGTAAATGACGAAGCGCGCAAACGCGAAGTACAAGATCGACCGCCGCATGGGCGAGAACATCTGGGGCCGCCCGAAGAGCCCCGTCAACAAGCGTGAATATGGCCCCGGCCAGCACGGCCAGCGCCGCAAGGGCAAGATGTCGGACTTCGGCACCCAGCTGAAGGCCAAGCAGAAGCTCAAGGGCTACTACGCCAATCTTTCGGAACGCCAGTTCCACAAGGTCTATGACGAAGCCGTACGCATGACGGGCGACTCGTCGGAAAACCTCATCGGCCTGCTCGAGCGCCGCCTCGACGTGGTGGTGTACCGCTCCAAGTTCGTGCCGACCATCTTCGCCGCGCGCCAGTTCGTGTCGCACGGCCACGTGAAGGTCAATGGCAAGCGGGTCACCATTTCGTCGATCCGCCTCAAGGCTGGCGACACCATCGAGTTGACCGAGAAGTCGAAGGGCCTGGCCACCGTGCTCGAGGCCGTGCAGCTCGCCGAGCGCGACACGCCGGACTACATTGAAGTTGACCACAAGGGCATGACCGCTCGCCTCGTGCGCGTGCCGGCACTCTCGGACGTTCCCTATCCTGTCCAGATGCAGCCGAACCTGGTCGTCGAATACTACTCGCGTTAGACTTTTTAGTCGCCAGAAACACAATATCTGGTATTGAAATCAACAAGTTAGGGCTATCACATACAAAATGTGGTAGCCCTTTTTTTACACACGTGCTACACAGAACAAAGCAAGAACTAATGTGTTTTGCGATGTGTTCAGGCTCAAATCGGTGGAATTTTCTTAGCCATTTGAACGCGATGCACAGACACGTTGCACAGATGGAGCACGCCCGTCATGCTCGACTTGATGACTTACGCGAAAAACCAGACGACTATCGCGGACGGACAGATCACGCTTTACCAGCGCGATGATGTGAAAGATCAGGTTTGGCATTTACGCATCAAGCAGAAGGGCAAGAAGGGGTACGTACGCCGCTCAACAGGTGAAACCGACTATGCTCGCGCTGAAAGCAAGGCTCTCCAGATATTAGGGGAGCTAAAGCAGCGCCAAGCACAGAACCTCCCTCTGACCTCAAAGAAATTTCACGAAGTGGCAGGGAGTTATCTCCGCCACGCAGAGACGGAGATGAAAGAGGGGAGGCGCAGTCCAGGGCGGCATGAGCTCATCAAGGGCACCCTGAAAAACTACATGCTGCCATACTTTGGCAAGCGCGACATCGCCCTCATTCAGAAGAAGGACCTCATAGACTACCGGAAGTGGCGGCAGGACTTCTGGATAACGGGACCGGGAAAGGACCAGAAGTCGGCCAGAAAGGTGAAACCAAAACCAGCGACATTGAAAAACGAGTGGGTTGTCTTGCGTGGGGTATTCAATCACGCGGTCGATCTTAGCATCCTGCCTGCCAGTACCTTGCACATGCTCAAGCATGAGAAGAACAAGGTTGAACGCAGACCAGCATTCACTTCCGAGGAATACCGCAAGCTATGGATATTCATGCGGTCGTGGGTGAAAGCAACGAAACACACTCGTGTCGCGCAAGACCGGCAGCTGCTTCGTGATTACGTGCTCATCATGACGAATTCCGGCATGCGAAAAGGTGAGGCACGTCATTTAAAGTGGC
>CANJMQ010000118.1 GCA_947475225.1 Bradyrhizobiaceae bacterium
CATCGCCTGGCTCAATCGCTGCCGAAGGCTGGCCAAAGACTGGGAATGCTTCAACCGAAAAGCCCTTTCCTTCCTGCACCTCGCCTCAATCAGGCTCATGCTCAGGAAGCTATGCAATCCAGCATGAACTCTTCGGACAGACTCTAAGTACTTTCACCCTTGTAATGATCAGATCTGGTCTATCTGTTTCCACACTGATGTAATTTTTAATTTCTGTGGGTGATCTGTGCGATTTTTTCAAAGCTTTGCGGTCAAGTCCTTCCTTGTAACAACCACTGCCTTGTCGGCTGGCTTTCTCCTGAGCGGAACCGCCATTGCCGATATCACGGTCACCAAGGCGTCAGCCGGGGGCGGCAAGCTCACCTTGAAGGGCAAAGCGAACCCGAACTCGACTATTGTCCTCGATGGCGGCATCGCTAGGGTCAGGACCTCGTCGAAGGGCGTCTTCGATTTCGGCGACAAGTTAGCTTACGTTCCGCACCGCTGCGTTGCGGTGCTATCGTCGGCTGGGCAGCCCACGGTTCTGGTCAACATTGAAAACTGTGGACCCATCACGCTGAAGTCGAAGGGTAACTGGATCAACAGCCAGGCATACGTAACCGACGAGATGGTATTCTACAACGGCGGGACCTGGCGCGCCATGCGGCCGGTGCCAGCCAACACCCAGCCCGGACCAACGACCTCGGCCTATTGGGAAATCTTCGGTGCAGCGCCTGCCACGAGCTCTGGCGGTGAGACGGGTGCGGCTGGTGCAACGGGCACCACGGGTGCAACTGGCGCTACGGGAGACACGGGTGCAACTGGCGCAACTGGCGCTATGGGAGACATCGGAGCCACGGGTGCAACTGGCGCTATGGGAGACATCGGTCCGATTGGTGCAACTGGCGCTACGGGTGCAACTGGTGCAACGGGCGCAACTGGTGCAACGGGCGCAACTGGTGCAACGGGCGCTGACGGCAACCCGAATATTGGCTTCGGCACCGCTCAATCTAATTACAACCTTGTTTACCCTGGCACTGTAGACTACGTTCTTGCCGGGCCAAAGGTCACTATCAAGAGCGGCGCGAACGGTGGGGGAGCGCTTTTGTTAGGGTCAGTAGAACCTGTGTTAAATAATATTATTGTCATCGGCTCGCCTTCTTGTCAGTTCGCGTACAATTATCAGACTGGGTCCGATGCACCTGCGGCGCCGTCCTACTTTAACGAAAATGTGCTTGGAGCGTTTACGGGCAAGGGGACCGTTTTGTCAGCTTGGTCATTGATACATGGCCTTCTGCCGGACACCGAGTATACGTTCCAACTCTTTGTCGGTGCAGATATCAGCAATCTCAATGATAACACTAACATCACCCCCAAAGTTGCAGATGTCTGCAAATTTTCGAGTGTGACGTTGATGGTCATTCCGCAATAGCGACACAGCAACACGCGCTTTGCGCTGGAACTTCACGGGCGATCCGACTCCCGCTTTGATCGGGCGGGAGCCATTTTTTGTCTCTATTGCCGCCTCGCCCCCGCCACCCAATTCCGCATCCATCGCGAGAGTAGTCCAGTGGTAGAACGGCAGCTGCCCAAGCTGCTGACCTACCGTCACAACCGGAACAACCGCACCAGCGCATTCAACGCCACCCGCAGGTTGGCCCATGTTCCTTTCAGTCCAATGCTTGGCATAATTGGCACCGTAAT
Organism: Bradyrhizobiaceae bacterium; assembly: GCA_947475225.1. GTDB lineage: Bacteria > Pseudomonadota > Alphaproteobacteria > Rhizobiales > Aestuariivirgaceae > Aestuariivirga. Next base: position 1,684 of record CANJMQ010000118.1, read on the forward strand.
TGCTCTGGTAAACCAGCAGCAAAAGACCGCAGCAGCGATAAACCTACCGCTCCTTATGGCGGAGCTGGCAACTGACATTGAAGCGATAGGCGGCTTGGCCAGCGCCCAGAGCTAGGGTTCGCCGGCAGCGAGAGAGCCCGCAAAGTTGTCGATGAGCCATGAGGTGAGGTGGCTCACATCCGGCAGTTCGCCGGGTCCAGCATCGCAGCGCAAGGCGACGTAGCCATCGGGTCGCACCATGTAGAGCGTGGGCCGCGGTGCGTTCCAGGCGAAGGCATCTCCAGCTGCAACAACGAGCCGCACGCGGCCATTGAGCCATACGAGCGCGGCCAGATCGACCTGCCGGATGTAGGAAGTTCGCAGTGCCTTGCGATCTGGCACGGCGATCACCACGGTCCAGTTGAAACCGTCATAGAGGCTGGCCCAACTACGTGACGCGCCCTCCCCGCTAGCAAAGTCCGCTGTTGGCGGCACGCGCATGCCCGCCCGCAGAGTTCCAGTCTCGGCTTCGTCGCGCCACATGCGGTCCCGACTGTAGGCGAGGCCCACCTCACCCACTGCACTATCGGCCGCAGCCATGAACTCCGGCGTGCGGAGCTCCGGCTTGGCCAGCTCGGCGGTGTCATGTGCGACCATCATGCGGTGGGTACTGTCGCTCATGGCGTTGATTTGCGCGAACATCTCCTGCCGGTCGACGTCATAGCCGTCAAGGATGGAGGCGCCAGCGTTGAGACGCAAGTGCGCGGCCAGCCGCCACGCCAGGTTGATGCCATCCTGTATGCCGCCGTTCATTCCATAGCCCCCGGCAGCTGAGACCAGATGGGCGGAATCCCCGGCGAGAAAGACGCGGCCGATACGAAAGTCTGGAACGCAGCAGCTGTGCATCTTGAAATGCCCTGTCCACGCAACACCGCGCACCTGCGCCGCAAGGTGCGGGTGGGCACCGAACGAGGCACGGTAAAGCGCCATCACGTGATCGGGATCGGCAGGTCCCGGCCGGGCATCCGGGTATTCGTCATCGCGCAGCGTGGCGAAGAACATCACACCACCGTCGAGCGGCAGCGAGAAGGCAAAACGGTCCGTGGCGAAGAGGGCGTGTACGTCCGTCATGACGCCCGCATGCTCGATCTCGAGCTCGCCGCCGATCCAGCGGTCGTCATAGTCCTTGCCTACCATGTTGGTGCCGCAGGACTTGCGCACCGTGCTTCGCGCGCCATCGGCGCCAACGAGATAAGCACAACGGAGCGTGGAGGCGCCCGCTTCAGTCTCGAGGTTCGCCACCACGCGCCCGGAATCCTGCGAAAGGCCGGTGAAGCGCGTGGATGCTTCCACATTCACCCCGCGCGCCAAGAGCTGCTCGGCGATGATCCACTCGGCATGCCACTGCTGCAGGTTCTGCTGTGCCGGGTATTGCGAGTCGACAGCGCGAAGGTGCCGACGATACACCTCCCGGCCCTGCGCGTCGAAAAACAGTGCTTGGCGGATCGGCTGCGCATAGGCGGCGATCCGGTCCGCCACGCCGAAGGGGGCCAGCAGTTCCAGCGTGCGCGCGTGGATGGCGCTCGCCCGGGGCGTTGCATGGCGCGCCGGCATGTCGTCGACGATACGCACGTCCACACCTTGGACTTTCAACGACAGAGCCGTCGCGAGGCCGACGGGGCCGGCACCGACGACCAACACTTCGCAATCAAGATCTGACTCGGTCATCGCTACAGGTTACACTCGGATATAGGAATCGGGCAATAAGCAGAAGTCCTCAGACGAGCACGATGGCGGCATCGTCCTGTTTGCGATACCCGCACCGCTTTCCCGCGCCGTCCGACCGCTGCTCCTGGTCTCATACGTCGCGAGCGTAGTCCAGTGGCAGAACGGTAGCTTCACAAGTCTCTGAGCTTCAGCATTACAACCGGATCAATCTCACCAGCGCATTCAGCGCCACGCGGAGGTTCCCGATATCCTCCTCCGGCCAGTGCATCGCGTCCCGGTCTATGCAGATTATCTGGTAGATCATGACGGCCACAATTCCATCAGGTTTGGGTGCTAGCAATCAGACTCTGACCCTCATCGCTGCACGGCAAACACTGTCGACCAGCGATAAGAGGTCAACAGAGTCAAACAAAATGGCAATCCGGTCAGTCTATGCTGGGCCGCGAATACAGCAAGAGCATCGCGGGCACTCTCGATTACATGATGCGCTTGTCATTCACTGGGTTGCTGTTTTCATCCTTGTGATCAGCCAGTTCACCGTCATTCCCATGATAGCCATGATCACGGCCGATACGCACCGGTCAGTGATTCATACCGTCAGTTCAAATGAAGGTCATGCAGGTTCGAATACGACGACGGCCTTCAAGGGTCCACCGGAGCTTAGCCCGTAGCCCATTCTGCGCTGATGGTGACAACGCTCACTCAGCTCAAGCACTCTTCCGCGGTCTTCCGAGGCGCGCCAGTGTTTCGGCGGCAGCACGCTCGGCAGCGTCGAGCGCGCCCGCTAGGTATCCGGGGTTCGTGATGCTCGTTTCGCTGCCCGCAAGCGACATCCGCTGCGCCCAAACGCCGGAGACCCAGAGCCCGTGGCTCGGCACGGGATGTCCTTCCGCAGACTGGTCCGCGTCGGTTGAGGTGAGGAGGTCCGCTGCCCAGTCCTTGATGAGGGTCGCCCGGGGTCGCTCCGCCTGGTCGCCAAACAGACGGGCAAGCTGGGCGACAGACGCTCGAACGAGTGTCTCCTCGCCGACCGCCATCCGCTGGGCGCGGTTCAGACCAACGAAGCCAAAGAGCGCAGCGGCCCCGGAAGCGGTTGTTGCATCATGGATCTCGACGAGAGGTCCCACACCGCTCTGGGCCGTTCCCGACAAGCCGGTGTCGCGCCAGAACGCTTGATCATACAGAGCGAAGAACTTGGCATGTGGCGCCATCCATGTCGCCGTCTGGCTCCAGAGCTTAAGAGTATGGTGTTCCAAAACAGGCTCGAAGGAAATCGTGGATCCGAGGAGGCGCGGCGGGAGTGCAAGAATCACCTGCATTGCCGCGACCTCCCGGTCCTCGCCCCCTGTGACGAAGGAGAGCGCGATTTCGTTCTCCCTCATCGTGATACAGGTAACGCGAGATTCCAGATGAAGCCGCTCTTGTGGCAGAGTGTTCATCAGCGCGTATATCAATGCGCCAGTACCGCCAACAAATCGCATCGACTGCGGTTCCTGACGCATCACCGGAAAACGCTGTGGAGTACTTGAACTCGACCGCTCCACCAAGACATCGCCATCGGAGTGCTGCGCAAAACTAGCGAGCCCCAGTCCTTGAATGACTTGCGCCATCCGGGGGTGCATCCCGGGCCAAAACCACGAGGGCCCGAGGTCGAAGCCGTCCGGGGACGACTGGCCGCCGGCATCCACGGACAGGATGCGGCCACCGAAGCGTTCGCGTGCTTCCAGAAGCTGGAAATCGACCCCCGCTTCCTGCAGACATCGTGCGGCGTATAAGCCCGAAAAGCCTCCCCCAACGATTACCACTGTCGTTCGCATCACAAACTGCTTTCCAAGTCCATTGCTCTGCCCCTGATAGGGGAAGAGCCGCCTAAAGTCGAAACACCCTTACCAGTGCATTTAGCGCTACGCGGAGATTTCCCAGGTCCTCCTCCGGCAAGCTCATCGCATCCTGGTCTGTACAGATGACCCGGTAGACCAACATCGTCGGGCGGCGCCCCGCCGACATCCGTTGCTCGCGATCACAAGCATCCAGCACATTGGTCGCGTCGTTGAAGCGGCGCTTCAGCTTCTCCAGCACATCCAGCACAGGCTCACTGGGGCTGGCACCAAAGATCCCCTCGTTGATCAGCAGTCCTGCCACAGAGCGCGGGCTGGGTGATGGCATGCCCATCAACGTCTGGTGCCGGTGATAGAGTTCACCGAAGGCGACGCCTGCCTGGTACTGCTTTTCGCTGATGAGCTCACGGAAGGCGAGACGGCCGAGAGCCGTCCCCAGCCGCTCGTCCTTCGCCTGCTTCGACGTGACGCCGAAGAGCCTCTTGCGTGCCTCGATGGCCGTGCTCATGGCATCGATCTCCAGCTGCTGCTTCGTGCGCTTGCCACAGGAGTAGCGCTTGCCGGGCTTGCGCTTGCGTCCAGGTGCCATGTTCAGTGCCCTTCCGTGTTGGAGGTTTCGGTCATCTCACGCAGCAGTGCCGCATAGCCGCAGACATCGACTGCCGAGTCTTCGTGGGTGGGATCGTGGGCGAGGCGGGCGAGCTTCAGATCGAGTAGGCAGAGGACCACCTGTGCCGCCGTGACCTCGCGCCCCAGCGTGGTGGACCAGCGAACCGCGATGGCCGCCATGTTGTCGGCAGCGTCGCCGTACTGAGTGCAGCGCTCGGCGATGACGTTGGCAACATGCTTGAGGAACTTCTCGGCAGGGCTGCTCATGCGACACCGCCATTCGTGTCGAGGGCCCACAGCAGGATGGCGATGGCGTCGGCCTCGTTGTCATCGGCAGGCTCGAAGCCGCGCTCGCGCACGGCCGCGATCATCGCCTTCTTGTCAGCATTGCCCTTGCCTGTGGCGAAGCGCTTGATCGTTCCGACGGGCACTCCCTGGTACGGAATGCCGTGCCCCTCGCACCAAGACGTCAGGGTGGCGAGGAGACCTCCAAAGACGTGTGCTGCGTCCGTGCCAATGTGGCGTCGCACTTCCTCGAAGTAGACGGCGTCGATGCCGCCGGTGACTTCCAGCGTCTGGTCGAGCCAATTGCCGAAGCGGAGGTAGCGCATGCCGCCACCCTCGAAGCGGGTCGGGCGGAACTCGGCTGTGCCGTGCAGGATCCGACAGCGGCCGTTGCGGATCGCCCACCCCGTGGTGCTGCCGAGGTCGATGGCGAGGATGGAAGCTGTCTCAGGGGTCGGTCTGGCGACAGGCAAAGTCTGGGCATTCGAAGCCATGATGGTCTCCGTCATGAGGTGGATGGGGGAATGGGGGTCGACGGCTAGGTGAGGTGGTCAGCCAGTCGGGTCAGGCAGCCTCACATCAGGGCGGAGCCCGAGGCCTGCCATCGTATGGGAGGACGGGCCAACACATCATGTTGGCCCTCCCATACGTAGTATGGGAGCTTTGACACCTAACTGTTCCGTTTTGCCTAAGTTGCTGATTTTGATGACAAAATATGAGTGCGGATGAGTGCGGGTATGAGTGAGCGACCTCACTCATATTTGGGATGTAAGTCGTTGATTTTGCTGACTTCATGAGTAGCGCACTCATATGAGTTCACGCCTCACTCATATGAGTGAGTTCATCATCGGCCCCCTCCGGGTAGACCCAGACCTCGGGGTTTTCGACATCGAAAAAGGCACCCGACTGGGGGCACTTGTAGTGGCTGGGGAGCACCCTCCGGGCGGTCGATGTGACCTCTCCGGTGGATGGATCGGTGACCTCCTCAGAGGGCCCGAAGACCATCCCTTCGACGCAGAGGTAACCCGAGTGCGAACGGGTCACGGGGAAGCCGAAATCGGTCGCGTCGCGCAGGAACTTGATGAAGCCCTTTGTGCCCAGAACGCTCAGGCGGTCGCGGATGGTGTGCTTGCTGCCGAGCCCACCCTGGTTCTCAAAGGTCTCGGCAAACTGCATGGTGGTGTAGAGGCGCTCGCCTGCGGCCTCATCGAACAGCATGCCGAGGATGACATCATGCTTCCTCAGCCGCTCGGCATCGAGCTTGGCGCCGGCCTCCTTGCGCACGAGGCGTTCGTTCATGGGGTTCAGCTCAACCCAGCGTCCGTTCTCCTTGTCGATGAGCTTGGTGGGCAGAGAGGGGCCGTTGCGGAGCTCGATCTCCAGCTTGCGCAAGGTGCTGTCCTCATCGGGGCGGTGCATCAGGAGCCCCGAAGTGTAAAAGCCACGCAGCGCACTGGCGCCGGACAGCGCCTGGAAGGGGTCTTCGCCCACGGCCTTGCGGTTCATCTTCTTCGTGTGGTGGGCAAGGATGACGCCGCAGTCCGGCGCCACGGCCTCGCGTAGCCGTTCCACCCGCTCGGTCAGGAAGAACATCATGGCGGAATTGTCGTTCTCCCCGCCGCCATCCTCCCCGCCGTCGAACAAATTGCGGATCGGGTCGAGGCAGATGATGTCGGGCGGCGCGTCGGGGAAGCGGGCACGCACGGCCTCCACCACCATTGCCAGCCCCTTGTCATCGAGGATCATGCGGAGCTTCGGCGTGGCGAAGAGTCGGTCCCGGGCGCCGGCGATCACGGCCGCGCCCAGCCGGATCTCCTGCATGCGCTCGCGGAGATAGTGGTACTGGATCTCGGCCTGGAGATAGAAAACGGACATGGGCCGTGGCGGCGTGAACCCGAGGAACGGCACGCCGGCCGCCATTTGGGCCAAGAGGCTGATCAGGAAATCGCTCTTGCCCACTTTCGGTGCCCCGCCCAGAACCAGCAGCCCGCCCGGCGTCAGCACGCGCGGCGCAATGATGTCCTCCGGCATGGGAGAGCGGTCGTCGAGGAGTTCGCCAAACGAGAACACCGGCAAGGGCTGAGCGGCCGCCTGCGCTTCGGCCTCACTGCGCAGAAGCGCTGGCCCGTTTTTCTTTACATGCAGCGCCCAGATGCGATCGGCCTCTTGCTGCAGCCGTTCCTCTTGCCACGCAGGCCGCATCATGGCGGCATTGTATTGGCGGATGGCCTCCCAGCCGTCATTGGCGCTGAGGCGGCCATCATGAACCAGGCGCACGTAATGGCCAATTGCTGCACTGGCACCCTCGAAGCGCGTCCAGGAATCCGCACCACCCTCATGCACGGGGGTAGTGAGAATGGCATCGAGGGATGCCTTAGTGTGCCCTTCCGGGGGCGGCTCAGCGCCCACGCCCGGGATGGGCGGCATGACGGCGACACGCTCGGCAAACTCCCCTAGGTCGACTTCTACCGCATTGTGCTCGCGGATCTGCACGAGCCGCTGGAAGCCACCCTTGTGATAGACGGAGCCTGCGACCCGGATCGGCTGGTGGGCCGAGCGGAAGTGGGTGTCGCCCCCCACCTTCATGGCGATATCACCGCGCAGGCGGCACAACACTGCGAGATCCTCGCGGGTGGCAGTCTCGGTCAACTTCCACCAGACATGCAGCTTGACGGCGCCTTCAGGCGTGCGGCCGCCGCTTTCCACCACGAGGGTAGCTTGCAACCGCCTTGTTCGACACGAGCTTGTTGAGATAGCCACGCGCCAGAACCATGTTCAGGACATCATTGCTGTAGGATTGCTCGATCACCTTGAAGCGGCTCTGCACCAGCGACATCTCCTGTTCCATGCGCGAGATTTCGGCAGACGAGAGACCTTTGAAGTTCTTGGCCTGGTTTGACTCGACCAGTTGGTCGGCAGGCGTGGCGGCGAGAAGTGCTGCGGCATA
>CANJMQ010000119.1 GCA_947475225.1 Bradyrhizobiaceae bacterium
GCCTTCACCAGCAGCGCGGCATTGTCCATGACATTGGCGCCGACAGCATCATTGAGAAGTGCCGTAAGCTGCGGATTTGCTTCAAGAAGCCAGCGCCGCGGCGTGATGCCGTTGGTCTTGTTGTTGATGCGGCCCGGGTAGAGTTCGTTCAGGTCGCGGAACACGCTCTGCTTCATGAGTTCGGTGTGCAGGGCGGAGACGCCGTTGATCGAATGCGCGCCGGCGAAGGCCAGTTGCCCCATGCGCACGCGGCGCCCATTGTGCTCGTCGATCAGTGACACGGACGCCAGGAATTCGGATGTGCAGTCGGGACGTTTCTGGGCGTCGGCGATGAGTTTTGCGTTGATGCCGTAGATGATTTGCATGTGGCGCGGGAGCACGTATTCGAACAGGTGCACAGGCCAGCTCTCGAGCGCTTCCGGCAACAATGTATGGTTGGTGTAACCGATCGCAGCCTTGGTGATCTCCCACGCCTGGTCCCAGTCGAGACCATGATGATCGACTAATATGCGCATCAGCTCGGCCACTGCGATTGCGGGGTGGGTGTCGTTGAGCTGGATCGCCACCTTGTCGGCCAACAGCCGGATGTCGTCATACTCCTGCATGTGGCGGCGGATGATGTCCTGCAGCGAGGCGGAGGTGAAGAAATACTCCTGCCTGAGCCGCAGCTCCTGGCCCGCCGGTGTCGAGTCGGCGGGGTAGAGCACGCGGGTGATGATCTCCGCCTTGTTGCTTTCGGAGAGTGCTGCCGCATAGTCGCCACTGTTGAAAGCGTCGAGGCGGATGGGGTCCGGTGCGCGCGCCGTCCAGAGGCGGAGCGTGTTCACTCTTTTGCCGCGCCAGCCCACCATGGGCGTGTCGCAGGCCGAGGCGATGAGCTTCTCGGCAGGCTTCCAGCGGCGCTGGTGGCGGTTGTTCTGGTCGACACCGGGCGTCACCTGGCCACCGAACCCCACCTCATAGGCGGCCTCGCGGCGCGGGAATTCCCACGGGTTGCCGTGTTCGAGCCAGTTTTCGGGCAGCTCCACCTGCCAGCCGTCGGTGATCTTCTGGCGGAACAGGCCGTGATTGTAGCGGATGCCATAGCCATAGGCGGGGATGTCGAGGCTGGCCATGCTCTCCATGAAGCAGGCGGCCAGCCGGCCGAGGCCACCGTTGCCGAGTGCCGCGTCAGGCTCCAGCGCCGCAACGATGTCGATGTCGACGTTGAGTCCGGCGAGTGCCTCGGTGAAGGCGCCGGTGAGTTCGAGGTTGCTCATCGCGTCGCGCAGCAGGCGGCCGATGAGGAACTCCAGCGATAGGTAATAGACGCGCTTGGCGTTGGCCTGGTAGGCGCGCTTGGTCGAGTCCATCCAGCGGTCGATGATGCGGTCCCTGAGCGCCAGGATGGTGGCGTTGAGCCAGTCATGGCGCTTGGCCACGGCCGGGTCCTTGCCGATCGAATAGGCAAGTTTCTCGAGAATCTCGGCGCGTATGGTTTCGGGGTCGGTGCCGCGCGGGGCTGGCTTGATCATGTCTCGCTCGCTGGTCTTGCCGTGGTGGGTCCAAGATAAATCAGGGGGGTTGATTTATCCAAGTCAATTCGTCCCTAGCCCTGGGTTACCGACAGGGTTGCCACGCCCGCCACGATCATGGCGAGTCCCGCCCACTGGCCGGGTGACACTTTCTCCTTCAGGAATAACATCGCCATGACGACGGACAGCGCGCCATAGGCCGATATGCCGACGCTGGCGAATTCCTTGCCGGGGAAATGGCCCGAGGTGTTGACGGCGATCACCCCCAGCACGTCGAGACCGCCCATGGCGAAGATGGCAATCCACTGGTTTCGACTCAATACGCAATGCTTGCCGTCGAAGAAGGCGAAGGGCAGCAGAACCAGCAGGGCGACGGGCCGGGACAGCCATGTGGCATCGACTTCGCCCACCGTGAGGGCCGCCTGCTGCCCCAGCACGATGGAGGAGGAATAACCCAGCGCCGAGATGGCGGCGAAGATCAGCAGCACCGGCAGCTTGCCTGGCGCCACGGCATTGATGCCGCCATCGGGCTCGCCTGATCTTGCGACGATGATGGCACCCAGTAGTGTCGCTCCGACACATGCCCATTGCAGAAGTGTCGGCTCCAAACCGTTGAACACACCCCACAGCACGGCGAGGACCGGGTATCCGGCGGTGATCGGGCCGACCAGCGAAACAGGCCCCAGGCTGAAAGCCTTGAACAGCCCGCCCACCCCGAAGCCATAGGCGAAGCCCAGCAGCAGGCCGGAGAAGATGGCAGGCCCGGTGGCCTGCCAAACCGAGCCATCCCACAGCACATAGGCCGACAGCAGCAGGAAGCCCGAGACCATCACCCAGGCCGCCGTGCGGAAGCCGCCCACCGCCCCCGCCACGGAACGGGCGATCACGTCATGCACGGACCAGCACAGCGCGGCGAACACGCCGAAAAGCACGGCAATCATCGCGTCGGAATTCCCCTGTCAGTTCGCCAGCGGGCATATCAGCACGCCCGCCACGGACCGGGAACTGATATTCCGGCATGGTGCCAGCCACTGCGCTTGCGCCCCAGGACGACACTTCACGTGTCGAAAAACCCAGCTTTCAAGGAATCTTGCACCGCTAGATTTCAACTTGTATACTTCAAGTTGCAATTGCTCGTCGGCATACAATCGCATCCCCAAAATGGGCCGATAGATAGATTGCCGGGCCCGGCTGACCGGGACAAATTCTAACACAGCGCAACCAAGACCGCGCGATACATGAATGGGTACAACATGAACATCGTCTCGACCATCCTCGGCATGATCGCGCCCGCGATCCTCGACAAGCTGGCGGCATCGCTCGGCATCAGCAGCGGTGCTGCCAAGTCGGCCCTCGCCGCCGCAGTTCCCGCTGTGCTCGGCGCCATGGGCAGCAAGGCCTCGACGGATGTGGGCGCGCGCGCCCTGTTCGACGCCGTGTCGAAAACCAACACCGGCGCGATGGGCGACCTCGCCTCGACTCTCACCGGCGCCTCGGGCGCGGACTTCCTGAAGGGCGGCCTCGGCTCGCTCACCTCGCTGCTGGGCGACAACACGCTGAAGGGCCTCACCGGCGCCATCGGCAAGCAGGCTGGCCTCGGCGCGGATGCCACCTCATCGGTCGTCGGCCTGGCCGGCCAGCTCGCCATGGGCCAGCTCGCCAAGTCGGCCACGAGCGGTGGCCTCAATGCCTCGTCGCTGGCGGGCCTCCTCAACTCGCAGCAGGCCAACATCGCCTCGGCCCTTCCGGCAGGCCTCGGCAGTGCGCTGTCGAGCGCCGGCGTGCTCGGCGGCGATTTCGCCGGCCAGGCCAGCCGCGCCGTGAACGATGCGGCGCGCAATGCATCGGCCGCCACGGCGCAGGCCGCCAATGCCGCCAAGAAGACCGGCAGCAACTGGCTCGCCTGGATCATCCCGCTGCTCATCGCCGCCGCCGCGGCGTGGTACTTCCTGGGTGGCATGGGCCACTCCGTCAAGGAGGCTGCCGAGAAGGCTGCCGACAGCGCCACGTCCCTGGTGGTCGACGGCGTCGACGTCAATGCCCAGCTGACCTCGGCCTTCGACGGCCTCAAGTCGACGCTCGGCGGCATTACCGACGCGGCCAGCGCCCAGGCAGCGCTTCCCAAGCTGCAGGAGGCCGTCACCTCGGTTGATGGCCTTACCGCCGTCGCCGCCAAGCTGACGCCTGCCCAGCGCACCATGATGTCTGGCGTGATCACCGCCGCGCTGCCGACCTTGAAGGACCTCATCGCCAAGGTTGTCGCCATTCCGGGCGTGGGCGACGTGGTGAAGCCGACCACCGACGCGCTGCTGGCGAAGATCGAGGCACTGGCCAACCCGGCCTGATCCGAAACCCAGTCGCGAAGTGCAAATGCCTCCACCGCATCTCCGGATGCGGTGGAGTTTTTCATTGGGCCTTCCGCCCTGCGTCGCTGGTGGAAGGGACCGATTTCCGACAGCCAGTCGTCTATGGCGCAAAAAGTGGCAATTCCGGCTAAGCTGGCGGCCCCGAACACTGATTACTGGTTGCCATGTTCCTGTCCGTCTTCGACATCTTCAAGATCGGCATCGGCCCGTCGAGCTCCCACACCATGGGGCCGATGGTGGCCGCCCAGCGCTTCCTCTCGACGGCCGCAGGGGCTTCGCTGCCGCGTACCGGGCGGCTCACCGTGACGCTGCATGGCTCCCTCGCCTTCACCGGCAAGGGCCACGGCACCGACCGGGCAGTGATCCTCGGGCTCGCGGGCGAGACGCCGCAGACCATGGACCCTGACCGGGTGGACGAGGTGCTGCGCCAGATGGCGGAGCGCGGCAGCGTGGTGGTCGCCGATGATTTTATGGTGGCCTTCAACCCGGCGCGCGACGTGATCTTCGACTTCGGGCCCGCCCTGAAGGGCCACGCCAATGGCATGGTGTTCCGCATCCTCGACGACGACAGCAACACGCTGATCGCCGAAACCTATTTCTCGATCGGCGGCGGCTTCGTGCAGACCGAGGCCGAGCGCGCGGCGAGTGTCGCGGCCAGCAAGACCGAGAAGCCCTCGGTGAACGTGCCCTACCCGTTCCGTACGGCCGCCGAGATGCTGGAGATGGGCAAGCGCTCCGGTCTCACCATCGTCGAGATGAAGCGCGCCAATGAAGTGGTGTCGCAGACGCATGAGGAACTCGACGCCCATCTCGACCATATCTGGGCTGCCATGCGTGATTGCATGAACCGCGGCCTGCGCCAGACCGGCACGCTGCCGGGCGGGCTGAAGGTCAAGCGTCGCGCCGCCGAGATCTATGCCAAGCTCGGGGAAGAGAAGGGCAACAACGCCATTCAGCCGCACCAGCTGATGGACTGGCTCTCGGTCTATGCCATGGCGGTGAACGAGGAGAATGCCGCGGGCGGCAAGGTGGTCACCGCGCCCACCAATGGCGCGGCGGGCGTCATCCCCGCCACCATCCGCTATTACCTCGACCATTGCCTCGGCGCCGACCAGCAGGGCATCCGCACCTTCCTGCTCGCCGCAGCGGCGATCGGCGGTCTCATCAAGCACAATGCCTCGATCTCGGGCGCTGAAGTGGGCTGCCAGGGCGAAGTGGGCTCGGCCTCCGCCATGGCCTCTGCCGGATTGTGTGCCGCACTGGGCGGTACCAACGAGCAGGTGGAGAATGCCGCCGAGATCGCGCTGGAGCATCACCTCGGCATGACGTGTGATCCGGTGGGCGGTCTGGTGCAGGTGCCCTGCATCGAGCGCAATGCCTTTGGCGCGGTCAAGGCCGTCACCGCGGCCTCGCTGGCGCTGCGCGGCGACGGCACGCATTTCGTGCCGCTCGACACCTGCGTGGAGACCATGCGCCAGACCGGGCTCGACATGAACGAGCGCTACAAGGAGACCTCGACGGGCGGCCTTGCGGTGAACGTGGTGGAGTGCTGAACTCCCGAGCATGCCAGTTTTTGCCCCGCCGATCGCCGACCACCTCTACACCCTCTACGATCTTCTCGATTTCGAAGAGCACACAAAGCTGCCAGGCTTCGACCACTGCACACGTGACGTGATCGAGGCGGTGCTCGAGCAGTCGGCGCGGTTTTCGGCGCAAGTGCTCTATCCCCTGCATCGCAGCGCGGATGAAGAGGGCGTTCACTTCGACACCGGCACAGTGACGACGCCGAAGGGTTTCCGCGAAGCCTATGCCCAGCTCGTCGAGGGTGGCTGGCCCGCACTCACCGCAAAACCCGAGCATGGCGGGCAGGGCATGCCGCACATGGTGAATTTTCTGTTCGAGGAAATGATCAATGGCGCCAACCTGTCCTTTGGCCTGTTCCCCGGCCTGACGCGTGGCGCCTATGTGGCCCTCGCCCAGCATGGCTCGGCGGAACAGAAGGCACTCTACGCCGACAAGCTGGCGAGCGGCGAATGGGCGGGCTCCATGTGCCTGACCGAGGCGCATTGCGGCACCGACCTCGGGCTGATGAAGACGCAGGCGGTGTCCAGGGGTGATGGAAGCTATGCACTCACGGGCACCAAGATCTTCATCTCGGCGGGTGAGCACGACCTGACGCCCAATATCATCTACCTCGTGCTGGCGAGGCTTCCCGATGCGCCGAAGGGCTCGAAGGGCATCAGCCTGTTCCTGGTGCCGAAGGTCATCGTGAATGACGATGGTTCACTGGGAGCGCGCAACGCCGTCGCCTGCGGGTCGGTCGAGCACAAGATGGGCATCCACGGCTGCCCCACCTGTGTCATGAACTTCGACGGCGCCACCGGCTGGCTGATGGGCGAGCCAAACCAGGGGCTGAAGGCGATGTTCGCCATGATGAACGCCGAGCGCATCGCGGTGGGCATCCATGGGCTGGCCATCGCCGAGGCCTCCTACCAGAATGCGGTGGCCTATGCGCGCGAGCGGCTGCAGGGGCGGGCTCCTTCGGGCGCGCGTGATGCGGCAAAGCCCGCAGACCCGATCATCGTCCACCCCGACGTGCGCCGCATGCTGATGACACAGCGCGCCCTGACCGAGGGCTGCCGCATGCTGGCATTGTGGACCGCACAGGCGCTGGACGTCTCCGAGCGCCACCCTGATGTGGCGGTGCGCAAACAGGCTGACGACATGGTGGCGCTGATGACGCCGGTGGTGAAGGCCTTCCTCACCGACTGCGGGGTCGAGGTCGCCAACATCGGCGTGCAGGTGCTGGGCGGCCACGGCTTCATCCGCGCCAATGGCCAGGAACAATATCTGCGCGATGTGCGCATCACGCCGATCTACGAGGGCACCAACGGCGTGCAGGCGATGGACCTGCTGGGCCGCAAGGTGCTGCACCTCGACCTGTTCGACAGCTTCGGTGCGCCGTTGCGGCACTTCGTGGAGGCGCATGAGGGCGATGAGCGTCTGGCGGAGTTCGTCGAACCGCTGGCGGCGTCGTTCGATCTTCTCGAGGATGCCACGCGCACCATCCGAGACCGCGCGGGGGCGCACCCTGAGGAAGCCGGTGCCGCGGCGGTGGACTACATGCGGCTCTTCGCGCTCACCGCTGTGGGCTTCCTGTTTGCGCGTGCGGCTGACGTGTCGCTGCCGAAGAGCAACGACGGTTTCCATCGCGCCAAGCTGGCCACCGCGCGCTTCTACATGCAGCGCGTGCTGCCTGATTCAGCGGCGCTGCATGCCAAGATCCTCGCAGGCGCGGGGCCGGTGATGGAGCTGGATGAGGCGATGTTCTGAGCCAATGCTGCGTTAGGCGCATGCTCATTGCGTGCTGCACCTTCGCCGGGCCTGACGCGACGATCCTTTTTGGCGACCACGGAAAAGGATGCCCGGGTCAAGCAAACTTTGGGGCGCGCCCTACTGCAACGTCCTCAGGAACTTCACCAGCCCCGCAGTGGATGAGTCGAGCCCCGCTGTGCTCTTCTTGCCCTCGACGACCGGCTGCAGTCCCGTGGCCAGTTCCTTGCCGAGCTCCACGCCCCACTGGTCGAAGGCGTTGATGTTCCAGATGGCGGCCTCGACGAAGACGCGGTGTTCATAAAGCGCGATCAGGCGGCCGAGGGTGAAGGGGTCGAGCCGCCTGTAGGCGAGCGTTACCGAGGGGCGGTTGCCGGTGAACACGCGGTGCGGCGCCAGTGCCTTCGCCTCCGCCTTGCTCTTGCCCGCCGCGATGAGCTGCGCCATCGCTTCCGTCTCGGTGCGGCCGCGCATCAGGGCCTGTGACTGGGCGAGGCAGTTGGCCTCGAGCAGTGCGTGATGCTCGCGCATGTTCGCGGTCTCATGTGGCTCGGCGGCGATCAGGAATTCGACGGGGATGATGCCGGTGCCCTGGTGCAGCAGCTGGAAGAAGGCGTGCTGGCCATTGGTGCCGGGCTCGCCCCAGACGATGGGTCCCGTGTCGCCCTTCACGGGTTTGCCCGCCTTGGTCACGCGCTTGCCGTTTGATTCCATGTCGAGCTGCTGGAGATAGGCGGGAAAGCGTGCGAGCCGCTGGTCATAGGGAATGATGGCGCGCGAAGGGTAGCCGCAGATATTCCGGTGCCAGACGCCGAGCAGACCCATGAGCATGGGCAGGTTCTCGAGCACGGGTGCGGCGCGGAAATGGCGGTCCATCGCGTGGCCGCCCTCGAGGAAGTTGATGAAGCGCTCCGGCCCGATGGCGATCATCAGCGGCAGGCCGATGGCCGACCAGATCGAGTAGCGCCCGCCCACCCAGTCCCAGAAGCCGAAGATGCGGTCCTCGCTGATGCCGAAGGCCTTGACCTTGGGGATGGCGGTGGAGATGGCGGCGAAATGCTCACCAACGTGGGACTCGCCCAGCTTCTCCGCGATCCACGTCCGCGCCGTCTGCGCGTTGGTCATGGTCTCGATCGTCGTGAAGGTCTTGGACGCGATAAGGAACAGCGTCGTCTCGGGCTTCAGCAGCTTGATGGTGTCGGCGATGTGGGCGCCGTCGACGTTGGAGACGTAGTGGAGCCGCGGCCCGTCGTGATAGGGGCTGAGCGCCAGCGTGGTCATGGCGGGCCCCAGGTCCGAGCCGCCGATGCCGATGTTGACGACGTCGGTGATTTTCGAGCGGCGAACCTTGCGGGCGAAATCAGC
>CANJMQ010000120.1 GCA_947475225.1 Bradyrhizobiaceae bacterium
CGAGACCAAGTACGCCAGCGAGGGCGGCCCCGCCTTCAAGGACTGCTTCGCGCTTCTCCGCCGCATCGCTGCCAGACCTGCCGTCGATGTCCTCAAGCTTCTCGATGCAGCAATATTCAACGTGATCGCCGGGAACGCCGACGCACACGGCAAAAACTTCTCCATACTCTACGATGACGACGGCCCGCGGCTCGCCCCGCTCTACGATCTGATCGCGACTGTCGCCTATCCCGATCTCTCGTCAAAGTTCGCAATGCAAATTGGAAAACGCGCAAAGCTTTCTGAACTCGATGACAAGGGCTGGACCACATTCGCCGCAGACGCTGGGATCGGCTTGCCCCTCGTACGGAGACGGGTCGCGGAGATGAGTGAACGCGCAATCTTACAAGCAAATGCTGCTGCCGCTGATCTCGTTCGGCCCGGTCTCGACGACAAGGCGCTATTGCAGTTCGCCGAGATGGTTGTCGATCGTGCAGAGCGCTGCGCGCATTCGACCAGAGGCAACGGGCTTCTCGCCAGCCGGTGAACAATCCCGCCGAGCCACGCAGGCGATGAACGCGATCGTCCCGCCCCCAAATCTGCTGCGGGACATGGGTCCGGCGCCATCAGCCGCAACCATATCTTCAACACGCAGGTCTGGCTTCAGGCGCCGACAATTCCCACCTGATCTACCTTCACCGCCACGCGTGTCTGGCCTCCCATAAGTTCCATCAGCACAAATACACGGCGGTCGGGAGCGATCGCCTCCACCTCTGCCACGAACTCCGAAAGAGGGCCCGATATGATGCGTACCTGATCTCCCGGCTTCAGTAGGCGTGGCCGCTACGGCTATGGGCCCACGATCCGCACCGGATCGATCGTACAGCACGTGCGGAAGCCCAGCCGTCGACTGGAACTGGTCCGTCATTCATCTCTTTCTTTTTCTGGTCATCACGCCCGCAGTCACCTACCTTGCCGATCGACAGCATGTCCAAAGCCACCAACTCATCCCTGACGAGCAGTCTCGCCGTGACCCTCGCGCTCGCGCTGGTAATCGGCTTCCTGACGCTCACCCCCATTTCGGATGCGGGCGTTCCCGGTTCCGACAAGATCCACCACTTCCTCGCCTTCTTTGCCCTCACGCTGCCGCTCGCCTTCGCGCGGCCACGGCTCGCGCTGTGGATCGTCTTGGCGGCGATGGCCTACGGGGGTGCGATCGAGCTGATCCAGCCCTTCGTGGGACGCAGCAAGGACATCTTCGACTTCCTCGCGGATGGGGTGGGAAGCATATCCGCGGCGGCGGTCGGGATGGGGCTCGCCTGGCTGAGATATCGCGTCGCGTGACGGGCGTCGTTTCAGGTTCGATCACGGAAACGGAGGCTCATTCACTTCAAAGGTGGTCTTGCCAAGTTAAATGCCGGCAGCCGAGCGATTGCATGACAGCTGCTTGAACAGAAACGCCCGGTGAAATCCTGCTCTCCCAGCTTGACCAGATCAAACAATGCGTCAAGCAACAGGTGTCTCGGATGTCCAGTACCTCTCATCGGTGGATATCATGCGGATGCCAAGGTCGCCAGGCAGCCTGAGTGACACTTCTCCGGGGAACCGGTCAGCAATTCCTTCGTAGACTTGTCGCACGGATCACGCGAACCCCAAAAACACAAAATACGCCCCGTTTCCGGGACGCATTTTGGCGTTGTTACAAAGCCTGGGTGAATAACTGTCCTGTCTCAGACCCTATTCTTGAGCACGTAGATATAGGGACGGGAGACACCGAGTTCCTCGGACAGGGTCTCAGCGGACTTTCCTGACTTGAGCCCCTTCACGATTGCCTTCTGCAACTTCGCGACATCCGCGCTGCTGCGGCGCGAGGCCTTGCGGGCGGGCTTCTTGGCTGCAGACTTCCTCGCCTTCACCGACTTGATAGCAATGACTTTTTTCGTTTTCTTGCTTGAAGTTGCCGGCTTGCCGGCACCCTTCTTCTTTGATTTCTTCGCCATGAGCCTGTCGTCCTCAGAGGGGACGCAGTTGATCGGCCGACTGCTTACCGGTCTTGCGGTCGGTCGCCACCTCGAAGGAGACGGCCTGGTTCTCCTGGAGTGTCCGCAGGCCGGCGCGTTCGACGGCACTGATGTGAACGAACACATCCTTGGCGCCGTCATCGGGAGCTATGAACCCGTAGCCCTTCGTTTCGTTGAACCACTTCACTTTGCCAGTCGCCAAGATATGTTCTCGCTTTCCTACGTCGGATTTTGGTACCGATGGACGGTAACGAAGCGGATCAAGACAGTCTTTAGTAGACAAAGTCAATGGACTGAGCCCTTTTTAAGGAATGCCGACACGTCTACGACGTGGACAGATCATTCCCCCGGAAAGGACGGCACATAGGTCCGGAGCCCCCTGCGGCACAGCCCCCAAAGCCTTCCCCAGCCCTTACCTGCGCGATGGGGACCAGGTCGCGAATGACGCCCAGAGCATCGAAGGCCCCCATATGCTGCGACTACAGCCTGTCCAGGTTCCGAGCCTCGCCTTGGATGAGATGCCATGCTCCCTGGTCCTCATGGCTGGCGAGATCCTGGAACAGTTGAAACTCGTCCTGACGACGTGATCACCGGGCCTCGGGGTGTCGGGGACGTCTCCCCGGTCAAGCCATGCCAGCGTCGATGTCAAACGCCGTCGCTCCACATCGCACAATGCTGGCGACGTTGAGGCCCGAAACTCTGCGATCGGACCAGATCGGAGTTGCATTGTTGACCCGGCAGGAGGCCTTCGAAGCTGGGCTGCTGCGCAGTGGCTGGATAAGGCAGCCGCCGCCCAAGGAAGCATCGCAGCGCCCATCCGCGAAAAATCCTGTTGTTCGTCGTCAACGGTTCGACCGATCTCAATGTCTCACCAGATGTGTTCGGCCCGCACCTGGCCTATGACAGGCCTGGACTGGCATTGACACAGATCATGACCCTGCACGCATTAGCCAGTGCTCGCCAAAGGGTTTCCGATTGCCAATTTCCGATTGCCGATTGCCGATTGCCAATTGCCAATTGTGTACCATTCTCGCGTGTGCAAGATAGAAAGAGATTTCAGGGGGACCTTGCCATGGCGCTCAAGCGCAAGCTCATATGCACAACGTTCCTGTCGGGCATTGCCATGTCAGCCTCCGCGGTTGGAGCGATGGCCGGACCGCTCGTCGTTGACGATGGCACACGCTACTCCGTATCGGACAGCCAGACCTTCACCTCGGTGTGGATCGGCCAGGACAACCCGTCGCAGAAACTCGATGTTCTTCCGGGTGGCAACCTCACCAGCGACAGTGTGGACATGGGTCTCAACGTCGGCGCTGGCAGCAACACCGCCACGGTGACGGGTAACGGTACGTGGACGAACAATTCGTACTTCTTCATTGGCGACAAGTCGAGCGGCAACACGCTCAGCATTCTTGATGGCGGCAGTGTCAGCTCGGGCTCCACCTGGCTGGGCTACGACACCGGCTCGAACCTGAACGCCCTCGTCATCGACAATTCCAGCCTCACCAATTCCGGTGACTTCGTGGTTGGTGACTTGGGTTCGAACAACAGCGTCACCATTCGCAACGGCGCCACCGCCACGAGCCTCAATAGCTTCGTGGGCGGCGCTCGCCCGCTTAGCAACGGCTCGGGCAATAGTGTGACGGTGAGTGGCGATGGTTCGACCTGGATCACCACCAACGTGCTCTACTTCGGAAATGCCGGGGGCCTCAACACCCTGAACGTGGAGAACCGGGGCCAGGTCGTCGTTGGAGCCGACATGGTGGTCGGCGCACTCGACGGATCGGATGGAAACCAAGTCTTCATCACGGGCGATGGCACGAGGCTCGACATTACCAAGCGCCTCTATGTCGGACGCAACGGCGACAACAATGTACTGCGCGTCGAGGACGGTGCCGATCTCACCTCGACCGACGCCCGCATCGGCGGCAGCACCAATTCGACGGTGGCGACGAGTGGCAATTCCGTCGTCGTCACCGGCAGTGGTTCGACGTGGGGCATGACCGGCACTCTGCGTATCGGCGATGGGCTTGGGCGAGGATCATCCGGCAACTCCCTCACTGTGTCCGATGGTGGCGAGGTAACCCTGTCGGGCCCCGCCGACAAGGCAACCTACATCGGCTTCGCGGCAACCGACCTCAATAACTCGCTCACCGTCACAGGCGTGGGATCCAAATACACCACCAATGGCGACATATTGGTGGGTGCAAACTTTGGGCAGGCTGGAAATAGCCTGCTCGAGGTCACGCAAGGCGGGAGCGTCACATCCAATGGCCTCGTAGGTGTAGGCGGAACCAGCACGCTCAGCGTCGGCGCTGGCTCCTCATTGAGCGCCGCCAGCCTAGGTCTGCAGGGGGGCTCCACCCTCATAGTAGGGATCTCCGACGATAGGCCTGCCTCGATCGGCGTCACAGGCGCTGCTACTCTGGGAGGAACCCTGGAGGCGGTTATCAGCGCAGAGGGGCTGCGCAGCAGCCGCTATGACGTGATCACCGCAGGCTCCTTGTCGGGCAACTTCGCTGACCTGGTACTGACGGGCTACAACGAGAACTATACCGCCGCCCTCGGTACTGACGCGACGACGGCCTACATCTTGTTCAATGCTGAGCTCGGCGCAGGCCAGAGGCTCAACAACAACCAGAGCAATGTTGCAGGCGCCCTCGATGATTACTTCAACAGCGGCGGCACCTTCTCCACGGCCATCGCCGGGCTCTACGGTCTCAGTGGCAAGCAACTCACCACGGCACTCACCCAGGTTTCGGGCGAGGACGGCGCCAGCGGCGGTGTCAACGCCATCGAACGTGCCACAACTTCATTTCTCAACCTGATGCTCGGCGGCGGTGGCCAGAGCGGCACGCCTGGCGTCTCGCGGCAGGCCGCGGCCTCCTCCGTCAACACCGGCGTGGTTCCCACCGCCGACGTGCCGCCTGCCGCCAGGGGCGGCTGGTCTCTGTGGGGTGGCGTCTACGGTGGCACCGCGAACCTGCCCGGCGACGGCTCCGTCGGTAGCCACGACACCAGCACCAGCGTCGGTGGCATTGCCACCGGCTGGGACTATGACATGACGTCCGACGCGCGCATCGGTGTGGCCATTGCGGGCGGCCGCACCAACTGGGACCTCGACCAAAACCTCGGTAATGGCGACAGCACCTTCTTCCAGCTCGGTGCCTATGGTACCCAGCACTTCGGTGGGAGCTACCTCTCGCTGGCCGGTTCCTACGCCTGGCACAGCATGTCGACGGACCGGAAGGTCAATCTCGACGGTACCGAGAAGCTCAACGCCGACTTCGACGCCAGCAACCTGTCCGGCCGGATCGAGGCAGGACACCGCTTCAGCGTCAGCGAACAGCTTGGCCTGACCCCCTATGCCGCCTTCCAGGCACAGGGTGTCTACATGCCGGGCTACAGCGAGGATGGCGGCTTCCCCGACCAGAGCTTCGCCCTGTCGTACAAGTCCGACACCGCGACGGCCCTGCGCAGCGAACTGGGACTTGGGTTCGACACGGCCCTCGGCCTCGACCCCGCACTGGCGAAGCTGTTTGGCCGCGTGGCCTGGGCGCATGACTGGAACTCGGACCCGAGTGTCCAGACTAGCTTCAGGTCCCTCGACATGTCGACCTTCACCGTCAACGGCGCGCAGGCCCCTGACGACATGGCACTTGTGACCGCCGGAGCGGACTTAGGCCTGTCCGATGCCACCCGCCTGGCAGCAACCTTCGACGGAGAGTTCGGTGATGGCTACCAGAGCTACGCTGGATCGCTCAAGCTGAGTTACAGTTGGTAAGACACGGCCAACTGTGCCCAAGAGCAAGACCAGGGCTGGCCTCGCGCCTCTCCCATCGCTTGCCTTGGCTCGCTTGTATTGGCATGAATGGCAAAAGGCCCCGCATCGGCGGGGCCTTTCCGAAATCATGGTCGCTTGCATCAGAAGCGATAGTTCAGGCTCGCGCGGACGATGTTCGTCGTGAAATCGGTGTTCGCTTTCACGGTATAAGGTCCAAGTTCATACTTCGTGTCAACGGAGCCGAGATCGACGTAGAGGTATTCAGCACCGACCGAGACATTCTCCGTAACCTTATACTCGGCGCCGCCACCGACGGTCCAACCCGTCCTGGTGTCGCTGTCGGAAGAATTGTCGCCCTTGTAGTTCAGGTTGTCGACATGAACTTCAACGCCACCGAAGGCGACGCCGCCTGTCGCATAAATCAAGGCATCGCCGACAGCAAAGCCGGCGCGAGCACGGATCGTCGAGAGCCAGTTCATATCCGCGTAGGCCTCGGTGTGATCGGCGTCAGGATGGTCGCAAAGCGCACCCAAGCCTTCAAGGCAGACTGCGTCGGTTTCGGCGCCAGTGAAGGCGAAATCTGCTGCTGCACCCAGCACAAAACCACTGCCGACTTCGTAGTCATAGCCGATCTGAGCACCACCGAGCCAACCATCGAGGTTTTCAGACCGCCTGACCGAGGTCGGGAGTGCAAATGCACCGAAGACCGGATCGTTTCTGTGGGCATCCAGGGAGGCGTCGCCCCACGCGTAGCCGCCGATGAGGCCGACGTAGCCGCCCGTCCAGCCTGACGACGGCATGGGGGTAATGTCAGCAGCCAAAGCCGCGCCAGCGGTGAGCGCCATCAGCGCAGTTCCCAAGAGCAAAGATTTCACGTGCAATCCCCTTCCTCATTTGATTCCTGACTTCGAGGGATAACAAGGAAGTTCACATTTGGGGTTGCAGAAATATCACACAAAAACCCCGGCACGAATGAGGTGCCCATGGCACCGTGTCACGACGGCTTCAAACTACTGCCATACGTGGTGTCGAGCCATGTTTCCAAGGTGAAGATGGTCCGCAGGACATGGTTGAATTGGATTACCTGTCACCGCTACATTCAGAAGTTCCGCCTCGACTACGAGCGGATCGAGGCGGCGCGGCGGGCGCCCTCGCCCCGCACGGGGTCGCGTGAGAACGGGAATTGGCTCAGCCCAGCAACTGCGTTATACCTGATTTGCAAATTAGGTATAAACATCGCTGCCCTGCTGCCCAGCAATCTGTTATACCTATTCCGCGAAACGGATATATCATATGCGGAAGCTCGACTTGGCCTATGTCACTCTTGCCGCGGAGTTGCTGCAGCGGAGCCTGGACGCCCAATTCGACGCGGACTTTGATGAGGCTGGGAGCTTCCAGAAGAAGACAGTGAGGGGCCGCGAATACTGGTACTACAAGGCCTCCGCGCGGAGCGCGGGCGGGGCGCGAGAGAAATACGTCGGCCCCGTCACCGACCCCGAGATAACCCACCGCGTCGAGCAGTTTGCAGCGATCAAGGACGACTACTCAGCCAGGCGGCGGCTCGTGTCCACTCTGACTCGTGAAGCCCACCTCTACAGCCCGGCACCTGCCGTCGGCAACATCCTCGAGGCGCTCTGGAAGGCGGGCGTCTTCCGCCTTCGCGCCTGCCTCGTGGGAACTGTCGCCTACCAGAACTACGGATCAGTGCTCGGCTACAGGCTGTCGGAGGTCATGAACACGGGCGACATTGACGTCGCGGAGTTCCACTCAGTCTCGACCTCCGTGGAGGACAGCATCGAGCCGATCCTCGACGTGCTGAGGGCGGCAGACCCAAATTTTCGGGAAGTGCCCCATCTAAACGACAAGAAGGGCGTGACCAAATTCTCTTCGGGAGACTTGAGGGTCGAGTTCCTGACCCCGAACATCGGAAGCGACGACCGAATGGGCCACCCCACGCCCCTCCCCGCACTCGGGGGCGCCGCGGGAGAGCCGCTGCGGTTCATGGAGTTCCTGATACACCAGCCGATCCGCGCCGTCGTCCTGCATAAGGGGGGCATTCCAGTGCTGCTACCCCAGCCGGCGAGGTACGCCGTACACAAACTGATCGTCTCCGCCAGGAGGCAGACCGGCGAGGGCAAGGACCTCAAGGATCTGCGCCAGGCGCATTGGCTTGCCCTCGTACTCCGGGAGACAGGGCGCGCGTTCGAACTCTCGGAGGCCTTCACCGAGGCGATGGGACGGGGACCGAAGTGGAGGGACGCCATCACGCAGTCACTCAGGCGCATGTCTGACCTCAACATGGGTGAGGTTCAGCGGACACTAGCCGCCGGGGAGTAGCGCAATGTCCAGCCCTAACTGCCTCAGAATTGGATCTCGATCGTCACCCCGGCGGACTTGAAGTCGCTGACGTTCTCGGTGGTGGCGGTCGCGCCGCAAGTCAGTGACGTGGCCGTTGTCAGTCGGTTGGCGCCTAGATGCGGCTATCACCCGGCTGGTGGCGGCCTGGGATCAGGAGGGGCGTTCGACCTGTACGCCGGTGGGCTCGAAGTCCGATACGTTCTCCGTGACGATAGTCGCGCCGCTGGACAGTGCGGTCGCGGCGATCAGGAGGTCGGCTCCGTCGTGGCCAAGGCGCGCCGAGAGCCGACCCCAGATGCGTGCCTCTGCAGACCCGAAGGGCAGGATGCGGTCGGCGAAGATGCTCGTCGTCCGCTCCAGCCATGACCTCAGCTCTGCTGCAAAGGTTGGGTCCCCGGCTTCCTTCA
>CANJMQ010000121.1 GCA_947475225.1 Bradyrhizobiaceae bacterium
CCGGCCTGCGTCCAACCCTTCGCCGACAACATCAAAGGTTCGCGCTGGGTGATCTTCGAGAACTCCAGCCACATGCCGCATGTGGAGGAAAAGGAACTCTGCATGAAGACGGTGGGCGATTTCATCGCCGCCAATGATTGAACAACGATAACAAACCGAGGGAAGAACGTCATGAAGAAGTTGATGCTGGCCGGGGCTGCAGCCCTGACCATTGCCTTGTCGGCGCTGACGCCGGCACAGGCCGAGTACAAGGCGGAACATCGCGGAGGCACCATGCGCCTGGTGGCGCGTTCGGCAGCCGGCACGCTCGACCCTCAAATCAATTACACCCTGCAGTACTGGCAGATATATCAGTCGGTCTACAGCGGTCTCACGGCCTTCAAGAAGGGTGCCGGTGAGGCCGGCTTCGAGGTTGTTCCCAACCTCGCCGAGGAACTTCCCGCAGCCAGCAATGACGGAAAAACCTACACCTTCAAGATTCGCAAGGGCGTCAAATTCTCGGACGGCCGCGACGTGACCATCAAGGACGTGGTGGCTTCATTCCAGCGCATCTTCAAGGTATCGAGCCCGACTTCGGGTGGCTTCTATTCAGTTATCGTGGGTGCTGACGCATGCATCGCCACACCTGCAACCTGCACGCTGGAAGGCGGCGTGACGGGCGACGAGGCGGCTGGCACGGTGACCATCAACCTCACACGCGCCGACCCTGAATTCATGTTCAAGCTTGCAGTTCCGCACGCATCGATCCTGCCGGCAGATACGCCGACAACCGACGCCGGCTCGGTGCCCCTTGCCGGCACGGGTCCCTACTTCTTCTCGGCCTATGATCCCAACAAGGGCCTCACCATGTCGCGCAACCCCCACTTCAAGGTGTGGAGCGAGGACGCGATGCCGGACGGCTATCCGGACGTCGTGCAGTATGACTTCGGCCTCACCGACGAGGCAGAGGTCAATGCGGTGATGAACGGCGAGGCCGACTGGATGTTCGACCAGCCCCCGACCGACCGCCTCGGCGAGATCGGCACCAAGTACAAGGACCAGGTCTACATCAACACGCTGACCGCGTGGTGGTATGCGCCAATGAACACCAGGCTGGCTCCGTTCGACAATCTCAAGGCTCGGCAGGCCGTGAACTATGCCATCGACCGCAAGGCGCTGGTCAACCTGTTTGGCGGCCCGGTGCTTGCTGCACCCGTCTGCCAGGTTCTGCCGCCAGGCTTCCCCGCACATGTGCCCTATTGCCCCTACACCAAGGACCCGGGCGAGAAGTGGTCGGCACCGGACATCGAGAAGGCCAAGCAGCTCGTCGAGGAGTCGGGAACCAAGGGCCAGAAGGTGACGGTCATCGTCGAAGACACCGCTGTGTCGAAGTCGATTGGCGTCTACCTCCAGTCAGTGCTGAAGGAAATCGGCTATGACGCTGAAGTGAAGCCGATCTCGCCCAACATCCAGTTCACCTACATCCAGAACACCAACAACAAGGTGCAGATCTCGGTATCGCAGTGGTACCAAGACTATCCGGCCGCCTCGAACTTCCTGAACGTTCTGTTCGGCTGCTCGAGCTTCACCGAAGGTTCCGACTCCTCGATCAACATCGCAGGCTTCTGCGACAAGGATGTCGAAACCAAGATGAAGGATGCCTTCGCGCTGGCAGCAACCGATCCGGTGGCCGCCAACAAGATCTGGACCGAGGTTGACCGGATGGTGACGGATACTGCCCCCGCTGCGCCGCTCTTCACCCCCAAGCACATCGACTTCGTGTCGAAGCGGCTCGGCAATTTCCAGTTCAATGCTCAGTTCTACTGGATGGTGACACAGTCCTGGGTGCAGTGAGCCGAATTGTCCGCCATTTTGGATACGCTTGACGCAACACCAAAAAGCCGTGGCCCTTGGGCCACGGCTCTCCGCCGCCTGCTGCGCGATCATGCCGCCGTGGCGGCACTGATCGTCTTCGTCGTAATCGTGGTCGTCTGCCTGCTCGCACCAGCCTATGCTTACTGGGCGGGCACCGACCCCTTCAAATCCACGCTCGATGCCGTCATCAAGCTCAACGGCCAGGATGTGCCTGTGATGGAGCAGTCGACCGAGGGACTGGGTCTTGGTTACACGCCCATCGGCCCGACATGGCAACTCGGCAACTACTTCCTCGGCGCTGACAATCAAGGCCGCGACGTGATGGCGCGCCTGCTCTATGGCGGCCTCAATTCGCTGTTCATCGCCGGCATGGCCGCCGTGATGACGCTATTCTTCGCGACGCTCATCGGCCTCGCCGCCGGCTTCTTCGGCGGCATCATCGATATGCTGCTGTCGCGCTTTCTCGACATTCTCTGGGCGTTCCCGGTCTATCTGCTGGCGATCTCGCTCTCCATCGTATTGATCGCACAGGGCCTGAACCTTGGTTTCGTCACCATCGAGTCCGGCTCGCTCTGGCTTCCCATCTTCATCATTGGCATCGTCTATATTCCATATGTGGCGCGACCGGTACGCGGGCAAGTGCTGGCCCTGCGCGAGAGCGAATTCGTGCTCGCCGCCATCGGACTCGGCGTGCCAAGCCATCGCATTCTGCTGCGTGACATCCTGCCGAATGTATCGACCACGCTGATCGTCTTCGTACCGATCATAATGGCGCTCAACATGATCACCGAAGGCGCTCTCTCCTTCCTGTCGATAGGCGTTCAACCGCCGGACGCAAGCTGGGGCACCATCATCCAGGATGGGCAGACGCTGCTTTACACGCGCCCCATGGTGGCGCTCGCCCCCGGCATCGCCATCGTGATCACGGTGCTGGCGCTGAACGTGCTGGGCGACGGTCTGCGCGATGCGCTGGACCCCCGCTCCAAGATCAGGATCGGGCGCAGCTGATGATCTTTTCGCTTCTTCAGCGCATCGGGCAAATGCTCTTCGTGATGTTCGGCATCAGCTTGCTGGTATTCCTGATCTTCTTCGCCACGCCGGGGGCCGACCCTGCGGCACGCATCGCCGGCCGCAACGCCAGCCCCGAAGTCCTCGAGGCGGTGCGCAAGAGCTTCGGTTTCGACCAGCCGATGTATGTGCAGTACCTCACCATGATGAAGAAGATTTTCATTACCGGCGACCTCACCTCCTTCGTCAACCGTGGCTGGAAGGTCGTACCGGCGGTGATGGACACCATCCCCGTCACGCTGTCGCTGGTCTTCGGCGCGGCGATCCTGTGGGTAGTTTTCGCACTCATCATCGGCATCGTGGCGGCGGCCACCCGAGGCTCGTGGATCGACAAGATACTGATGATGCTGGGCCTCATCGGCATCTCGATGCCGGTCTACTGGCTGGGCGAGGTGATGAACCTGCTCACCCAGAGCCGCTACCATGACACCTGGCTGTTCTCCTGGGTGCCGCCACTCGGCTACAAGAATTTCTCGGATGATCCGAAGGGCTGGTTCCTCACGCTGGTCATTCCGTGGATCACCCTGTCGATCCTCTATATCGGGCTCTATGGACGCGTGTTGCGCGCGGCAATCGTCGAGTCGCTGCAGGAAGACTATATCCGAACGGCACGCGCCAAGGGCCTGTCGGAGACGCGCATCCTGCTGCGCCACGCGCTTCGCACGTCACTTGTCGCCTTCGTCACCCTGTTCGGCCTTGATTTCGGGGCTCTGGTCGGTGGGTCTGCACTGCTCACGGAAGTGGTCTTCGGCCTGCAGGGCGTCGGCAAACTGACCTATGACGCGCTCCTCAACCTGGACCTGCCCATCATCATGACAACCGTGCTCTACGCCTCGTTCTTCGTGGTCATGGCCAACGCGGTGGTCGACATCCTCTACATGATGCTCGACCCGCGCGTGAGGACGGCCTGATGCTGAAGGTGCGTAAACTCTCCGTAACCTTCCGCACCGAGCAGGGTATGGTGCAGGCGGTTGACCATGTGTCCTTCGACGTGGGCGAAGGCGAACTCCTCGGCGTCGTCGGGGAGTCGGGCTCCGGCAAGACCGTGTCGCTGCTCGCCGTGATGGGACTCATCACTGATCCCAACGCCGTCATCACAGGCTCAATCCAGTATCGCGGGCGAGAACTCGTCGGGATGAAGCCGCGGGACATGCGCGCGCTGCGTGGAAAGGAGATCGCCATGATCTTCCAGGACCCGATGACGGCGCTGACACCAGTCTACACCATCGGCTGGCAGATCGCCGAGCAGGTGCTGGCGCATGAGAAGATTTCCAAGGCAGCCGCCTGGCAGCGTGCCATCGACCTTCTGGCAGAGGTGAACATCCCCAACCCGCAGGAAGCCGTGCACCGCTATCCGCACCAGTTGTCAGGCGGCATGCGCCAGCGCGTCGTGATCGCCATGGCACTGTCCTGCAACCCCGCCTTGCTGGTCGCCGATGAGCCGACCACGGCACTCGACGTCACCGTACAGGCGCAAATCCTCGACCTGCTGCACAAGCTGCGCCGCAATCACGGTAGCGCCATCGTCTTCATCACTCATGATATGGGCGTGATGGCGGAAATCGCCGACCGCATGCTTGTGATGTATGCCGGCCGCGTGGTCGAGCGGGGCACGAAGGAGGAACTCTTCCTCCAGCCCCTGCACCCCTATACGCGCGCCCTGCTTGATTCCATTCCGCCACTCACCGGCGAGAAACCGAAGCGGCTACGGGCCATTCCCGGCACGCCACCCAACCTCCTGAACCGGCCGCTCGGCTGCGCCTTTGCACCTCGCTGCATAGAGCGCTTCGAGAAATGCAGCGCCGAGCCCGCATTGGGTGACGGCAAGAACGCCGCCGCCTGCTTCAGGGTGAGCGCATGAGCGCACCCCTTCTCGAAGTGGTAGACGTCGCGAAGCGCTTCAGCGCGGGCACGCGCTTCTCGCGTCAAGGCGTGCGCATCGTTCATGCACTCGACGGTGTCTCCTTCACGGTGATGCCGGGCGAAACGCTGGGGCTGGTGGGTGAATCGGGCTGTGGCAAGTCCACCCTCGGTCGCTGTATCACGAGGCTCTATGACTTGACATCAGGTACGCTTCGCTTTGCAGGAACCGACATCTCCGCACTGTCACAGCGCCAGATGCGGCCGATGCGGCGACGCATCCAGATGGTATTCCAGGACCCATACGCCTCGCTCAACCCGCGCCGCAGGGTGCGTGACCTGATTGCCGAGCCTCTGCGGGTGCACACAGGGATGTCAGAGGCCGAGATCAGCAAACGCATTGCCGAACTTCTCGACATCGTGGGCCTGAAACCCGATCACGCGATGCGCTTCCCGCATGAATTCTCCGGTGGCCAGCGCCAACGCATCGGCATCGCCCGGGCCATCGCACTCAACCCGGAACTGATCGTGCTGGACGAACCGGTGTCGGCACTCGACGTCTCGGTGCAGGCGCAGATCGTCAACCTGCTGGCTGATCTGCAGGAGCGCCTGAATCTCACCTACATCTTCATCGCCCATGATCTCAGCGTGGTGCGCCAGGTCTCCACCCGTATCGCAGTGATGTATCTGGGCTCAATCGTCGAGATGGGTTCGGCTGACGACATCTTCTCGAGGCCCGCACACCCTTACACCCAGGCGCTGATCTCGGCCGTTCCGGTGCCCGATCTTGCGGCGCAGGGCTCCACCAAGCGCATCGTGCTGACGGGTGATGTGCCGAGCCCCGTGAACCCGCCCTCGGGCTGCCGCTTCCATACGCGCTGCCCCATCGCGCAAGATCGATGCCGAAGCGAGCGTCCGGTTCTCGTGCCCAGCGCGCCACAGCGCAGTGTCGCCTGTCACTTTCCCACTTGCTGAGGCCCAGCTCCGGCGCGCCATCAGAGAAACGGGAACGCATGGGCGACGTAAATCCTGGCCTGACCGACATTCTGTACCAAGTCGCGTAAGAGACTATTGCATGTTTGTGGTCCCGCCGAGTGCGGGTGGCGGCGCGATGGTGACGGGCGCTGGCGGGCGGTATCCGAGGGCGGAATGTGGTCTCTTTGTATTGTAATTGATGCGCCATTGCTCGATGACGACCTTAGCTTCCCGAAGGATGTAAAAGATCTCGCCATTGAGGCATTCATCCCTGAGCTTGCCGTTGAAGGACTCGCAGTAGCCGTTCTCCCAGGGTGATCCAGGCTCAATGTACAAGCTCTTCGTGCCATGCCCTGACAGCCACTGGCGCAGGACCTTGGCGACCATTTCCGGGCCATTGTCCGACCTGATGAAGGCAGGTACTCCTTCGAACAGCATGGCGTCCGCCAGCGTCTCAATGACGCCGATGGCGTTTATCCGGCGAGCCCCCCGGATCGCCAGGCACTTGCGGGTGAACTCATCGATCAGGGTCATCAGCCGAATACGCCGGCCATCATGGGTCGCTGCTTCAACAAAGTCGAAGCTCCAGACGTGGTTTGGATGTTCCGGTCGGAGCCGGATGCAGGACCCGTCATTGAGCCAAAGACGAGATCGTTTCGGCTGCTTTTGCGGTACTCTCAGCCCCTCACGGCGCCAGATGCGCTGAACCCGTTCCTTGCCCACCGCCATGCCACTGTCGTTGAGCATGGCCGTCACCCGACGGTAGACGTAGCGGCCATAGTTCGATGCAATCAGAACAATGTTCCGGGTCAGTTCATCCTCGTCGGGCTTCAGCGTTGGTAAGTATCGCTGTGACCCACGTGGTTGCCCGACGATCCGGGAGGCTGTGCGTTCGCTGATGTCGTACGTCTCTCGAACTGCATCAACAACCTGCCGGCGCCGCTCAGGGCTTACAAGTTTCCCTCCGCAATGTTCTTCAGAACCTGTTTCTCAAGCGACAGGTCGACCACCAGCTTCTTGAGCCCACCGTTCTCAAGCTCTAGCTGCTTTAGCTTGCGGGCCTGCTCGACGTTCAGACCACCGCATTCCTTTCGGTACCGGTAGTAGCTCTGCTCGGCCAGACCAGCTTCCTGCAGGCTGCCGCAACGCTCTTGCCCTGACTTTGCAGCACCTCGACCTGTCGCAGCTTCGTGACGATCTGCTCGGCTCCCAACCTCTTCTTCGGCATAGGCTTTCTCCTTTCCAGGCTATCTTCTCTCAGTTCGCCTGGTTCAGAAATGCCGGTCAGGTCACCGGCTCTACCGCTACTATGTGAGCCAGACGGTCCTGAAGCATGGAGCAGGTACCTGCGCCGTGCCTCGAGTGCCGGCGGCAAAGATCGAGGCAACGGTCATCGATCAGCTTCGCGCGATGCTGCGAGCGCCCGAGGTGGTCGTCGCAACGTGGAGGGCCGCGAAGCCGGAACTGGAGAATGTGACCGAGGGTGAGGTACGGGAGGCGCTTACCGAGCTGGACACGCTCTAGGCGCACCTCTTCCCGGCGGAGCAGGCTCGGGTCGTGCAGCTGCTGGTCGAACGGATCGAAATAGGGATTGCAGAGCTGACAATACGCTTCAGGGACAACGGCCTCGCTCAGGTTACAGCCGAGGTCGTCAACTTGGCAGATAGCTATCAAAGTGCCGCAGCATGACCGAACAGACCATCTCACTCACCGTACCATTCGCAATACGCAAGCGCGGTGGCCGCAAGCTGATCTTGACGCCGGATGGAACATCCGGAGCCCCAGCGCCCCGCGCGCGAGGCCGGACAACGCTCTCCTGAAAGCTCTGGCAAGAGGGTTCCCCTGGCAAAAGATGCTGCGGGAAGGCAACTGCCAGACCATCGAGGAGATCGCTGATGGGAAAAACATCAACCCGTCCTATCTCAGCCGCCTGCTCCGTATGACGCTGCTGGCGCCGGAGATCGTGGAGGCGATACCGGCTGGCACTCAGCCTGCTGGATTGACTAGGGCAAAAGTGATGAAGCCGTTTTCGATGGAATGGCAGCATCAATCATTTCGCTGATTACATGGACCGTCCCTAACTCCGTAACTTCATGAATGGACGGCCGCACTCTTGGGAGCAATCGCATTCGTGTCCTCACGCTGTAGGCTGCCGCAGTCGCTCGTCGAGCGCCTGGGCCTATTTGCCCCAGCGGCCAAATCCACTCAGCAACACAACCGACAGAACTCCGTAGGCACGGTTACTTGCAAAGAGCAAAATACCACGGGTGTTCAAACCACTCTACTCGACAAATCTCGAGCCGCCATGAGCAAACGTTCCAAGTACATCTCACGGTTTCTAAGGCCGTCCTCCCGAGGAGCGACAAGGCAGAGCGTTGCAATGCAGTGACGTTTTCTGTCCAATACTGGGACGGCGAAGCACTGGGTAAAACTGTCCACAATACTCTCAAAAGTGAAATAGCCGTCAGCTCCAGCCTGCCGGACCTCCGCAAGAAACGCATCTGGTGCCAGCCAACTGCGGTCAGGGAGTTGGAAGTCTTCGCGGGGAATGAGTGTGAGAATCTGCGTATCATCGAGGTGACTGAGCAGCAGTCGACCGGACG
>CANJMQ010000122.1 GCA_947475225.1 Bradyrhizobiaceae bacterium
CCTCGCCCGACACGTCACGCGTGATGGACGGGTTGTCCGACTTGCGGCTGATCTTGTCGACTTCGTCGATGTAGACGATGCCGCGCTGGGCACGCTCGACGTTGTAGTCGGCGGCCTGTAGCAGCTTGAGGATGATGTTCTCGACGTCCTCGCCCACGTAACCGGCTTCGGTCAGCGTGGTGGCGTCCGCCATGGTGAAGGGAACATCGAGGATACGGGCCAGCGTCTGGGCCAGCAGCGTCTTGCCGGAGCCCGTGGGGCCGACCAGCAGGATGTTGGACTTCGCCAGTTCCACGTCGTTGTTCTTCTGGGCGTGGTTCAGGCGCTTGTAATGGTTGTGCACCGCGACGGCGAGCACCTTCTTGGCATGCACCTGGCCGATGACGTAGTCGTCCAGCACCTTGCGGATCTCGTGCGGGGTGGGCACCCCATCCTTGGACTTCGCCAACGAGGTCTTGTTCTCCTCGCGGATGATATCCATGCACAACTCGACGCACTCATCGCAGATGAACACGGTCGGGCCCGCAATCAGCTTGCGCACCTCATGCTGGCTCTTGCCGCAGAAGGAACAGTACAAGGTGTTCTTGCTGTCGCTCCCCGTTGCCTTACTCATTCCATCTCCTTGGACTTGTGCTGCATCATACGCACGCAGTCTCTAACAAGACTTCCCCGCCATTGCCGCAGTTCCGTCGCAGGTGTCCGGCACACCGGACATATCGGTAATTCAGCATGGGCAGACAAGGTTAATCAAGAATTGATTACCCAACTGCCCCACCGGTGCAATGTCCGGTGGAAAACTCAAGGCCCTACTTCTCGACCGGCGCCGCCCGCTTCTCGATCACCTTGTCGATGAGACCGAATTCAAGGGCGGCTTCCGCGGTGAAGAAATTGTCGCGCTCGAGGGCTTCCTCGATGGTCTTGTAGTCGCGCCCGGTGTGGTGGACGTAGATCTCGTTCAACCGGCGCTTCAGGCTCTCCACTTCCTTGGCATGGATCAGGATGTCGGTGACCTGACCCTGGTAACCGCCCGAGGGTTGGTGAACCATGATGCGCGCGTTGGGAAGCGCGAAACGCATGCCCTTCTCGCCCGCCGTGAGCAGAAGCGACCCCATGGACGCCGCTTGCCCCATGACTGTGGTGGAAACGGGGCAGCGGATGAACTGCATGGTGTCGTAGATCGACATGCCGGAGGTGACGACACCGCCCGGGCTGTTGATATACATGGAGACTTCCTTCTTGGGGTTCTCCGCCTCGAGGAACAGGAGCTGCATGCAGATCGACGCCGCGACGTTGTCATCGATCGGGCCGGTGATGAAGATGATGCGCTCGCGCAAGAGCCGCGAGGGCAGGTCATAGACACGCTCCCCCCGGCTCTCCTGCTGGATGACGGAGGGCCAGAAGGCGCCGGTGGTCAGGAATTCGACGGGATCGCGCATGGATGTCCTTCGGATGAATCAATTTGATCGTTGTTCCTTAGATAGGTGAGCCTGCGGGAGGATGGAAGAGGCTTCCCTACCAGCGTTAATCGCCGGTTGAAGTGACGCCCTGCATTTGCAAGTACTTGCTCTGCCATGCGAAAAGTGAACGACCGCACAGAGTAATCCGGAGCCCTATGAAAACTTTTGCCCCCGTCCTGCCCGCCGATCCCCTGCCCGGCCACCGGTTGCGGCTGGAAAACGTGCTCCGGGCCGCCACGATGATCGACCCGCTGTTCCTGGATACCCCGCAGTTCAACTGCGAACCCCTGGGCGAGGCTTTGTCCTGTTCGCTCACGTGCAAGCTCGAAACCGCCAATCCGATCCGCTCCTTCAAGGGGCGGGGGGCGGGCTATCTCGTGGCCGCCCGCACCGCCGATGGCAGCCTCAAGGGCCGCCGCCTGGTGGGGGCGAGTGCGGGCAACTGGGGCCAGGCGCTGGCCTATGCCTGCCGCAGTCACGGGATCCCGCTCACCCTCTTCGCCGCCACCACCGCCAACCCCCTCAAGGTGGCCCGCATGAAGGCGCTGGGGGCCGAGATGGTGCTGACCGGCAACGACTTTGACGCCGCCAAGCAGGCCGGAGAGGTCCACGCCCGGGCCACCGGCGGGCTATGGGTGGCCGACGGCCTCGACCCAGAGGCCGCCGAGGGTGCGGCAACCATCGCGCTGGAACTGCTGGCAGGCACCGAGAAGCCGGACGTCCTCGCCGTTCCTCTGGGCAACGGTGCCCTGCTCACCGGGATCGCCCGCTGGACCAAGGCGGTCAGCCCTTCAACCGAGGTCATCGGCATTCAGGCCAGAGGGGCGGATGCCATGGAGAAATCCTGGCGGACGGGCACGCTCCTCTTCCCACCTTCCGTTTCGACCATCGCCGATGGCATCGGCGTGCGTGTCCCCATTAAGGAGGCCGTTGACGACATGCGCGGCATCGTCGACGACGTGCTGCTGGTCGAGGATGCCGATATCATCACCGCCATGCGTCTCCTCTTCCGCTCGGCAGGCCTTCTCGCGGAGCCCTCCGGGGCGGCCGGTCTTGCGGCCATCCAAACCCATCCGGACCGGTTCAGCGGCCGCCGCGTGGCAACGGTCATCTGCGGCAGCAACCTCACCGAGGACCAGGTGAAGGCATGGATCGTGTGAGCCTCAGTTCTGCAGCCTGCGCCGCTGCATCAGCCACCACAACGCCCCCATGGGACCGCCCAGCAGGACGCCTCCAGGCCCGGTGATCAGCACCCCCGGCAGCAGACCCTGATTGGCTTCGGGATCGAGAATTATCGGCCCAAAGAATCCCAGCAAGAAGCCAATGCTGCCGAGCGCCAGCGCTCCGAGGATGACTGAGGTGAGAAAGCCGTGCCGCAGATTGGCCGTCACGGCGAGGATGATGGCCGCAACCACAAGCCCCGCGAGGAAGGGCGCTCCCCGCCCCAGGAACGGCCGGCCGTCGAGGTCGAAGCGGGCGAAATAAATCCAGTAGGAGAAAAACCAGGCGGCGAGGAAACCGATCAGGCCAAGTACGATCCGGGCGATGGTCAGCATGTGTTATCCTCCAAGGGTCAAGGATGCGACACAATCGAAGTTTTTTGCAACCATTGAGTTTACTCACTGCGCCCCAGCGTCCTCTCCCGCTGAACAAGCGGGAGAAGACCAATCGCCCAAAGCAAAACGGCCGGGCACAGGGCCCGGCCGTTTCGAATTCAGACTGACAGAAAGGATCAGGCCGAGGCCATTTCGTCCTCGTCCTCGACCATCTTCTGGAGTTCTTCCTTGGTGATGGTCTTCTCGTCCACCTTGGCGCCCGAGACGATCGCGTCGACCACCTTCTGCTCGAAGATCGGCCCGCGCAGTTCCATCATGGCGCCCGGGTTGTTGCGGTAATAGTCGATGACCATCTTCTCCTGACCGGGGAACTGGCGCATGCGGCTCATCAGGGCGTTCTGCAGTTCCTGCTCGGAGACGACGACGCCCGACTTCTCGCCCATGCGGCCGAGGACCAGGCCCAGGCGAACGCGGCGCTCGGCAATGGCGCGGTATTCCTTGCGGGCCGCATCTTCCGTGGTGCCCTCGTCGGCGAAGGTCTTGCCGGAACGGGTCATCTCGCCCTGCAGGGCGTTCCAGATGCCGTTGAACTCGGCCTCGACCAGCTTCTCGGGCAGTTCGAAGGAATATTCCTTGTCGAGCGCGTCGAGAACATCGCGCTTCATCTTCATGGCGCTCATCTGGGCATATTCAGCGCCCATGCTCTGCTTGACGGTGTCACGCAGCTTGGCCAGGTCTTCGAAGCCCATCTTCTTGGCGAAGTCCTCGTTGATCGCCGCTTCACCAGCACCCTCGACCTTCGTCACCTTGGTCGCGAATTCGGCCGGCTTGCCGGCAAGCTCGGCAACGCCATAGTCGGCCGGGAAGGAAACCTTGACGGCAACCTCGTCACCGGCCTTGGCGCCGATCAACTGGTCCTCGAAGCCCGGAATGAACTGGCCCGAGCCGATCTCGAGGGCTACGTCATCGGCCGTGCCACCGTCGAAGGCCTTGCCATCGATGGTGCCGACGAAGTTGATGGTGACGCGGTCGCCCGACTTGGCCTTGCCCTTCTTTTCGTCGAAATTCTTCGACTGCGAGGCGATGCGCTTCAGAGTCTCGTCGATCTGGTCCTCGGTCACCTCGACGACGTGGCGGGTGAAGGACAGACCCGAATGGTCCTTCACATCGAAGTCGGGGATCACTTCCAGCGCCATGGTGAAGGACAGGTCGCCCTTGCCGTCCATGACGGCGGCGATCTCGGCCTCGTCGGTCGGCAGCTTCACTTCCGGCTGGTAGGCGGGCTTCAGGTTCTTTTCTTCGAGCAGCCGCTTGGAGCGGGAATCGACGGCATCCTGCAGCACCTCGGCCATCGCCGACTTGCCATAGACGCGCTTAAGGTGAGCCACAGGCACCTTGCCGGGGCGGAAGCCCTTGATGTTGGCCCGCTTGGACATGTCAGCCAGCTTGGCATTCAGCTCCTTGTCGAGCTCCGCCTGGCCAACCACCACCTTGTATTCGCGCTTGAGGCCAGCGCTGTGCGTCTCGGTAACCTGCATCGTTCCTGCTTCCGTCTGACTATTCTATGGGCCTGTGGCGCCGGATGGAGTTCCGCTCGTGCATGGTGCGGGCGGAGGGACTTGAACCCCCACGGGTTTCCCCACAGGAACCTAAATCCTGCGTGTCTGCCAATTTCACCACGCCCGCGCACGAGCAAAACGCCCGGGCCGTTGCAATGGGCGCGGTCTATAGCAGAGGGGTTTTCGGTATGCCAGTGAAGAAAACGCCGGGTCCGGCTTGGCTCAGGCCCGCCGCGGGCCGCTGACCTGCGCCAGAGTGGTGAGGCCGATGCCGAGCGCCACAACGGCAATGCCCGCCCACACCATGGGCGGGTAGCGCTCGCCGAGGAAACCCACTCCCACGCCCACGCTGACCGCTGCCGCCACATAGCCGATCTGGGAGAGATAGGTGGGCCCGCCCACCGCCTGAAGGCGGAAGAAGGTCAAATACATGATCGTGGAGGCGGTGAGTTGCCCCGCCACGACGGCCGGAATGGCCGCCAGCGGTGCCAGCGACAGGC
This sequence comes from Bradyrhizobiaceae bacterium, assembly GCA_947475225.1. Taxonomy (GTDB): domain Bacteria; phylum Pseudomonadota; class Alphaproteobacteria; order Rhizobiales; family Aestuariivirgaceae; genus Aestuariivirga. The sequence continues at coordinate 5,073 of CANJMQ010000122.1, forward strand.
CGCCCACTGCCCAGGCCAGCAGAAGGAGTGGCAGCACGGCGGCGAGGTTGATCGTGGCACCCAGCCGCATCGGGCCCGCCCCCCTTGGCCAGCCCACCGTGCGGTAGACGTTGCCAGCCCCGAGGAACACCGGGATCAGCGCCGCCAGAAGGAGCCACCGCGACTCCCCCGCCGCAAAGCCGGCATTGCGGGCGATGACGATGGTGACGGCCCCGGCAAGGCCCACGGCGATGCCGATCAGGCCCAGCGGGCTTGGCGGCCGGACCCTCAGTGCCATGGAGAGGATGGCCGTCGTCACGGGAGAGGTCGCCACCATGATGGCCGCCAGTCCGCTGCCGATGTGCGGGATGGCCGCGAAGGTGAGCGCCAGCGGGATGACATTGGAGATGACCGACGAGATCGCTGCATAACGGTAAAGTCCTGGTACGGTGCCGGAGGCCTCGAACAGCCGCGCCGCCACCCCCACGGCAACGCCCGCGCCGAGGCAGATCACCGCTGCCCACAGCGCCGGACTCACCCCGGCAGCCACGGCCAGCTTGCCCAGCGGAAAATTGCAGCCGAAGGCCAGCCCGGTGACCAGCAGCAGGACGAGGGAACGGTTCATAGGCTCTTCAGCAGCGTCTCGGCGGTCAGCCCGCGGGGACCATGCCGGCTGGCGGCATCGCCGTGCAGCCAGACGGCGGCGCAGGCAGCCTCGAAACCCGGCATCCCCTGGGCCAGCATGGCCGTCACGATCCCCGCCAGTACGTCACCGGAGCCCGCCGTGGCCAGCGACGGCGGCGCGTTGACGTTCACCCGGGTGCGGCCGTCAGGGGCGGCGATCACCGTGTCCGCCCCTTTCAGGATGATCACCGCGTCGGAGAGCTGGGCAGCCTTCCGCGCGTGTTCAATCTTTGATTCATCTGTGCCGCTTACTCTCTTGAAGATGCGAGAGAATTCGTCGTCGTGCGGGGTCATCACCACCGGCCGGCTCACGCCCAGTTTCACGAGCCGGAACAACCGCCCGCTCTCCTCCGCAAAGGACGACAGCGCATCGGCATCGAGCACGGTCGCCGCCCCGCTCATCAGCACGGTCTCCACGAGGTCGCGGGTATCGGCGCCAACCCCCGCCGCCGGGCCAATGCACACGGCATTCTTGCGCCGGTCTGCCAGAAGCTTGGAAAGATCGACGTCGGACAGCATGATGGCCGAGACGTGCGCGGCCTGCACAGCCAGCGCCTCGCGGGCGCCGGAGATCGTCACCAGCCCTGCCCCGCTCCTCAGAGCGGCCTCGGCCGCCAGTCGTGATGCACCAGTGTGAAGCGGCCCGCCCGACACCACCACGGCATGGCCGCGGCCATATTTGTGGCGTTCCGCGGCGGGTTGTGGAGGTCGGATTTCCCAGTTGATGGAATCCCTTGGGCGGATCTCCTGCAAGACTGATTCAGGAATGCCGATATCCGCCACGACCACCTCGCCGCAGAGGGTGCGCCCCGGCAGCAGCACGTGGCCGGGCTTCCTGCGGAAAAATGTGACCGTCACATCCGCCTTCACGCTGGCACCCCTGGGATGCCCGGTCAGCCCGTCCAGCCCCGATGGAACGTCCACCGATACGACCGGGCAGCCCGCCCCGTTGATGACAGCGGCCAGTTCTGCCGGGAAGTCCCTCGACAGCCCCGCTCCGAACAGGGCGTCGATGATCAGGCCCGCGCCCTGAACCTCCTCCACCTCCTCCAACGGCCCGTCCCAGCGCGCCGCCATGGTCGCCGCATCGCCCTTCAGCGCCTGCCGGGAGCCCAGCAGCGCCAACCGAACCGGCCAGCCCCAGGTCTTGAGAAATCGCGCGACGACAAATCCATCCCCGCCATTGTTGCCCGGCCCGCACAGCACGAGGCTGGGACGCGCGCCGTAACGGCGGACGATCTCTTCGGCCACCGCCCGCCCGGCGCTCTCCATCAGGGCGAGCGAGGGGACGCCCGCCTGCACGGCCAGTGCATCGGCCCGGTACATTTCCGTCGGTGTCAGCAGTTCAGTTCTCATGATCGGGAAGGCTAGAGCGGATTGGCCGGAAGGGGAATGGTCTGACCCCGTCACAGCGCTCGCGGAAAAAAAGTTCGAAATTTAATCAGACGGGTCAATTTTTAATCATCCCTACCTGCTCAATAATCAGGCGAATCTGTCAAGCAGTTGAATTCAAAGCCCAAAGAATCTGGCACGGGCCGTGCAAGCTGTTACGCAACAACGCGCGAGGCTATCGTCTGTCATGAAAAAGATCGAAGCAATCATCAAGCCCTTCAAGCTCGATGAGGTGAAGGAAGCGCTCCAGGAAGTGGGCCTGCAAGGCATCACCGTGACCGAGGCCAAGGGCTTCGGTCGCCAGAAAGGCCACACCGAACTCTACCGCGGCGCAGAGTATGTCGTGGACTTCCTGCCCAAGGTGAAGATCGAGGTGGTGCTGGCCGATGAGTTCGTGGAGCGCGCCGTCGAGGCGATCCAGAACGCCGCGCGCACCGGCCGCATCGGCGACGGCAAGATTTTCATCTCCAACATCGAGCAAGCCATCCGCATCCGTACCGGCGAGTCCGGCCCGGACGCGCTCTAGAAAACCGACAACAACCAATCTCAAGACCAGAGGAAGATCATCATGAGCAAGCCCATGGACGTTTCCGGCGTCCTCAAACTGATCAAGGAAAAGGACGTCAAGTACGTCGACCTGCGCTTCACCGACCCGCGCGGCAAGATGCAGCATCTCACCATGGACGTCTCGCAGATGCACGAGGACGCCTGGGCCGAGGGCCTGATGTTCGACGGCTCCTCGATCGCCGGCTGGAAGGCCATCAACGAGTCCGACATGGTGCTCATGCCGGATCCAAGCTCGGCCCACCTCGACCCGTTCTATGCCCAGACCACGCTCGCCGTGTTCTGCGACATCCTCGAGCCCGGCACCGGCGAAGGCTACTCGCGTGACCCGCGCATGATCGCCAAGCGCACCGAGGCCTACCTCAAGTCCACCGGCATCGGCGACACCGTGTTCGTCGGCCCCGAGGCCGAATTCTTCATCTTCGACGACGTCAAGTTCGCCGTCACTCCCTACAACACTGGCTTCAAGCTGGACTCCGTCGAGCTGCCGTCGAACTCCGACCGCGACTACGACACCGGCAACATGGGCCACCGCATGCGCACCAAGGGCGGCTACTTCCCCATGAACCCGATGGACTCGGCGCAGGACATGCGCTCCGAGATGCTGTCGACCATGGGCG